>CAZTKP010000031.1:0-22143 GCA_964614215.1 uncultured Spirochaetales bacterium | reverse complement strand
GATATGAACGTTGTTGTCGGCGGAAGAGCTATCGTTGGTGAAAACTGTCATATCGGTGCCGGAACTGTGCTCGCCGGTGTCGTGGAACCTCCGAGTGCCACTCCCGTGATCGTCGAGGACGGTGTTCTCATGGGAGCGAATGCTGTGGTTCTTGAAGGTGTACGGATTGGGAAGAACTCAGTTGTTGCTGCAGGAGCTGTTGTTACAAGTGACGTTGCTCCTAATTCTGTTGTTGCAGGTGTTCCAGCCAAACTTATAAAAATGGTCGATGAAAAGACCAAGTCAAAGACCGAACTTGTCGATGCTCTGAGAAAACTTAACTAAGTTGCTGTTTTCAATCAAGATATCTCTATGGAATCCAAATTGCTTATTTCTAACTGTGTTGTTTCTTTGCTTTTGAGGTTGTTATGAAAAAATTTCTTTTCCTTACCTTGTTAATGTTTAGTCCCGTTCTGTATTCTCAGACTGTTGATATAACCGTTCCTGAACTCAAGGTTCTTGAGCAGGACGGTTTTACTGTTCCTGATATCGAAGGTTATGAACTTGACGGTACCGGAGAAAAGGTTCTTCTGCCGTATAAAGATCTTGTTTTTAACGGTAAGATAAGCAGAGTTGAGATAATTGAGAAGGAGAGTGTAAGTTTCAGCAAACCCCTGAAAAAAGGTGTTCCACTGATTAGACTTGTAGATCTTTCAAGAGTGAGACCCGTTGACACTGCTCAGAAGCTGCTTCCTTCGATAGATAAGTTCACTTTTATCAGCGCACCTTCCTTTAAAAGAGAGCAGAAAGTATACAGGATGAAGTTCTATCCGCTTATTCCTCTCGGAGAAACAAAGGGTATTCTTATAAAAAAGATACGCGTATATACCGAAGGAACGAACTATGATGTGCTAACTGTAAAGAAAGGCCGTGATTCCATGATAGTTCTTACAACGGAGGCCTTTAAATCAAATTCTACAGAACTTTCCAACTACATAGATGCAAAAAGAGCGGACGGATTCAGGATAGATGTGTTCACCGAAAAAGATTTTGGGGGCGAGGACCTTAGTGGTCCGGAACTGGTTGAAAAAATTAGAGAATTCCTTCGTTCAATTTACAGTGATTATTACTTCCTGTTGATAATTGCCGACCCGGTCCCGGGAGGCACGGGAATTCCCATGATCACCACTAAACCGAATTATCAGGAAACCGAAGACCCCGGCTATGAACCTGTTCCGACAGATATTTTCTATGCCGAGATAAGTGAACCGATGAACTCTAACGGGAATGCTATCTACGGTGAGAGAGCAGACGGTGTTAATCTTGATTTTGAACTTGTTGTCGGAAGGATACCTTTTTATAACGAGCGCTATCAGGATGCAGATAAAATACTCCGGAGAACGATAGAGTATATTCAGGAGAAACCTTCAGAAGCCAAATATAGAAAAAAGATGCTTTTTCCGACCTCAATTGCCTATTACCCCATGCAGGATGGTCAGATGGGAATGCCCAAAATGGACGGAGCCTATGTCGTCAGATACCTTGAGGAGAATGTTCTGGATGAAACGTTTACCACAAAAACTCTTGTTGAGAAAAGCGGTAGAGATCCTTCAGAATTTACGGAAGAAGATGAGCTGACCTATTCAAGTATGCTTTCAAACTGGAACGATGGGTATGGAGCGGTCTACTGGATGGGGCACGGAATGCCGACATATTCAATAAAGACTATCTGGAGCAGTGACAGAAACGGCAGCGGTTATGCGGATAGTTATGAGCTTAAGGCGGAAACGTTTGTTGATTCAGAAATGACGGAAAGCATGGAAGACCACAGCCCGTTTGTATTTATGGGAAGCTGTCTTAACGGAACAGTTGAAAATTCCAGAAATCTGGGATTTAAGGTTCTGTTAAATTCAGCAGTAGGTGTTGTGGCATCTTCTCAGGTGTCTTACGGCTCTATCTACAGTAACTACAGCACAGGTTCGCAAGATCTTTTTGCCTATGGGTCTGTTTTTATAAAAGCAGTTGCTGAGAACAATTTTCCTTCATGGGTTATGCAGTACACAAAGGAAAGCTGGTCAAGTTCTTCAGTTCTTCTTACAGTGAAATATGAAATGAACTATCTGGGAGACCCTTCTCTCAGACTGAATATGCAGGAATGCACCACAGATGCTGAATGTGATGACAATATTTTCTGTAACGGCACGGAAGTCTGTAGTGAAGGTTACTGTCAGAAGAACTACGATGCGCTTCCATGTTCCCTGGAAAAGAATGGTCTCTGTCAGAGCAATGTGTGCAATGAAGACACTGAGTCCTGTAAAATAATGCAAAGACCCGATGGTTTTTTCTGCGGAGTTACAGAAGATCTCTGTTTTGAGAGAATGACATGTCAGCAGGGAGAGTGTGTGGATAGCGGGCCGACAGATTGTTCCATATATGACAGTGTCTGTTCTGAAGGAACGTGTAACTCAAAGACAGGTGAATGTGAGAAAACTCCTCTTAATGAGGGACAAACTTGTGATGATGGTCTGTTCTGCACAGTTAACGGTGTCTGCTCCGAAGGAAGCTGTGTAGGTGAGAACAGAATATCAGATGAAGCAAAACCCTGTACAAAAACAGTTTGTAATAACAGCACAGAAGATTTTTCGTTCATGAGTGACCTTGAAAAGAACTGGAAAGAGTGTGAAACAGCCGAAGGTCAGAAAGGAACCTGTTATTACGGTGTATGTGAAACAGATGAGGAAACTTCTTCAGAAAACAGCTCAGGCTGTTCGGCCGTCCTTCTTTAATTTCTGAACTTCCTGAACGATCTTTCTTGTCATCTCTACAGGATGATAGTTTGCAAAGACTCCGTTAGCTTTTAAAGCTCTGGCAGTTGTCAGGATATTCTTTTCCACTGAGAATTGTGAAAAGAAATAAAATGGAATATCAGACAAAACCTTTTTATGTTTTATTGCAGAGAGAAACTTTAAAGGAGTTATTTTGCTTTCCGGCATATCGACATCACAGAGAATAAAGTTAACGGTATCTTTCTTCTCTTTAATTATCTGAGCGGCTTTTTCTATTTTTTCCGCCTTGTGCGTCTTAACGTTCAACCTGTTCAGTTTTTCTGCAATATCGTCGACATCAAAACGTCTTCTACTTATAATGACGGCTTCCATGTGAGGTAAGCTGGAATACTGCGGCAGAGAATCTATCTGCTGAGTCTTTTTCAGTGCTTCAGTAAGCTGTTCCGGAAAGAACCTGAGCTCCTGTATCTGTTTAAAAACAGTCGGAGCAGGAATGTTGCTGATTCTCGTCATATAATCAAAAGTATCGGTCATGAGAAGTATCAAGGCCCCCATCGGGATCTCGTTAAGTCTCAAACCATGAGGGAATCCTACTCCGTTATATGTTTCATACATATTTGAAAGATAGCTGAAGGTAAGTCTCGAGAGTTCAACAGTGGAGAACAGTTTTGTAGCTATCTTGGAGTATCTTACAAGTCTGTCCGGGTTCAGTCTCTGCTTTATATCCATTGCCGTTACATGCTGCTTTTTTCCTGCATCATGAATATAGGCTGCTACAAGAAGGTCATGCAGTTCAACTTCGGAAAGGCTCATTTCATGGCCTATCTCCTGTGTCATTGCCGCTACTCTCTGTGTATGTCCGAAGAACACAGGATCTCTTGCAGAATCAAGGAGGTTTGCAAAAATTCTGAGAAGTTCGACAGTCTGACCTTTCTGCTCTTTTGCCCAGGTAGGCATAAGACTTATCATTGATGCAGTCACAGAGGTTGTATCGCGACCGTTGAGTATCTCTCCCTGATTTACTATCATGGAGAAACTCTCTCTCTTGTCCTGTGCGGCTTTTTCATTACTATCGTTTGCAATGTCTTCAATTGTACTGCCCAGAGTCTGATTCTCATCCATCCCTAAAACGGATTCGTGTCCAGGCATCATCAGGTTCATATCAACGCCTTTTTTGACAAGCCTGTCAAAAGCTTGAAGGTCACCTTTGTACTGTTTGAACACAAGAGCTTTCAGAGCTCTGTAATGCGTAACTACAGGAACAACGGAATGAACACCGGTAAGAAGAACCTTTAACTCGTCGAACAGAGCGATGTTCTGAGGCTCATAAGTCAGTATCGTAAGCATGAAACTGTCAAAGGAATATTTGAGAGGGAAGATGTTCTTTTCCATAGCAAGCTTTTCAGGAATAACGTCCGTCGGCTTCTTCACAGGCATTTTTTCAAGTTTTTCGCTTGAAATGTATTGAACATTAAACCTTTTTGAGAGATAGTGAAGCAGAGCACTTTCTTCGATCATCTCAAGTTTTAGAAGAATTTCACCAAGATACCCCGGATGATTTTTCTGATAGGCGAGAGCTTCTCTAAGATCTTTCTCTGTTATCAGTTTCTTTTCAATAAAGTATTGACCAACTTTAACGCCCATATCAACTCCTGGATCAGCAGGTTTTTAAACAACCAGTATGGAAATACAATATTACACGCATGGTTCCTATAAATCAATTTTTAAAAAGTTCGCGCACATTAAATAAAAAAAAAGCTGAAAAAAAATTGCAAACTGTGTGAAGATGTGGTAAAAGATGGAGTAATTGGAACATTAAGTGGTAAAAAATGTTAAAAGAAGTTCTCTTCCACGGCAGAAAAGATTACAAGCTGGACACAAAGGGTAGAATGCCTTTTCCTTCTATCTGGTATTCACCTTTAGGTCTTGAAACATCAAGTAGCGTTGTGATCGCAAGAGGTATGTCCCCTAATGAAAAATACCTGGAGATCTTTTCTGACGAGTCATGGCAGAAGAAGATGAAGCTTGTGGAAAGTTTTCCGGAAGGTGAACTCAAGAACAAGTTTGTAAGGTGGTATATCGCTACAGCTGAGACAGTTGAGCTTGATAACCATAATAGAATAAGGCTTCCCAAACAGTTGATAGATTACTGCGGAATAAACAGGGAAGTCGCTTTGGTTGGAAGTATAGAGACCATTCAGATCTGGCCTAGAGAGGTTCTTGATGCAACTGAAGATGTCAGCAAGAGCGATTTTGACATGGTCTTTGATTTTATGAACAGGGCAAGAGGCGAAAAGGCGGAGAAAGGAGAATGACCTTCACACATGAACCCGTAATGCTTAATGAGGTTCTGGAGAATGTGACATGCGAAGGTCCGACTGTGTATCTTGATCTTACTTCCGGCGGCGGTGGTCATGCCGGAGCTTTCCTTGATAAATATCCTTCAGTTAAAGCGGTTCTGCTTGATAGGGATGGCGATGCTGTGGATCATCTGAAGGAGAAGTTCTCAGGTCAGAATAGAGTGAAGGTCGTCAGATCGAGTTTCAGCGATCTGGATAAAATGCTTTTTCTGCTCAGGTCAGACAGCCCGGACATTATCTTTGCAGACCTCGGTGTAAGCAGCCACCAGCTTGATGTGGGTGACAGAGGATTTTCTATAATGAATGACGGTCCTTTTGATATGAGAATGGATAGAAGACAGGAGATGTCTGCGCTCGATTATCTGAAAAAGACCGATGCTCAGGAGATCAAGAGGATACTGAGTGTCTATGCTCAGGAAAGAGAGGCCGGAAAGATGTCCAGGGTTCTTAAAAGTTGTGTGGAAGAAGGTCTGGAAACTACATCACAGATAGCTGAAAGGATAAGATCGGCAAAGAAATACGGCAAAAAAGGGATCGATCCCGCAACACTTGTCTTCATGGCGATAAGAATGGCGGTTAACGATGAGATGGGAGAGATAGAGAAAATGCTCACAAAAGCATTTGTTGCACTTAAAAATAACGGTGTGATGGGAATAATAACTTTTCATTCCACAGAAGACAGGGTGGTCAAGAACTTTTTCAGAGACAGGAAGAATGGAGTTCCTTTTTACAGCTGCTCAGATGAAAAGGTTCCTTACCTGTATGGAAAGGTGACAGTAGAGAAAGTTATAGTTCCGCAGGATGATGAGATAAGAAAAAATCCAAGAGCGAGAAGTGCAAAATTAAGGGTCTTAAGGAAGGGTTAACTATAAAAGAGGTGTGTCATGACAGGGTATGTTCACGTTAACGGCGAGAGAGCCGAAAAGACAAAAAAGGCAATTTTCAGTGGAAGAAAAACGAAAACTAAGATGATGCTGTTTACAAATGACATCATTATTTTTATTATGATGGTACTTGTTGCGGGATCGATGATGCTTGTTGACAGCTATTTGAAGGCTTACAGGAACAGGCAGAACGTTGAAATTATTAGAAAGCTGGATATGAAAAAGGAGCTTAGCTTCAGACAGAACGAGATCAAGGCTACATACAACGAGCTGATCTCATCTAAAGAGCTTATGAAGAAGGCTAATGAGCTCGGACTGACAGTTGCAACTTCCGACAGAGTTATCCGGCTCAAATAAATATGGAGATACCTGAATGGCCAGAGAGCGGGTGCTTTACCTATTTGTTTCTATAATACTGGCACTTGCTTTTATCCTTCTTATCTATAGAGCCTATGTAATCCAGATAGTTAGACACGAAAAGCTTCACAAATACTCCTCTTACGATGAAGTTATAAAAGTTGTAAAAGGAAAAAGGGGGTCCATCTACGACCGTAACGGTGAAAAACTGGCTCTCAGTGAAGCGAAGATAGATATTGCAGTTGATCCTAAAGGAATTCTCAGAAAAGATGATATGGCTGTCATTCTTTCCGAGATAATTGGTAAGGATGTAAAGAAAGTCTATGAGATCCTTAATAGAAAAGGCCGTTTCTACTACCTGAAAAAAGATGCCAGTTTTGAAACGGTAAGGAGACTTAAGGCCTATAAAAGTGAACTTAGAAAGGAAATCAGAGAACTGAAAAAGGATAAGGACGCAAATAGCGAAAAAATAGATAAACTGACCGAAATTATTAAAGGTTTTAATTTTGTCATCTTCTATGAAGGGTATAAGAGAGTCTATCCGCAGGGTAAACTTCTTGCCAATGTTCTCGGTTTTGTGCAGAGAAACGAAGATAAGGGGCTGGAAGGCATAGAGATGAGCTATGACAAGTTTCTGGTGGGAAAGGAAAGAAAGATCAGGCGTCTTACGATTCCGAGTACAGGCCAGAGTACCCTCGAGATAGAAAAGGAGATCAAGGAGGATCCGAGTTCCGACATATATCTTACTATCGACGGGAGAATGCAGTACATCGCAGAAGAGGAACTTGCGAAAATGATGAAGAGATCGAAGGCGAAGTGGGGCGGAGTGGTAATTATGGACCCTGCATCGGGCAAAGTTCTGGCAATGGCCAACAATCCGACTTTTGATCCTTCGGAATACTATAAATATTCGGCTGCAAAAAGAAGAAACTATGCTGTGGCTAACCTTTTTGAGCCCGGATCGACATTTAAGGTGTTCTCGATCCTTGGTGTTATAAATGAGAATCTTGTGAAACCGGGAGAGCTTATTTTCGGAGAGAACGGAAGATTCATGTTCGGTAAAAGATGGGTCAGGGATTCTCATGAGCATCAGTGGATGACCGTAAGAGATATAGTCGTAAACTCTAGTAATATCGGGACTATAAAGCTTGCAGACAGATTGACCGGCAAACAGCTTTATGACTATTTTACGACTTTCGGCTTCGGAAAGAAGACCAAGATCAATCTGCCGGGAGAAAGTTCACGACCGGTAAGGCATTATAAGAAGTGGTATCCTATAGATAAGGGAAACATAGCTTTCGGTCAGGGAGTTTCCGTAAACATGGTTCAGCTTGTAAGGGCTTATTCCTCGATCTATAACGGCGGTATTCTCTGGCAGCCTACAATTGTTGACAAGATAGTTAATCCTGAGACAGGAAATATAGTGTTTCAAACGGTTCCTGAACCTAAAAGAATAAAGTTCAACTACAACTCTAATCGTAGAATGATAAAGATGCTTGAAGGTGTTGTTGAGGAAGGAACGGCAAAAAGTGCAGCCTTAAAAGGTGTAAAGGTCGGTGGAAAGACAGGAACATCCCAGATGTATGATTTTGAGAAGAAAAAATATTCCTGGTCAAAAGTTGTCTGTTCTTTCATAGGAGCTGTGCCGTCAAATGACCCAGAATTTGTTATGATGGTGGTCATTAAAGAGCCTGAAGGCAGAGAGTTCGGAGGAACTATAGCAGCCCCCGTTTTTAGAAACATAGCAAAAAGGATCCTTCCGATGAGGGGTATTCTGGTCGAGGCCGAAAAAGACGTGGCTGTTATTCCTGATTTCCATTCAGTGGACGTAACAGGATCAGTAGTTGAAAAGAAAGAAGGTGCCGCAAGTCCCCTGGATCATATAAAAGTGCCTGATTTTGTTAAGATGGAAGTGATCCAGGCGGTTCATCTGGCAAGCAAATCCGGACTGGATGTAATGATAGCCGGAGAGTTGAAGGGCAGGATATCAAGTCAGTATCCTGCAGCCGGGGAACACGTTCCTTTTGGAACTGTCGTTACAATAGAGATCGAAGAAGAGGAAGGTGATGAAGAAGAGTGAATTCCTTAAAAAGATCTCAATTTATCTGGTATCTGACCATCTTTCAGAGCTTGAAGATCACAACCTTCTGAAAATTACGGCAGATTCCAGGGAAGTGGATGAAAACACTGTGTTTTTCTGTGTCAAAGGCCAGAAGGTGGATGGGCACGATTTTATTGAAAAGGCCAGTGAGAAAGGAACGCCTCTTATTGTAGGGGAGCAGGATATAAACATTGATAACTATATCAGGGTCAGTTCAGTCAGGGAGACTCTGACAGCTATTCTTCCGGAATTTTATGATCATCCGGATAGAAAGATGAAGATGGTGGGAATTACAGGAACTAACGGTAAAACATCCATCTCGCTTCTGCTGGAGAGGCTTCTTAAATACAGCTTTTCCTGCGGAGTGACCGGAACTCTGGGATACCGTTATGCAGGAAAGGAAATAACTGCGGCTAATACCACACCGGTTAACTGGAAATGGTATGAACTTCTTGACGATATGACCCGAAAAGGTGTTGAGTGTCTTATTTCAGAAGTCAGTAGCCACGCACTTAAAGAGAACAGGATCGTCAGAACCAGTTTCGATGCGGCAGTTTTCACCAACCTGTCTAGAGACCATCTTGATTTCCATAAAGATATTGAGGATTACTATCAGGCTAAAAAGAAACTTTTTACTGAACATCTCAAAGAAGGGGCCGTAGCAGTCGTAAATATTGATGATAATTACGGAAAAAGGCTTTGTGAGGAGATCAGGGATACGGTGAGAACTATACGGATCAGTGAAAAGGACAGTGATGCTGAAATGAAGTTCAGAGTACTTGACAGCAGCAGTGCAGGGTCTGTTATTCTTCTTGAAAATAAAGACAGAGAAGTACACATACCTCTAGTCGGCAGATTTAACATCTACAATATGCTGTCAGCGATTGCTGTTGCCCGGGAACTTATAGGAGAAGATGCATATAAAACAGTCTCAGAAGGTATAGTTATTCCCGGTAGACTGGAAAAGATAGGAAATTCAAGTGTTTTTGTAGATTATGCACACACACCTGATGCTCTGGAAAATGTTCTTAAAACGTTAAATGAGATAGCAGATAACCGTGTTATAACTGTTTTTGGCGCAGGTGGGGACAGAGACAGGGGAAAACGTCCTGAAATGGGACGTATCGTGACACAGTACAGTACAATTTCAATCATTACTGACGATAATCCCAGGACAGAGGATCCGGACAGAATAGTGGAAGACATTTTTCAGGGTTGCAACACTCACAGATCGGTGGTCGAGATTATTAGAGATAGAAGCGCCGCAATAAGGAGAGCTCTTGAGCTGGCTGAAAACGGTGACCTTGTCCTTGTGGCAGGTAAAGGTGCTGAAAACTATCAGATTACCGGCGATGGTAAGAGATATTTTTCTGATAAAGAGGAAATTGAAAAATATATCGGGGAGTTGCAAAATGTTTACAACAGAAATAATTGAAAATGTTCTGGGAAGATCTCTCAAGATCCCGAAGAAAATAGTTGCCGGCTGCACAATTGATTCAAGAAAGGCAGAAAGTTCGGGAATTTTCTTTGCTTTTGAAGGCGAAAATGTTGACGGGCATGATTTTGTAGGAGACCTCGTAAAGCAAAATGTCCTCTGTGTGGGTTCAAAGTCACTTGACCTGAATAGTGAAAAATACCTGCTGGTGGACGATGTTCTTAAATTTATGTCAGATCTTGCAAAAGAGAGGAGAAAACTTCTTCATTCAACTGTTATCGCTCTCACAGGATCAAGCGGAAAGACCTCTACCAGACAGTTGATAGTGACAATGCTTGAACTTTCCGGGAAAAAGGTCTACGCAACATCAGGCAACTACAACAACCATATCGGACTGCCGTTAACAATACTTAATGCCCCTGATGATGCGGATTTCATAGTCCTTGAACTCGGTATGAACCATAGTGGAGAGATAGAGGCTCTCACAAAGATAGCCGATCCGGACATAAGTGTAATAAACAACATCGGCACAGCCCATATAGGTAACTTCAACTCGCAGGAAGATCTTGCCGCGGCAAAGCTGGAACTATTTGATAATACTAAAGGAATTGTCGTGGCTGACATCAGTGATCCCTTCATCGGAAAGTGGGTGGAGGAGAGTAGTGCAGAAAGGAAAGTGGAAAATTACAGTTCAGATGATGCTGCAATGTTCTATAATGATTTTCCCGATCAGCCGGAATACATGGTGGAAAACCTCATCTGTGCCGAGAATACGGTCATGGCGGCAGGGATAGCTGCTCCTGATAGAAAAATGGTTTTTCAAAGGCTTGAGATCCCGAGAATGAGAGGAGAGACAAGGGTAATAGGAAAAAGGCAATTCGTCGTCGACTGCTATAACGCAAATCCTGATTCAATGCTCAGATCAATAGACGAATTTTTCAAAAAATACGAAAAAGAAAGTTCAGAAAAACTTTATCTTATTCTCGGGAGTATGTTCGAACTGGGAGATTTTTCAAAAAAAATGCACAGAGAACTTGTAAATTATATAAAAAAGGCTAACCTGTTAGAGAGGGCTTTTTTGGTTGGTTGCGAGTTCGAAAAAATCAAAAGCGATTTTTTGAACGAAAAAAAGGTGATGTTTTCGGGTGATGTTGCCGATCTTTTCGATAAGATCCCGGAGGATGGAATATACCTTCTGAAGGGATCCAGAGGCAACAGACTCGAAAGAATAATAGACTATCTTAGCAGGGAGAAATAAATTGAACGTGCTTGTTGTCGGTTATGGCGTAACTGGAAAATCTGTGGCTGAGTTTCTAAATAATAATGAAAGTAAAGTTTATATTTATGACGACAGGAAAGAAGTCATTGACGAACTTCCTGGAAAATTTCTGCCTTATGATAGCTCAATTAAAATTGATCTGGCAGTTAAAAGTCCAGGGGTAAGCTACGGACATGACATCATAAAAGAACTTGTCAGCAGTAATGTTGAGATAATCAGTGAGATAGAACTGGCGGCTAGATACCTCAGGAACGAAAAAGTTATTGCGATAACAGGTACTAACGGGAAATCAACTACCGTTTCTCTGGTTGCGGCGATACTTGAAAAAGCCGGCAGAAAAGTTTTTCTCTGCGGCAATATCGGAGATCCCATTATTGGCGGTGTAGGTAAAGGTTATGATTTTCTGGTAGTTGAGCTCAGTTCATATCAGATCGAGAATCTGGAAAGTCTGCATCCGGATGTAAGTGCAGTTCTGAATGTTTCTCCAGATCATCTTGATAGATACGAAAGCTACGAAGATTATCTGATGACCAAGGTCAAGCTTCTGAAACTTACAGACAGGAACGGTCTTGCTGTTCTGAACGGCAGTGACGAGCCGCTTCTTGCCGCAGCCGGACCTATAGAGGTGAAAAAGGCTCTTTTTTCCAGTTCTGGCCCGGGAGAGATCGTTTACCGTAACGGCTGCATCTATTTCGGAAACAGTGAGATCGTTATGGACGATATAAAGCTTTCCGGTATTCATAATGTTGAGAACATAATGGCCTCTATCCTCTGTGTCGGGCATTTCGGTGTCAGTGAGAACGATATTTCCGATGCTGTTTACAGTTTTAAGGGGCTTCCTCACAGGACAGAGTTCGTTGACAGGATCAATGGTGTTGTGTTCGTCGATGACAGTAAGGGTACGAATGTGGGAGCTGTTGAGAAATCACTGGCTGGTTTTGATGACAGCAGTGTCATTCTGATACTTGGCGGTGTGGATAAAGGCGGAAGCTACGAACCTCTGCTGGATCTGGTTAAGCGCAAATGCAGAGGTATAGTGCTTATCGGGTCTTCTATAGATATCATAAGGCCTGTCTTTGATAAAGTGGTTCCAATTGAAGAAGCTGACTCAATGATGCTGGCCGTTGAAAGATCATATGATCTTGCGCAGGGGGAGGGAACAGTTCTTCTTTCTCCTGCATGCAGCAGTTTTGACTGGTACAGCAACTATAAGGAAAGAGGCAGACACTTTGTAAGCTGTGTCGCCGAACTTAAGGAGACAATAGGAAAATGACCAGAGCTGTTAAGCTTTATTTCTCAATTTTCTTTTTTATCGTTGTTTTCGGTATGGTCATGGTTTTCAACATCAGGCTCTTTAACGTTTCAGACATAGGAATTTCTTTTTTTCCGATCATCAGGAGCCTTGCTATTAATCTGGTCATAGCAGCTCTGGGATTTACGGCCGCTTATCTTGTAAATATTGAAGCTGTGCGTTCTTGGATAAAGTATGCCCTTGTTTTTATTATACTTCTGCTCATCTCTACCTATCTGGTAGGAAAGGAGATAAACGGATCGAAAAGGTGGATAGATCTTCATTTTATGATGCTTCAGCCTTCTGAATTTGCGAAAATTGTCGTAGTTCTGTATCTTTCCGAGGTTATCTGTAACAAACGTGACAGAATAGGTATTCTTAAAGAACTGGTCTATCCTTTCACAGTGGTTCTCATCGTTGTTTCGCTCATAGCGTTCGAGGATCTGGGTACAGGTGCTATAATCTTTACTGTTGCGATCTTTCTTCTCCTGATGGGGGGAATGAGAATGAAATATTTCTCAGTTCTTATTGTCCTGGCACTTTTAGGGGCAACTTTTCTGGTGTTCATGAAACCTTACAGGATAAATAGGATAAAAGCTTCTTTTGATCCATGGCTTTATAAGAAAGGTATCGGATACCAACAGGTTCAAAGCGAGATGGCGCTTGGAAGAGGCGGGAAGACCGGTGTCGGGTTTGGAAACTCACAGAAAAAACTCCGGTATCTTCCCGAGGCTCATACAGATTTTATATTTGCTATAATTGGCGAAGAATTCGGGTTCTTCGGTGCGACAGTCCTTATACTGCTTTTTCTGACTATGTTTGTTCTTGGCAGTTATTTTGCGTTTACTGTTCATAACAGGTTCGGATTTTTCATGATCTCCGGATTTGTTGTCCTCCTTGCTCTTCAGACTCTCATTAACATCGGTGTAGTTACTTCATGTCTACCGAACAAAGGTGTGCCTCTGCCTTTCATAAGTTACGGCGGCAGTGCTCTCCTTGCCTATTCGATGATGGTCGGATTTATTTTAAATGCAGTAACGGCTGATAACCGTTACAGCAGTTAAGGAGGAAGAGATGAGAAATGTTATTCAGACTAAGTACATTCTTCTAATAACCGGGATAGACAGTACCCGTAGATTGAAAATGGCCATATCTTTTGCTATGGTCCTGAGATCAAGGGGAATAATGTCTCTCCTGACCCTTGCGGGAAGTGCTGTTTCAGCTAAAAACAAGATGCAGGAATTCGGATATGAAGTGGTTGCGACAGGAGGAGAAAAAAGACAGAGTGGATTGATGGGCGCTATTCTCGGAGCATTCACTCATAATGCGGCAGTGAAAAATGCAGGGAAGCTTATATCACTTAAATCCGCAAACGGCGTCATTACAATGGGCGGCCAGTCAGGAATAGCCTATATAGAGGCCGCAAAACAGATGGGCGTAAAGACTTTTCTGTTTGAAGCGAACGCAATTTTGTCACCCGGTAATGAAAAGATAGTGGGTCTTGTGGACAAGATCTTTGTTGCCTTTAAAGATCTCGGCGATAAATTCGATCCGAAAAAAGCAGTTGTGACAGGAACGCCTGTAGAAAAAAGGATCATGTCTGCAGAATCCAGAAATATTCCCACGGATAAAAAGATAATGGTCGTTTTTAAATGTGAGGTGAATTCAAACTCGATGAATGACCTTATAAGGAGTATGTTTACCAAATATCCCGAAATGCGCAGAGAGTTCTTTGTTCTTCAGGAGACCGGAGAAAAGGATGTTGCAAGTGTAAAAAGGTTTTATGACAGTGTTCAGGTGGAAGCACTGTGTTACATGAGTTATGAAAATAGAGGAAAGTATTATCAGACAGCTGATCTGATCTTATGCAGGCCCACCTGTGATGTTATAGGAGAGCTGGTGGCTCTTAAAAAGCCCGGAGTTCTTATGCCTCTGTCCCCGAAACAGAACAAATATCAGAGAGAAAATGCCAAACTTATGGGAAAGAACAGACTTGCCTATATCGTTGAGGACACGGGAAGCATGGCTATCAGAACAAAGAAACTCTTCCGGGCACTTTCCGCGTTTATCAACGATCCTAACCAGTTGACAGCTAACTGTGAGAGGATGGATTTTTTAAATGCGGCAACAAGACTGGCCAATGAGATAGATAGAAATTTAAGCGGGAAGTAAAATGCACGTTCACTTTGTAGGAATTGGAGGAAGCGGAGTCAGCGGACTAAGCCTTATGGCAAGGTCAAAGGGGTATGATGTCTCCGGCTGCGATCTAAATGAAAGCCCATATTTCACGATGGTGAGAAAAGAAGGCATAGAGTGTGTTACAGGTCATTCGCCGGAACATCTTGAAAATGTTGATATAGTTGTGAGGTCAAGTGCTGTTCCTTTAGACAATCCTGAAATTGTCAGGGCGCAGGAAAAGGGAATAGAGGTTCTGACAAGAGGGCAGTTCCTTGCCCAGCTTGTTAAAGATCAGACAGTTATAGGTGTTTCTGGCAGCCACGGAAAGACATCGACTTCATGGATGATATACCATGTCCTTAGATCAGTCGGTCTCAACCCCTCAGTTTATACGGGTGGAAAGTGTGCAGGACGATCCAACATAACGGATGGTGATCTTCAGATAATAGAACTGGATGAAAGTGACGGATCTATCTTTGATTTTTCTCCGGACATACTTCTGATAAATAATCTTGAGTTTGAGCATCCGGACCATTATTCAAGTGCTGACGAGATGCTCAGCAGGTTTGAGAGATACCTTCTTACTCAGAGACCTGAAATACTTGTCGTGGGAAGAGGTTATGATCTAAGTGACTCACTTTACTCGATGTTTACTCCATGCTCTTTTCCGACTGCTCAAGAGATACGTACAGGGAAACCGTTTCAGAATATAGAAAGTTACGATTTCTATCTGAAGGATGATAAGTGGTATTTCCTGAGCGGGTCTAACGAGATCCTTGTCGGTTCAAGGAACGATCCGGCGCACGTTCTTCAGAACAGAAGTGCCGCTCTTATTGTCTGTGAGGCTTATCTTAATTCTCTGAACAGAGAGCTGCCGGAGATCGATGATAAGATGTGGGATGCTCTTCCTTCAGTGGATAGAAGGTTTCAGGTTGTAGGTGAATATAAAGGTATTGCTCTTGTTGATGATTATGCTCATCATCCTTCTGAGATCGATGCTCTGGCTGAACAGGCTGAATTCAGATTCAAAACTTTCGGGATGATATTCCAGCCGCACAGATTTTCGCGGTTCAACGTTTTCTACAGTAAGTTCCTTGAGGTTCTGAGCAAGGTGGAGCCTCTGATAATTCTTCCTGTGTTCTCAGCAGGGGAGGAAAAGACAGGAATGGATTCAAAGATGCTTTTTGATGATATAAAAAGAACAACTGACAACGAAGTCTATTACTTCGATTCCATAGATGATGTTGCTGAATTTATTGAAGAAAATGCTGACAGACTTCATGTTTCGGCGCTAATATCTGTCGGTGCGGGTGATGTAAACAGAATAAACAGTCTTATGGTTGGGAAATGAAACTGAAAAAGGAAGCACAGATCAGCTCTCTTCTTACATTGAAAGTAAAAGATGCTGTATGTGATCTGTATTTTCCTGACACCATTGATGATATTGTCAGGTTTTCAGATGAATTTAAAAAGTATTACGTGCTTGCCGGAGGAAGTAATGTGGTTGCCGGCAAAATTCACAGGCCTGTTCTTTTTATGGGAAATTTTGTTGTATCAAGCTCCACTGAAGATGTCAGCGAAAATGCGGTCAAAGCCTTTATGCCGGCTGGTATCTCGATCAGCAGCCTGATCGATTATTCAGTCAGGAACGGACTCTCCGGGCTTGAATTCATGGCAGGTATCCCCGGAACTGTAGGCGGAGCTGTCTGCGGTAATGCGGCTCCTGCAGGAAGCAGCTGGGAAGATGTGGCAGGAGGGATCTACTACATTAAAGACGGAGCTGTATCCATGCTTATTCCCGAGTTTTCATACAGAAAGCTCGAAAATGCACCGGAAGATCCTTTTGTGGTCTACGGTGTAGATCTTATTCTTGTAAAGGATACACCTGAAAATGTTAGAAAGAGGGTGCTCTACTATCTTTCCAGAAGAATGAAAATAAAACATGCCAGTGCAGGATCTTTGTTTAAGAATCCGGAAGGACAAAAAGCAGGTATTCTGCTTGATAAGGCCGGAATGAAAGGTTACAGCGTGAACGATGCGGCACTGAGCGAAGAACATGCCAATATCGTTATTAATAAAGGCGAAGCGACCTATTCGGATTTTGAGAAACTGAAAAATGAAGCACAAAACAGAGTGCTTGAGAAATTTAATATAAAACTTGAGTCAGAGGTGAAATTCTGGAATGAGTGAACTTAATAAGAACATGAAAATAGCCGTTATTGCCGGCGGAATGTCTGACGAAAGGAGCGTAAGCCTGGAAACAGGAAAAATGATGTATGACGCTCTGATCGCAGGCGGTTACAGAAATACAGAGTTCATAGATGTGGATTTTAATCTTGATAAAGTTCTCAGAACATCAGATCCGGATGTCGTTGTGAACGGTCTTCACGGAAAATACGGAGAAGACGGAACTGTTCAGGGCCTTCTTGAAATGCTTCAGGTCCCTTACACTAATTCCGGTGTCGGAGCAAGTGCCTTCGGAATGGATAAGTTCGTGTCCAGATCCATTATGAAGGAACTCGGCATAAAAACCGCTGAAGGAAAAGCGCTTGAGATAACTCCTCAGGTCAAAGCTCCTTTTGAGTTTCCTCTGGTCCTTAAAGATCCTGTCAATGGTTCAAGCAGGGGTGTCTACATTATTAAAGATGCTCAGGAATGGGAACAGGTAGTCACAGATATTCCTGCGGGAAGGATATTCCTTTGTGAAAAGTATTTTAAGGGAAGAGAGATCAATGTTGCCGTGCTTAATGATCAGGTCCTTGGTGATGTGGAGATAATTCCGGCAAACGATTTTTATGATTTTGAGTCTAAGTACGAAAGTGATGCCACGAAGTATGTTGTAAGTCCCGATTACAGCTCCAGAGTCAGTAGAGAGATCTGGAATGCCTCTCTGAACATTCATAAAGCTATGGGTTGTAAAGGTGTTACCCGAAGTGACTTTATTGTAAATGGTGATGATTATGTCATGCTTGAGATAAATACACTGCCCGGGATGACCTCTCATTCACTTGTGCCCATGATAGCTAAGGAAAGGGGGATAAGTTACCTGGGTTTGATAGAAAAGCTTATGGAGGAGGCTCTGAATAGATGAAAAAGGTGCTGAAGGCTTTGAAAACTGTTTTATACACATTAATTGTATACTGCCTTACATTTTCATTTATAGCTGTATTTACAATATCTGCGCAGGCGATCAATAATATTAAGGAAAGCGAGGATGTGACAGTAACTCCTGATAAAATAAAGATCGTCGGGAACAGGAGACTTAAAGAAAAAGAGATACTTCTTCTTTCGGGACTTGATAAACAGAAAAGCTGGTTCCAGATAGATAAGAAAAAGGTGGAGTCTTATCTCATTTCCAGTGGATGGGTGAAAAAAGTCTCTGTTATCAAGCACTTTCCTGATTCTGTTACAATAAAAATAAATGAGTACGATCCCTCTATAATTGTCAACAGCATAAAAAAGAGTAAGGGAGAAAAAGATCTTTATACAATGTGGTTCGCTGATTCTGAAGGAATTGTCTTTAAAAGAGCTTTTCCCGGAGAGACAGATATTTCCCTTCCTTTCTTTCATATCGATTATGACCTAATGGATTCTAACAAAAGAGAGAAGAAGATAAAGACTGCGGTGGCCATATCGCAACTGTGGAAAGAATCCTCTATCTGCAGCATAGGCAGTGTAAGCTATGATCTGACCAGGGGTTTTTCGGCTGACTGTGAAGGAAAGAATTCCATGACGACAGTTATAAACTTCGGGCAGATACGATCATTAAAGGAACTGGAAAATATGAAGGGGAGATTCTTTAAGGTCTCGGAAAAACTGGAGAAAGATAATAAATGGGCCGGAGAATATATTTTTGAGAGACGCGGCGAGAAAATAAGAATAATTGTGGGAAAAGTTTTCCAGAATATCAACAGGGGGAAAAATGCCTAAGAATGAAAATACTATCGTGGCACTTGATGTCGGAACAAAAAAGGTGACAACTCTTGTAGCGAAGGTGGATCCTTTCGGAAATGTACAGTTCATAGGTAAGGGTGTTGCCTACAATGAGAATGGTATTATAGCGGGAAGCGTTGTCAACATGGAGGCAACGACAAGGGCCATTCAGGAATCTGTCAAGGAAGCTGAAAAAATTGCCGATATTCATATAAAATCAGTCTATATAGGTCTTTCAGGAGAGCATGTTTCCTCCATAAACAGTCACGGTGTGGTTACAGTAAGAGGAAGGGAGGTCGCCCAGACCGATATAGATAGAGTGATCGAACAGGCCAGAAACATCAGTCTTGCCAGTGACAGGCAGATCGTAAATGTTGAAATAGGAGAGTTCGTTGTCGATGATCAGGCCGGAATAAGAAATCCAAAAGGCATGGCAGGTAGAAGACTTGAGGTTAAAGTTCATATTCTCACATCATCAACGGCCATGCTCCGGAATCTTGCAAAATCAGTTGAAGATGCAGGTCTCCATGTAGAGGATGTGCTTGTTAACGGTATAGCCGCCAGCTGGGCAGTTCTTGAAGAGGATGAGAAACAGCTGGGAGTAGCTTTGATCGATATAGGTGAAGGAACAACAGATATTACTGTCTATCATCAGGGCGATCCTGTCTATACATCGGTTATTCCTATGGGCGGGAACTATGTCACAAAGGATATCAGTTATGCGATGAGAATACCTCCGTTAGAGGCCGAAAGGATAAAGTGCAGGCATGGAAGTGCCCGTCCGGACTATGTCTCAAGCGATGAGGAGATAGAGGTAAGCATAATCGGAACTGACGAGAAAAAAGTGAAGAAAGTTCATTTTCTAGCCAGTGTCCTTGCTCCGAGAGTTGAGGAGATCCTCATGGCGGCAAGAAAAAGACTTAACGAAGAAATGAAAGAGAATGTTATACAGACAAATATAGTTCTTACAGGAGGAACGGCCGAACTCAAGGACATTCAGTCTCTTGCAAAAGAAGTGTTCGAGCAGCCTGTAAGGATAGGAAAACCTAAAATTAACGAAGCGAGCAGCGGTTTTAAGGATGTGCTTAGTTCACCTGCCTTTTCAAGTGCTGTGGGGATCATCAATTACTTTGCGAACAGGGGAAAATTGAAGATCAAAGAAGGCTCCGGAGGGTTTTTCGGCTGGTTGTCGGAATTTTTCAAGAAATTTTTTGAATAAATGGAGGCTTAAATGGCATCTTTAGAAAAGAACACTATCGTAAAGGTAGGAGTGATCGGTGTTGGCGGCGGTGGTTGTAACGCTGTTGAAATGATGTGTGAGGAAAGGGATAGAAAGAACGAAGGAGAGAACACTTACACAGTTTTCAACGACGTGAGGATCCTTGCGGCAAATACCGATGTTCAGGCTCTGGAAGGCACAAAGTCCAACATTATGATCCAGCTGGGCCCCGAACTTACAAAAGGACAGGGTGCAGGCGGTAAACCTGAAATTGGAAAAATGGCTGCCGAAGAAAGTAAGGTCGATATAGCAACGGCTATCGACGGTCTGGAAATGCTTTTCATTACTGCCGGAATGGGAGGTGGAACAGGAACAGGTGCAGCTCCGGTAGTGGCCGAGGTTGCGAAAGAGGCCGGCATCCTTACCGTGGGACTTGTCACGAAGCCTTTTGATTTTGAGGCCAGAAAGAAGCGTAAGTATGCACTCGAAGGAATGGAAGAGCTCAGACAGAACGTTGATGCTCTTGTCACTATTCCCAACCAGAGGCTTATAGATCTCTCTGATCCTAATGACATGGCTTTTGACATGTTCAAGAAGCCTAACGAAGTTCTTATCTCCGCCGTAAGGAATCTTTCGGAGCTTATTACCAACAAATCCTATATCAACGTTGACTTTGCAGATGTTACATCTATCGTTACGGATATGGGACTTGCAATGTTCGGGTTCGGAAGTGCTACGGGTGAGGGAGCTGCTGTCAATGCTGTCAAGGAAGCTCTCAACAATCCTCTGCTTGCGGATTTCACGATCTCAGGATCAAAGAAGATGCTTCTTCATTTCAGCGGTGCGCCGATACCTATGCAGGAGTTCTCGGAAGCATCAAGCTATCTTTCCAATAAACTGCATGAAGATTGTGATTTTATCTGGGGTGCATCCATAGACGAAAGCTGTGACAAGGTTCATGCACTTATTGTTGCCGAAGCCACAGAGGAATCCTTTTCGACATCGGTCAGCAGCGTGAAAGCTAAAAAGATCGAGGAAAAGGACCAGGGAACGATCTTTGATGTTAAGGAAGATGCGGCCCGGGAACATGTAATTCCTGAAATAATTGAAGATATCGATGTTACGATGGAGGAGTTGGCTCCTGCAGCAAAAAAAGAAGATGAGGTTTTTGAGATCGACAGGGAAGGAATAGTTGATGTCGAGGATTTTGATGAGGAGCTTGTTGTTCCTGAAGGTAAGGAATACAACATGGAAGATACCAATATTCCGGCTTACCTGAGAAAAGGAAGAGTTGATGTTCCTGTTGAGGAAAAAGAAAAGAACCTTCATCTTGAGAAAAAAAGCTAGATCGTGTCTGACTACAGCGGAATAATGGTCTTCAGTGAACTCAATGAAGATCTGAGTCTGAAAAAAGTTTCTTTTGAGCTGCTGACAAAAGCTCGAGAAATATCTGATATTACTGGAGAAAGAGTTGTCTGTGCCGTTTTTAGAGACTCTCCTGAACTTTCTGATCTGGCAAGTTACGGTGCGGAGGAAGTTGTCGTAGTGAAAAGATCTCGCAAAGCCTTTTTCGATATCGAAGGGGACACAGCCGCTGCGGTGGAATTGATCAGAAAATACAGGCCTTCAAAGGTTCTTTTCGGGGCAACTGA
The DNA here is from genome assembly GCA_964614215.1 of uncultured Spirochaetales bacterium. Classification (GTDB taxonomy): domain Bacteria; phylum UBP6; class UBA1177; order UBA1177; family UBA1177; genus CAZTKP01. The sequence goes on along the minus strand of CAZTKP010000031.1, from coordinate 689 downwards.
TATAGGACGTATACTGGCTCCTAAGATAGCCGCTGAGCTTCACTGCGGAATTACTGCTGACTGCACGGAATTTTCTATTAATGACAATGGCAGGCTTGTTCAGATAAGACCTGCGCTTGGAGGAAATATCCTCGCACATATCGTTTCTCCGGACACGTATCCTCAGATGGCTACTGCAAGACCTTCGGTTTTTAGACCCGTTTTAAAGGAGGTTCCTTTTGTAAAGCAGGAATTCGTTCCTGAAAAGAAAGCTGTTCCTGAAGTGACCTTGCTTGAGATGAAAAAGACCGACATGAAAAATGATGTGAAAATTGAGGATGCCTTAAAGATAATTTCCGTCGGAATGGGGGTGAAACAGAAAATTCTGCCCAAAGTAATGAAGTTCGCAGATCTTATCGGTGCAACAGTGGCCTGTTCCAGGAAGGTTGTGGAGGCAGGATGGCTTCCCCACAGTGTTCAGGTGGGCCAGTCAGGGAAAACTATTACGCCTGAGCTCTATATTGCCCTTGGAATATCAGGAGCTTCCCAGCATCTTGCAGGGATGAAAACTTCCGGTGAAATAATAGCGGTCAACAGTGATCCTGATGCCGATATTTTTTCTGTTGCGCATATGGGTTTTGTCGTGGATGTTGAAAAATGGCTTGATGAAATGATCCTGAAATTTGAAAAGGGTAACTAAATGAGCCTAC
>CAZTKP010000030.1:0-22216 GCA_964614215.1 uncultured Spirochaetales bacterium | reverse complement strand
AACTTTCTGAACATAGAAACCTCCGGAATCCAATTTTATAGAGTATAGAAAATGTACAATTCTTAGTCAAGTTTTAGAGTTTAATAAGTCACAACACGAAAAGCAATACAAATGCAAGAATAAAAAGATAGATAGCAAATGGATAAAGTACCGTCCTTTTGATAAGCATAACCAGAAACTTTAATGACAGAATGCTTGCAGCAAAAGAAGCTATAAAACCAGCTACAGCAGTCGACACTTCAAGAGCCTCGAAACTTCCACCTGAGACCTCAAGCACAAGAGCTCCCAGAATTGCCGGAATAGAAAGCATGAATGAATACTCAACGGCCTTTTCCGCCGGAACATTCCTCATCAGACCGGCAGCTATTGTAGAGCCTGACCTTGAGACACCGGGAAGGACCGCAACACCCTGAAATATCCCGATAAAGATCGAATCCTTAACCCCGATCTCCTTATCCCTGCGGACCTTTTTAAAAAGGAACTGAGCTATTAGAAGTATAACAGCAGTAAAAACGAAAGATCCGATCATAAAAACAGGATTATCTCTGAGAAAATGAACAACAGGTTTTGTAAAAACAACCATTCCTCCGGTAACGAATGTGCTTAGAACGACCATCGCAATGTAAAAATGATCACTTTTAGCTTTTCTGTCGGTCAGACTTTTTAAAAGATCCAGTATCTTTTTTCTGAAAAATATCATTACCGCAAGAAGAGATGCGACATGAAGAAGAATGTCATACAGCAGAGGAACGTCCTGCTCTCCCATCAGTTTTTCAAGAAGGACCAGATGTCCGGATGAACTTACGGGCAGAAATTCAGTTATTCCCTGAAGAATTCCAAGAAGTATTGATTCTATAAATGACATTTTGATTTACTGCTGTGGTCTTTCACAGTCGTATGCTTCTGCGGGAGTTATAGGTTTGACAACAACGTTCATTTGTGTTCCATCTCCTTCAGAGACTTCAATTGTATAGACATCCCAGCATGTATCCGTTCTGGTCATCAGAAGTTCCTGCGCACTATCTTCCTCTGCGTGAACATAGGCTTTGACGACCGCAGTTGTAGGGCCTCCTGAAGTATCGTATGCATGAACTGTAACCTTATATGTTCCAACTGCAGGTTTATTCACATAGAGAGTTTCAGGTCCCATCCCGGTAACATTATCAATATCAAGATATGGATCGTCCTTTGTTTCGCCCTCGACTCCCCAGTCAGGTCTTTCCCCCGAATACTGAGGAGAACAATTCCAATAATAACAGTCGGTTAAAGAATCACCGTAAGTCCCGTCAGGACTGATAAGATGAATATCCATATCAGAGTTCTTGTTATCCCATAGAAGTTTCAGGATAAGGTCATCGTCCGATATAGCTTCAACGGTACATTCAGCCGGAACACTGCTTACTCCTTTATTGTTCTTAACAACAAGTCTCACAACATAGGAGCCTTTTACCTTTGCCTGAAAAGCGGCGATAGCAATAGTGTTCATCGGATCGTTATTTATAGGGGAACCCGCTCTGTTAAGTTCATCCACTATATCAAGATTGATCCCTCCCGGAGTTGTTTTAAAAGACCACAGGTACTTGAGCTCATCTTTCGATTCTCCATCACTGTCCACACTGTCACTTCCGTCAAGCACAGACCAGGAAAGAACAGAGACCTTTTCAGGGGTACATGTAAGTTTTGCTTCCGGAGCATTCTGCGCATCAGGACCACATTGAAGAATAATTCTTTTCTCCTGATTCTCTCCATAGTTAGTCGGGTCATTGTTCAATATCAGGAGTTCTCCGACAAGAGGTTCCGGATACTCAGGATCGTTCCTGCAACCAACCTTGATGGGCAGATATCCTCCCGGAGTGATCTGTACAGAAGGATCCGGAGCTTCAAAAAGGAAAAAACCTGTCTCGTTAGCACTCTTTGACTTCCCTGAGGAAATCGATACAGAAAGGAGTTTAAGATTCGCTGTTCCCTCATTGTGAGCCTGCAACTCATTAACGAGCTCTTCCTGAACTTCACCGAACACCATTACTTCATCGTCGGGATCATCATCCATAGGGGTCTTTATTACGATCTTTCCGGTTGATTTTGTCTGACTGATAAGCTTGATATCATACTGAGGTTTACACTTATCGTTACTGATTATCCTCAGATATCTGACCTGATCTTCCCAGGTATCTGCAACAACGGAAAGGCCTATCCCCATCTCCTGGTCGTTCTGAAGGCTTACGGAACCGTTTTCAAGAGGGTCCTTTTCTATAGTAAAAGTTCCGGGATCCACCGCCCCCTGTTCGTTTACAATTGCCATGCCGGTCACAATAAGAGGACTGCTGACATCACAGGTGTAGCATCGGTTTGAAACATAAGTATATTTCGTAAGGGACTTTTCTCCAAAGTAAAGACCAGAGAACACGACTTCCTCGTTCTTCGGCTTCAGTCTGTTATCCGTACTTGAGTAGTTACAGGCCTCTTCAACCGGGTCATCTGTAACTTCACCTTCAACAGGAATATCAACGTCTGTATCCACATAAACATCTTCTTCATTTTTCGGATCACTGGTGTTACATGACCAGATAAAGACCGTTCCAATAATCAGGATCAGTAAAAAAATCTTGTTTGTGCAATTTTTCATGCCTTTTATCTCCAAAATCTTATCATTCCTCAATTTTCTGAACACACCTGAATCCTAGATTGTAATATCTATAATTCGGGAAGGCCTGATACCTTGAATAAGTCGTTATCTCCTTCATCAGAGAAACCCAGCTTCCTCCCCTGATAACTTTTTCGTTATCTGCTGATTCAGCCGGGCCGCTGGGGTCTTCGAGTATATCTGTCCTTACCTTGTAATATGAGTCTATTCCGTGCCAGTCCTCAACCCATTCAGCCACATTTCCCGCCATATTGTAAACACCGTAAGGCGAAACACCGTCGTCTCCCCAGTAAACATTTGTAACATCTCCGAAAAGTGCGGAGTAGTTAACAATAGTTGCTTCAACATTATCTTCAGGGTCTGTATCTCCCCAGGGGTATTTTCTCATAGTGGTTCCTCTGGCAGCCTTTTCCCACTGTGCCTCCGTGGGAAGCTCCTTGCCTGCCCACTGGCAGTAGGTAGAAGCCTGATTCCATGTCACCCAGATCACCGGGAACCCTGCATAGTTGGGATTCTCGTAATAATCCTGATACATTATGGAGGTAACAGCATGAGGCGCAACGCAGACTCCAGCCTCCTCACAGAGCTGATACTGAGCATTTGTCACTTCATACTTATCAATGTAGTATGAAGAGAGATGGACTGTGTTGGTTCCTTCAGACTGCTGGAGACCTGTCTCATTTTCAGCAACACCTGTCGGAGTCCCTTTGGGCGCACCGAAAACAAACTCGCCTTCAGGAATAAGAACCATTTCAGCAACGCCTTCGATCTCACTGTTTTCCTGCTTAACAAGTTCCTTCGGAAATCCGAGGTGAAAATTACCGAGATACTGTGTCGATATCTTTATAATGTTATTCTCAACATCCAGCTCATATTTATCTTCGGCAAAGATCTCAAAATTTTCCCTGTCGAGAGAGAAGTAAGGTTTAAGATCAAGTTCATCGAGAAGGTTGGGGAACTCTGTTTCCTCATACGGAATAACGACAGTAAGCTCCTTCGTGAACTGGATAGCCGAAGGACTTATCGCATAGATGTTCGTAACTGTTTTAGAAACATTTGTAAAAGGCTGCGTATCGTAGGCAAAAACTGTTACATTAATTTTTTCAATATCCTCAGGAAGCGCTCCCGCCGGAATATGTACGGTAACACCGCCGACACCTTTATAGCTGCCGCCCTCGTTATCAAAGTCCTTTCCATATTTTTCCGCGAATATCTCCTGTCCGGAATCACAGGAAAAAGCAAAAACGGCCATTAGCAGAAAACTTAATATCAATAGTGCTTTTTTCATTGCTCATCCTCCCCGATAGTCGTTACTGAACAGCCGCTGTCTGCAGAGATAACTTCCCATCTAGGTTCATCACCCTCAATTACCTTTGTCCACTGTGTTTCAGTTTCACTGCTGTAACCGAAAAGTGAAACAGTTGTAAGAGGCTCGACCGGATCATTCGTATAGAACTTTATAACACCGTTCTTTTTTCCGACATCGTAAGGTTTAAAGAAAACTGTAACTGTGGTCGATCCTCCCGGCTCAAGATTCACTGTGTCGGGCAGAACTATGAAGTTAGGATCGTCAGAAACTATCTTTCCTTCCATGTCTCTGGAACCGATATTCTCGACCTCGAACTCCCAGTAATCTTCATCTCCGGGCATAGTGTCGGCAAATTTATGTGATCTGTTCTTTATGAACATGGCCGGGAAATTAAAGAAAACGCTCTGAGAATTGTACTTCCATATCTTATCATCGGATACGAGCGGTATCTCGATCGGAATAGGAAATTCAAGCTCCAGGATCCTGATCCTGATCGTTATGGTAATGATAATGACAGTATCATAGTAAACTTTTGACTCGTAATGGACAGGAAGTTCCATCAGAGTTCCTATCAGAGGCGGTTCCACAACAATATACTGATTATCGGAATAGAAACTTCTCTGCGCCTTTTCATCTATTGCTATTCTGCTTCCAAAGATCTCAACATACATCTTTCCGTCAAGTTCAAACTTAAAATGTATCAGACTGCACAGATCTCCGATGAACGGAATTGAAAGACCGCACGAACCTCCGACCATGTCCGCAAGAGTACCTTCATAAAGATCAAAGTGATCTATACTGTCTTCCATCGAGACAGGATTATCCACATTTCCATCAAGCAGAAAAGGCTGATAGACCTTATAATCCTCAAAACTGAGATCGAAGTTAAGCCACTCGCTGAGTGGTTTTTCGTTACCTGTAAAACAGTTCTTCCAGAGAGCTTCCATCTCAATACCGTAATACATGTCGGCCTCTCCACCATCGGGAGTACCTTCGAAGTAAACTTTAACCGCTTCAGGCCACTTTGCATGTGCTTTCCCTTTCATTTTAGCGCCCATTTCAGCACCGTACTCGACATTGAACTTAACACTGAGAGGAATAAGTCCGCCGCAACCCGGCAGCCAGTCTCCTGTTCCCCACTTAGTATGTTCAATGAGAACATCTCTGTATTCAAACTCTATCTCTTCTGAATACTGTTCATCATAAACAATCCATTCATCTCCATCCTGCTTTATCTCACCTGCAAGAGGCAGGACAAAAGCAAGAATTAAAAAGATGAACAGCGATCTCATAACATTTTTCATTTGAGCACCTTTATTTTTATTCCGTTATATCCATTGCGCATCTAAAACCTATTGAGTTCGAATTATACTGAGGATTCACACCCCTTCTGAAAGTTGCTCGGATCAGCCTTCTTGACGTTTTCCAGCTACCTCCCCTTACAGCTCTCTGATCTCCGATCGGAAGCGGAACACCTCCTTCAAAAAGATCCGAATAGTAGAAAAATCTTGTTCCTACCCATTCCTCGGCATTTCCCGACATATCGTAAACTCCCCATGGACTCTGACCATCCTTGGAGTTAAATGCATCGTATTTACTTCCGTTGAAGTATCCTACAGGAGAGACATGAGGTTCAGGAAATACTGCCAGAAGTTGATCCGGATCCATTAACTCTTCCATTTCTCTGCTCGGTTCAAAAGGATCGCTACTGTTCCTGTAGTTAGCCTGATAGGCGATATTTATACTGTCAAAGAATCCTGTTCCCCACGGCATATCGTCACATTTCTTTCCGGAATCGATACACGCGGTATCTGTCGATATGCAGGCACAGTCATTATCGACTCTTGCCGCCATCTCCCACTCCTCTTCCGTGGGCAGTCTTTTTCCAGCCCATTTGCAGTAGGCATTAGCAGCATACCAGCAGATACTTGTTACAGGCATCAGGTCCTTTGTCTCTTTGTTAATGTATTCACTTATATTCTGACCATTATAAATCGAATACCACTCTTCAAGATACTTTTCATTTCCCCAGCATTTCTCAAAACCGAGATCATCATCCGTCTGTGTGGCATTCTCCGGAAGCCAGTAGGAATTGTCTGAATCGTTCAGAAAATGCTTGAACTGGGCAACTGTAACTTCATACTTATCGATCAGGTAATCGTGGTCCATGTATATCCAGTGAGCCGGCTGCTCCATAACAAAACTGTCATCCGAGTCTGTACCCATCATAAAGGCCTTGTTCGTTGCTTCGACCTTAACCATGCATCCGGGGACATCTTTAACAGGAAGATTCACCCCGGCAACGTTGGAGCACAGACATCCTTCTTCCGCACAGACATCGGCTGTGGTCGGGAATCTATCGGTCAGGTCCTCGTCACTTTCTTCGCTATCGGAAGTTTCCTCGACAGTTTCGTTGAAATAATAAATATCCTCTCCGGTGTTATCGTAATTAAAAACGTCTTCTGTAAATTCAACAATGGGAGCTTCCATGCCGCTGAAAAGCTTAATAATATCCGCCGGAGCAAGCTTCTTGAATATCAGGTCCGTAGTTTTCTGCAACTGATCGACATAGGAAGTTTCCTCAGTTATCTTTTCTATGTCCCCGAGAAAAGCTCTGCTTGTCTTTGTCTCTCCCGAAAAGGAGTTAACGAGAACATCCATGACCTTTATGTAGAGATCGCTCTTGTAAAGCGGCGTCTGAAAAGACTGCTTTCTTGATTTCATAAAATCGTTAACCCTGAGACCCAGACCTCTTTCATTGATACCCATTGCTATATAGTTTACCGGATGATAGTCAAGCCCTTTATTAACCAGTTTGTCGTAATTTATCAGAACTTCCAGGAAATTATCATTAACACCTGCCGAGATCATAACCAGAGGCAGCATGATCTGCGAAAAGTAAGTGGCCCAGATAGAGTTCATTGCTCTCGGCAGCAGATCTCCGCTATTGGGAGCAGGAACGTAGCTGACAAGAAGACCCTCATCTATCTCGTCGTTCATATACCTCAGCTGTGTTTTCTCTGTTTCAGTAGTAATATCAAAGTAGTTCGCGATCTCGGACGCTATTCTGTTGGGCTGACCTTCCGCGATCAGTGTTTCGGTCAGATACTCTTCATTTTCTATAACATACTTATTAACAACGAACTTCAGTGTCTGAGAAACATAGTGGATCGGAGGAACAATAAAGGAAGGTTTGGCATCCGGATCAATTCCGTCATCATCAGGTTCATCCGGAAGAAGTGATTCCCTAGGCATTGCATCAACATAGAAGTAAACCCAGCGCGGCATAGTGTTGTATGCTTTTACAGAAGAACCGTTCTCATTAAAATATTTAACAAAAACCTGATCCACCTCCTCCTCACTGGCCTCTTTAGGAAGCTCTCTGATGATAGAATGATGAAAAGTATCAGTCTGATCATCCTCGGTAACTGTCAGTTCACTCTTGAGGACAGGCTGAGTGTTCTCCTGCTGAGTCTGACCGTAAAAAAGTTCATTTACAGCTCCAGCGACGGCATTCTGAACATCAAGATCACCTGAAACAATTATACTGGGAGTGACCCTTGTCATCTTATCTCTGAGGATCCTCACAAGAGTTCTTGTTGCATCAAGACTTCTGATCTTTTCAAGAAGTGCGGCATTGTAAAGCGGATTCGTTGTTGTCGCAATACCGGGCTGCAGGAAAACAAGTGCCACAGCCGTCTCCCTGACGCTGAACTCAATATTCTTTCTTCTGAAGTAATTCTCACCGTTTGACGGAAAGACCGTAAGCATGATAGGAACGTTCTTTGTCTCATCCTCATAGTTTGTCTTAAGCACAAGAAGCGTAGTTCCTGCAACGTTGATCCTTACCCAGAAAGTTCCATTAACCTCATCAAGGTTCTGGACAAGGTTGTCCTTGCCGTAAAGAACCTGAAGGTTTCTATAGGGAAGAACAAATCCATCAGGCAGACTAACTCTTCCCTGATAGAAGATCTTATTTGTCGTGTATTCTATTCCTGCGAAAGTTTCCTTTTCATCAAGTGCATTTTTCGGTTCGTAAAGATTGTTGACACATTGTGCCTTATAGCATCTTTCTCCAAGCTCACAGTCATTGAAAGTGCTGCATTCTATATCAAGATGACTTTCCTCAGGCGCACATGAAGAAATTCCGCCGACAGTTAATAGAAGAACTGAAAACAGTATCAGTAAACTAATATTTCTCATTACTCGTCACCTCAAAATATTGAAAGTCAAACTCAACTGTCCACCGCCCTGATAAAACCCTTTTTCGAGTTTTGTGTTTTCAGTCTTTCCGAAAAGATGGACATATGAAAAATAGCCTCCGAAGCCTATATTCATGTATTCGAAAGCTCTTACAAAATAATCAAGGGATGCAAAGACATAAGGGCCTGAAAATATTTTATACTGTGTCTCTCCCATCTGGAACTCGTAGGTACTGCCGGGCTTTTCCTGTCCACCGACATAACCTCCGGCCACTGAAAGTGCAGATCTTGTCTTCTTTGTTCTCAGACCGTGAATGTAGTATCTCAGCATAAGCCCTCCACCGGCATAGAACGAGTCAGTATCAAAAGAGATCGCTCTGCCTTCAATACCGATAACAAAGTCCTGCACTACTGAAACGTTCAGTCTGAAGTTATAGTTTCCAAGCACATCGAAGTTCTTAATATCTCCACCGCCGGACCCTGCACCTCCTCCGATCTCCATTGAAACCCTGTATGTGTGCCATTTTTCCAGCTGTACATCAGCCATAGGCACCCATCCCTCTTTTCCTAGAAATTTCACTCTGAAGAAATTGTTGTTTTCCTCCATGATCTCAACTTCATCTCTCGAGTAGAGCTCAAAAAGCTTTTTAGATTTGATATCGCTTTCTGCATAAAGATAAGTGGGAACGACTATTTTGCCCAGATCCGGCTGCCTGTACTGAAATGTTTCATCAGACTGCCTCTTTTCCATAACAAAGTCATCCTCTCCTGCAGAGAAGGCATCCTGTCGTACAGTCTCCTGACCGAAAGCATCATCACTCTGAGCTGGTTTGTTTACAAAAGGATCCTTTTCTGCCGGCTGAGACGGAGCAAAAGCATCATCTTTTTTCTCAGGAGCAAACTCATCTTCTTTCTTCTCTTCAGAGAACTCATCCTCTTCGGACTCTTTCTCTTCCTCCGCTTCGCGGTCTTCCTCCATTTCAGATTCCTCTTCCTCTACATCCTCTTCTTCCATTTCATCTTCAAATTCATTTTCGAACCTGCTGTTAAAATCAGCATGCAGACCATAAACAGAAAAAAAGGTGATCAGGATCAAAAGTAGGGCTTTTTTCACAGTAACCTCATTTATGACTTATTTTTTGTTCACACATTCAGCAATCAATTCTTAAAATTGCGATGGAATTATACAACCTCTCTTTACATTTTTCAAGTAACTATATACTTAAATACTGTAATTTAGTTATATATCAGTAAGATTTTTATTTAATTTACCGGGTTTTCGGCTTTCAGGCCTGAAAGAACTTTTCTACAGTCATTTATCACCATTTGAGCCATTTCAGCTCTGGTCTCTTCCGTTGCACTTCCTGTGTGAGGAAAAAGCACAACGTTATCAAGCACTTTCAGATCATCATGGATCTGCGGCTCGAACTCATACACATCCAGCCCGGCGGCATAGAGTTTGCCGTTCTTCAGATTTTCCGCGAGAATTTTTTCATTTATAAGCTGTCCTCTAGCTGTATTTATAAGTACTATGCCGTCTTTCATTTTTTTAAATTCCTCTTCGTCAAGAAGATGATGAAGATCCGGAACATACGGCAGATGAAGAGATATCATATCGCTTGTTCCGAGAATGCTGTCAAAGTCCCGGAACTGTGCACCTGTTACATCTTCAATCTCCTTGTCTTTTCTTGATCTGCTCCAGTAGACGATCTTCATGCCGAAAGCATGCGCTCTCTTTGCCATCGCCTGGCCTATTCTTCCGAAACCGAGGATCCCCAAAGTCTTTCCTTTAAGCGACTTTCCAAGAAAAAGTGACGGTTCCCAGCCTGTGAACTTTCCATCTCTTGTAAATCTGTCTGAAGGAATTGCTCTTCTCGTAGCCATAAGAAGAAGTAAAAAAGCTATATCAGCTGTCGAGTCTGTAAGAACTTCCGGAGTATTGGTAACTGTTATTCCTTTACTTCTGCAGTGATCAACATCAATATTGTTAAAGCCGACAGCGTAGTTCGAAATAACCTTCAGATCAGGAGCAAGATCTATTATTTCCCTATCGACCTTATCCGAAAGAAGCGTTATCATTCCATCCGGACTGAACTCTCTGACATACTTACTCAGCTGAGCTCTCTCTGCCTTATCTAAAAGCAGAATGTCGTGCTCGGAAGCGGCTATAAAGTCCTCAAAGGCCTTGCCCGGAAGTTCGGCAGTTATAAGAATCTTCATCTGATCCTCCAGTTAATAGTAATCTTTTTCAAAATTTCTGCCGGATCTGTACTGATCCCTGAAAAAGGAGATCAGGATCCTGACATTTATCTTCTCTTCCTGGTCTATCGGAACAGGTTCCGTATGATGAAAGGAAAATGGAGAGACAATTCTGTTCTCACCTTTTTTAAGATAGTAGACAACACCCTTCTGGCTGCTGTTTACAATAAAACCGCTTTCTCCTATAACGACACCTTCCTCATAAAGAGCATTCTTTCTAAGGGACGTGTTTACTTTCGCAAGCCCCTTGAAAACAGCTTTTGTCGCAAAGTTGCTGTAGACAAAGGTCATCTCACCGCCTTTTCCGTAACTCTCTGAAGTATTTAACAGTTTAGCAAGAAAAGGCAGTCTTATCTTTTCATTGAAAGCTGTATTAAAAACAGGTGCGAGATTTTCTCCGTCACTTACGAAAGTTGCCGCCGGACAACCTGAAAAAGGGCCGTTCGTTATACACGGCTGGAGATATTGATGTTCAGAGGTCAGATATCTTTCATCCCCCAGATGTTTAAAAAGAAATACTTCACTTACAGAACGTTTCAAAGCACTTTTAAATCTCAGAAAAACTATTTTCCGGTCCTTTTTCCTGTATATCAGAGCGATTTTGTCACCTTTGCTGAACCGGATCCGGTAATCGTTGAGAAAATATACTATTTCCTGAATATTCCTAACCATTTTCCGTGATATTTTTCTGTCGTACTTCTTTTTCACGGAAGTTACGATCGTCCCTTCAAGAGTAAAGTTCATAAACTCTGTCTCATCACCTTCAAGTGTGAAGCCCGAATAGACAGGATACTCAGGTTCAAAGGAAATATTCTGGTCAAACGAGGAGAGATCTTCGGGATAGATTGACTCCGTTTCAGGCAGGATCTGTTCTACTGCGGCACTGTCATTATTCATGAAAAGAAGCCAGATATTCACTATCACGGATACAGAAAAAAGTATCCAGCACAGATGTCTAATCCTCATTGTAGAATCCCGGGAACTTCAGCCTTTCCGGAATGAAAAGCCTGTTGTAGATAAAAATGGCGTAGGAATCGGTAAGAGAGGCTATAAAATCAGTAACATTCACCGTTGGATCCTCTGATACAAGAGGAGCATAGTAGCATTTAAGCTGATCCTGATTTTCGAGAAAATAATAAAAAAGCGCATTGATTATATCTTCCGATTTATCGAACTCTTTTCTGATAGAGGAATTCTCATAGACCTTTTTATACATAAAATCCCGGATCTCTTCTATCATAAGGGTCATCTTATCTGAAAAACGTATAAGTTCCTCTCCGTTATTTATCGATCCGTAGCTTTCAGAAATAAGGTCCGTAACCATCGCATTTATTCTTTTTGATCCCTTATCACCAAGAATATCGTTGTATGGAACTTTTGAAATATCTAGAAATCCGGCACGCATCGCATCGTCAATATCGTGGTTAAGATAGGCAATTATATCTGCAAGCCGGATGATCTGACCTTCCAGAGTTTCCGGTATTCCGCTTTTTTTAAAAAGAGGCCCCTTTCCCTTTGAATGCATAAGGATCCCGTTTCTGACCTCGTATGTCAGATTCAGACCTCGTCCTCTTCTTGCAAGAAAATCAACAACTCTCACACTCTGTTTCTCATGTCTGAATCCGCCTTTATCCTTCAGCAGCTTCTGCAGAGCTCTTTCCCCCGCATGTCCGAACGGAGTATGTCCGAGATCGTGGCCCAGACCTATGGCTTCGGTAAGAGATTCGTTGAGCATTAAAGCCTTTGCTATGGTCCTTCCTATCTGCGTTACCTCCAGGGTATGTGTCAGCCTGTTGCTGTAATGACTTCCCTTCGGTGAAAGAAAGACCTGTGTCTTGTCCCCCAGTCGCCTGAAGGCCTTACTGTGAACTATCCTGTCCCTGTCATGCTGAAAAGCAGGTCTGATACTGCATGGTTCCTCTTTTATCTTCCTTCCTTTCGACTCACTGCTCAGAGTTGCAAGCGGAGAAAGCTCTCTTTTTTCAATCTCCTCAAGATGTTCCCTGATGGAACTATTTAATGTCATCACGCCGTCCTTTTACAAAAGTTAAAAGAAAGATACCTGCGGATATCCCGAAAACTGTCCATATTATCCACGAATAAGGCTCCTCTTTGAGTGACCCTGAGGCTATGAGAGAACCTGCGATCATTGCGGCGGAACATATTCTCGTCACAAGTTTTGACAGGAAACTTCTTTCTGATCTCCTGAGAAGAAAAAGCAACCTGTGCTGAATGCTGCCTGACTCTATTTTTTCCATTATGTCAGAAACGTGCGAAGGCAGTTTCTTTCCGGTATCGGCAAGCTGAACTATCAGAGAAAAGACCTCTTTCGCTATTCTTTCCGGTGTGTATCTCTGCACCAGCAGCTCCTTAGACAGTTCCGAGGCAGCGGTGAGAAGTTCAAAATCAGGATCAAGCTCTCTGCACAGACCTTCCACCATGATCAGACTTCTTATCAGCTGAGTGAACTCTCTGGGTACGCGGAGCTTATATTTAAAAAGAATTACCGATATTTTCTGAACCATTTCCGCAGTATTTATTTCAGACAGATTATCCGGAAGAGACTCCAGGATCTTTCTTATGTCGTGAACAAGCGCATTCCTGTCAACCGTTCCACCCGATTCACTGATCTGAATGTAGATGTTTGCAAGCCTGGTATAATCCCTTGTCGTGAAAGCTATGAACATGTCCGCGATACTTTCTCTCAGATACCTGTCAAGATGACTGCTCATACCGCAGTCAATTATCGACACCTCGCTATTTTCGTGAAAAAAGAGATTGCCGGCATGAAGATCAGCATGAAAGAAACCGTCCTGCAGGATCATCTTCATGAGAACTTTTGCTCCCCTTGAAGCAACTTCCTTTCTATCTATCTTCACGTCACTCTCCGGATCATTGATCACAGAAAGCTTATGTCCGTGAATAAACTCCATCACAAGAACTTCGTTGGTACAGTACCTCTCATACATTTCAGGGAAATGGAGCCAGAACCATTCAGGTCCGCTGAAATTTGAAGAGAATTTCTGTGTGTTCTTCTTTTCCATGACAAGATCAAGTTCCTCGTTCATCGTTGTAAAGAACTCTTCCGCAATTCCCTTAAAATCGATCTTATCTGAAAAAGTTCCCGTCCTGTGTAAGATATCGGCCATCCAGAGAATTATCTCCATATCACCTTTGATAGTTCCTACTACGCCGGGTTTTCTGACTTTGACAACAACTTTCTGTCCTGTTTCATTTAAAACCGCCGAATAGACCTGGGAAATTGAGGCCGAAGCAATTGGTTTCTCATCAAAAGACGAGAAGATCTCATCCACTTTTCCCATCATCTGATCTTCGATTATCGGCTTTATCTTCTCATAGGGAACAGGTCTCACATTGTCCTGCAACCTTCTGAATTCCTTAACCATTTCATGAGGAATAACGTCTCCGCGAAGAGAAAGTATCTGACCGAGTTTTATAAAGGTCGTTCCAAGGTCTTCAAATGCCCGTCTTATGCGTTCTTCAATGCTGAGATCTTTGTAGGATTTCTCATCGGCTGAACTTTTATCCAGTCTTAATACTGATATGACCGGTCCTGGAAGGAATGCCGTGAGTCCGTACCTTGCCAGAACAGCTCCTATCTCACTTAACCTTTTAAGCCTGGTAAACGCGGGCATATTTCACCTCAGTCAACAGTTATTGATTTACTAACGTTCTTAGGAACATCCGGATGCACACCGTGACTTTCTATCTTGCTTCTGTTGAGATATTTCATCTTCGCGATACTCATTTTCAGAGCAAGCATCTGAAGCACGACAGCGGCTTCAAAAACAAAGATGTTCTTATCATCCGTTTTAGGCAGTTTTATGAATTTATACCAGTATTCATCAAGTGTTCCCGGTTTTCCTGAAACTGCTTTTTTAAGATCCTCGTCATTTTCAGAAATAAGTACAATGTCCGCACCTCTTATCTTATGGGTATGGATCTGAGATATCGTTATTCTCATGTCACGTTCATCCGGAGGACAGACAAAGATCAGAGGATAGTTGGAAAAGAAGTTCTCAAGGTCCGTCTTTTCTGTGTAAAGCTCTGATACTTTTTTCAGGAGATCTCTACCTTTTTCAGGAATGAAAGGTCTTGATGCAAGCTTTTCATCAAGTCCTCTGAATTTAAGGTTCTTCGCCATGTTCATATAGTCTCTGACGATCTTTGCCTCATCGTTGGAATCCTTGAAAAATCCGGTATCAAAAAGATGCTCGAAGATCTCGATCATGTTCTCGAGAAGTCCTTCCATCTCGGTCATGGAAAATATCGTATTTTTCCCGAGAATAGTGTTCGGGCCGTGTTTGAATTCAGCTGCATCGTAACCTTCTGTATGGTTAAGAACGACCTCTCTGATCTTAAGCGCGCCCTCTTTTGCGAGCCCGATAAGTGAGGTTCCCAGAATATGCATCGAAGGTTTCATGAAAAGTTTGTATGCTGTGTCGGAAACAGGGACATCAATGTTCCTGAGTGTAAATTCCATGAAGTATTTTATTTTGTCCAGATTTCCGAGAACCACCTTTTCATCATTCTTCACAAGAGCGGCAAGAATATAGAAAAGCGCGATCTGACTGATAAAAGACTTTGTTGCCGCAACGGCTATTTCGGAACCGCACATTACAGGCAGATAGAAGTCACTTTTTTCCTGCGGAAGTGTCGAGTTCTCGTTGTTTACGATCGTCAGAAGCTCAATATCATCTCCGTGTTTTGCCTTGATATCATTAAAAATATCAACCAGGTCCTTAGTTTCTCCACTCTGGCTTACACCGATCACAATGTCGCTTTTACATATCGAGTTAATGTAAACAGACCTGAAAGTTCCCGGATTCGCAGGAATAATGGAAATATCCGACATATTGTTGAAAAAGTAAGCGCCTGTGAGAGCCGCATGATAGGAAGTTCCGCTTGCAACAACAAAGATCCTGCCGCCTTTCTGGCCGTTCTTTCTGAGATGATCGACCAGTTTATCTCTGAAACGGATGATCATTCTTTTCTTTTTCCAGATGAGCATACAGTCGATCAGCCACAATTTGGGATAGGCACTCTGATCTATACCGAGGAGTTCCTCAAGCAGGTTCTTCTCCTCTGATTTAAAAACGAAATGCTTAGGATCGGCGACATATTTCTCAGTTTTCTTAAATATCTGAGAAAAGACCGGACGTTTACAGATGTTGTCAAATCCTTCCTTAAGTGCATCTTTCTCAAAAACATCGTAAAGCTCAAGAAGCGAATAAAGTATCTCCCTTGCCTTATCCTTGTGAGTTTCAAATATCTGATGCAGCCCTTTTTCATTGTCCTCATTGAAGTAGTAAAGTGTGAGATTATCGATATTGCCCGGAGACGAGAATATTTCCTGCTCCATAAAGAAATGATACTTCGGCTGAAGCTGAATATCAGTGATGTTGAGCCTGCTTCTTGAGACTTTCGGAATATGCTCCTCGTCTTTTTCCAAACTGAAGACCTTATAATTTTCACTATCAAAATAGATGCCTTCACCTTCAGACATAGGAATTAGAAATCTGGTCTTTGAAAGAATTGATGTCAGGTCACTTGATACAACAATAAACTCACCGTTATCATCAGAACCTTTGCCGGCATAAAGTGAAGATCCCGCCTTGATTGCAAACACGCCGGGAATTCCGGGAAGTGTGATACATGCGGCATAACTTCCGATTATCATCTTCTGGGACTGTCTGATCGCTTTGATCATCAGTTCGATCCTCTTTGCGTCTGTTTTAGGCTCTTTTCCTTTGGTAAGCTTGTAATAGAAATGCTCAACAAGATGAACCACCATCTCTCCGTCATTATCTGAAAGAACGGTGTGACCATTATCCGTGAGGAAATCCTTCAGTTTTTCAGTGTTACTTACATTTCCGTTATGAGCTCCAACCATGTGAATAAGACATTTTGTCTCATGAGGCTGAGCGTTAACATCATCAACAGCTCCGTAAGTCGCCCATCTGACCTGACCGATGAACTTGAATCCCTTCTGTTTAGGGATCTCAAGCTCTTCAATAACTCTTGAAGGGGCCCCGACTTTTTTTCTGAGAGTTACCTTTCCACTTTTTCTTATAAATGCTCCGCCTGTGGAATCATATCCTCTGTACTCAAGTTTTTTAAGCAGAGAGGCCGCTTCATTTCCAAGATTTGCAATATCGCCTGAATAAACAATAGAAACAACACCGCACATAGATTAGCTCCTTAAGTAATCAGTTTCAGATCTTTTCCGTCATTTTCTTTAGCCAGCTTTTAACTTCTTCGTCAAGCATCGGGCTTAACTTCTCATAAACTTCTTCATGGTATCTGTTGAGCCAGTCTTTCTCTTCCTGTGTTAAAAGAGAAACATCGACCGCTCTTGTATCTATCGGACACATTGTTACATTTTCAAAAGTAAGGAACTGTCCCCACTGAGTTTCTTCAACTGGTACAACAAGAACAAGGTTCTCAATTCTTATTCCATATTCACCGCTCTCGTAGTATCCAGGCTCGTTCGACATTATCATTCCGGAAACAAGTTTTGTTTCATTCCATCTCGGTGAAATTCCCATCGGTCCTTCGTGAACACCCAGATATGCACCGACTCCGTGACCGGTCCCGTGGTTGTAGTTAAGTCCATGCTGCCAGAGTGCTTCTCTAGCAAAGGCGTCAATATGTGCTCCGGTAGTGAATCCCTGAGGGAACTTTGTCATTGAAAGTTTGATATGTCCTTTAAGCACAAGTGTGAAATCCCTTTTCATTCTGTCGGTGATGTCACCGAGCACTATAGTTCTTGTAATGTCAGTTGTTCCGTCAAGATACTGTCCGCCGCTATCCATGAGGAGAAATCCTTCAGGTTTAAGCGTGGATGAAGTTTCAGGCGTTGCTGAGTAATGAATTATTGCTCCATGCTCGTTATAACCGGAAATAGAATCAAAACTGAGGCCTCTGAAATTCTCACCTTCTTTTCTGAAATCTTCAAGTTTATCACTTGCACTGATCTCTGTGATCTCCTCTTTTCCGATAGTGTTGTCAAGCCAGTGAAGAAACTTGACCATTGCAACTCCGTCAACGATGTGGGCTTTTTTCATTCCCTTTATCTCGACATCGTTCTTTACAGCCTTCATGATCTGAGACATGTTCGTTCCGCGGACAACTTTGACCTTATCCTGTTTAACCGCATCAAGCAGATTCTGCGAACTTCTTGCTGTATCGATGAAAACAGCACTTTTTTCAGGCAGTGCTGAAAGATAATCAGTAACTGCAGCGTAATCCTTGATTGTCACGCCGTCCTTTTCAAGTTCTGCGCGGATGTCGCCTTCAACTTTATCAGAATTAATAAAAAGCACTGCTTCATCTTCTGCAACAACAGCGTAGCTCATAACAACCGGGTTGTATGCCACATCTGTTCCGCGGATGTTGAATATCCATGCTATATCATCAAGAGATGCAAAAAGATGATGTGTGACACCTTCCTCTTTCATTTTTTCTCTGAGTGCCGCAAACTTTTCAGTTCTATCCATTCCGCTGAATTCAACTGACTGAACAACTGCCTTGCCATTAGGGAATGCGGGTCTGTCTGTCCAGATCTCATTTATAAGGTCATATGATGAAGCAACCTTTATCTTTTTCTTTTTAAAAGCCGACTTAAGTCCGTCAACCTGAGAAATTGAAAGAACTGCAGGGTCAAAACTTACGACCTGTCCTTCGTTCAGCTCTGAGTTTATCCATGTTGTGTAGTCAACAGTTTCGGGAAGTCCCATCTTGAAAAGCTCGATAGTGCTTCCTTTTAGCTGTTCTTCAGCCTGGAGAAAGTATCTGCCGTCTGTCCAGAGTCCCGCCTTATCCGCTGTAACGACAACTGTTCCTGCTGAACCTGTGAAACCGCTTATCCACGCTCTTGTTTTCCATCTTGTGGCAACATATTCGCTCTGATGGGGATCTGAGCTCGGAATTATAAACGCATCTATTGAGTTTTCTTTCATTAATTTCCTTAATTGCTCCAATCTTTCAACTACAGACATCTCATCCTCCAAAAGTGGTTACATTAAAATAGCTTTAGTATAATAAATAAGAGTTACTAAATATCAAGTTAATTAGATTTTCCTGAATAAAAGCATATTAATTTTATAATTGTCATAATTTCTGCTGTGACATATAATATCCGGCACTTTATCGGAGGTCATTATGAGAAAGTTTATTGCAGTTGTTTTTCTTTTTGTTACTGCCTGTGGCGGCGGAGATTCTTTTAACGCACAGAAAAGTTCATACGGAGAACCGACTCAGACGAGTGTTTCAACTTTTACAGCGGACACTATCGACGGAGATACGAGAAGCTATGTTACCAAACGGACGGGTGAAGTTGAAAAGTTCGGGCAGATGTTCGATGTGGTTGTTTCTGAAAGTACAGAGAGTAGCGGAGAAATCCTTATTTCACCTTACCCTGTTACAGAAAGTGATACTAAAATAACTCTCGGCGGGATGACTTCAACTCTGGGAACTGAGATCACTGCTGAAGAACCTCTTGAGATCGATCTTGATCCGCCTGTCGGTGAAGCTGTCACAATAACCGGTGATTTCACAGTTAAACTTCCGGGAATGCCCAGTTCTGAAGTTGTTACCGTCAGCGGCTCCTATACCCTCGAATCTGAAGATGCAACTGTTACAACTCCTGCCGGAACTTTTTCAGGACTTAAAAAGTATACCGGAAGCGGGACTGTTCAGGGCAGCCTTATAGCCGCTTTACTACCTGAAGGAACAGTTTCCGGAGAGGTCTACTACAGTCCGGTTCTGGGAGTTGTCTCATACAAGATAAATGAACTTGGAATGGGCGGGAACATGGATTCCAACTGGGATTTTGGGGATCCCGAAGAAACCGGCTACAGAGCTATCAGAAAAACTGATGTTATTGACAGCACTAAAACTTCTTTTTCGCTTGCAACTTCAGATGTCACCGGAGAGTTTGATGCAGACAAGAACAGTCATGCAAAGATGCTTCTGGAAATGAGATATGTTGACGAAGATCTTGCAAAGACCGGTTCGATGCCGACAGGTCTGAGTGTTGAGTTCGGAGTTCCTTTCGGATATTTCCCTCATCAGCTTGTTGAATCACCTGTGAGCATTTTTCATCCTGAAGAAAATGAACAGGGATACAGGTATTTTATTGCCTATGTCGATCAGGCGGATAAGTATAATGCTCTTGATGAGATCTCCTATCACATAAACGTTGACAACTCTTCCGGTACAACTCAGCCAATGCGTGTAACAGCCAGAATTTATTACAACAAAATCAAATAGAACACTTTAATATCTCTCAAGTTTTATTTCAGGAACAATTCTTGCTGAATGAAGTTGGAGATAAATTGTGTTGGAGGTCATTATGAGAAAGTTTGCATTTATTATTATCGTTTCTTTCCTTATCTTTTCTGTCAGTTGCGGTGACAGTGACAAAAAGGATCCTGTGGACAATGAAAATCAGGATACTGAAACAGATGATTCACTATCGGATGATGAGACAGAAGATTCTGACGCAAATGAAACTGATAAGGAGGAAGACCCCGACCTTGATGTGACTGAAGATGTTCAGGAGATCATTGACGGTCTTGACGAGTCTTTTCTTGAGCCATCAAAAGGACTTACTTTTAAGATAGTTGCTCCTTTTCTTGAAGACTTTCCGACTTCAAACGAAATTCCCGCAAAAGACCAGCCGATAATTATGGAAGGAGGCTTTACTGACACAAAGGGAAACAATGTGGTTTTCGATCAGAAAGAATACTCCTACGCTGCTAATTATGATGATCAATACCTCTATATTCTCGCTAATTCCGGCTACTACGATCAGACTTACTACTCGGCAATGATTCTTCCCTCCTTTTCGACTTTGGACTGGATGGCGCAGAATGATACTGATGTTGTGAACGGAACATTTTTTTACTTCTATATTTATAAAAATGATTACGTCGATCAGACTTTTTTCAGATCCTGTCCTGACTCGATAATCGGAAACAGCGGTGAAAGTAAACTCAAGCTTTTTCTCAAGGATGACTACTGGACTGTTGACGGCAACTTCGGACTGATGGTGAATGCCGATATAACCTTTGACAAAAAGGCCATTGCGAACTTTTTCAGCGGAGAATTTCACACTCTGTGCACATGCTACGATATAAGCGGAGGATCCTACACGCCTAGAGACTGCACCCCTGAAGATATGGATCTTGATCCGCTTGCTCCGACCAGCCCTGCTCCTTCAGACGGGCTTGAAAATGTTGCAACTGACACTGAACTTTCCTGGAAAGCGGGCTCCGATCCGGACGGAGGAGATGTTAAATATACTCTTTATTTCGGAACAGATCCGCAGCCCGAAGATGCTGTGCTTGAAGACTCAACTGAACTCAGTTACAAACCCGCAAGTCCTCTTGAAAAAGATACCCGTTACTTCTGGCAGATAGCAGTTACAGATGATGAAGGAAATGTTGTGAAGGGAGACATCTGGACTTTTAATACCAACGAGACTGTAATTATTCCTGATGAGCACGATTTCCTGATAGTTGTCAACGAATCCATTAAAGCTCAAGTATCTGATAAGATTGATGAATACGCCCAGAGTCTTACTGATGCAGGATACACGCCGTATACTCGTTACTGGTATCCCGGAGGAGCTGCAAACCTTCGCGCTATCATTAGAAAAAGTTACGATAAATATACTATAAAAGGGGCAGTTCTGATCGGTGATCTTCCTCCTGCGATGTATGAGCAGACCGTTGATTACGGCGGCGATATCGGTGTAATGTATGAACAGTTTCCAAGTGAATTCTACTTCATGGATATGGATGGAAAATGGAGTGATGAAGACGGGAACGGACTTCTGGACACCTACCCTGAAGACCTTACAGTTGAGATCTATACTGGAAGAATTCCGGGAACTCCCGAACAGATCAACGATTATCTCACAAGAGCGATGAAGTATAAAAAGGACGGACCTTTCTTTGAGACAAGGAACTTTTTCACCTTCATCGATGATGACTGGATCTATTACGAAGATGAGAGCGGAAACGGCTATGATGACTATATGGGAACAAAGAACCAGACATGGGAACTTGAATCTATTTATGGTGAAAATTACGACAGAAGAGAAGAGCTGGATAACACCACAAAAACCGAATATCTGGACTTCATGACAGCTCAGGGTGCCGAGTACGTCTATCAGTGGATACACTCCGATCCTCAGAACATCTACTTTGATGACAATTTCTCACCGAACCCTGCAAATATTCTTAACATTTCAGAAGTAAGAGCAGCGGACATCAAAGGAAGTTTCTATAACCTTTTTGACTGCTCCATCTCAAGATATATCAAGGAAGGCGGAAACATGGCCTCTGAGTATATTTACAGCGAATACGGACTTGCCACTTTCGGCAGCACAAAAACAGGCGGAGTTTTCAATCCTGAAGTGATGAATATCGCACTTGCAGCCGGCGAATCATGGGGAAAAGGATACCAGATGTGGGTTAACGATATCTGGGCAAATCACAGTGACTACGGAATGGACAGGAACTTCATCGACAGCTGGTGGCTCGGCATGATGGTCCAGGGCGACCCCACACTCACACTGACCGACAAAAAGACCTTCGTCACAAAATCAATGATACCAAGAAAAGTATATTCAAAAGAATTCCTTAAAATGATGAGCAGAACTCTCAGAAAGCAGGAATTTTGACCTCTTCCTCGCTCCTTCTCCTCAAGGAAAAGGAAGTTTTCTTAGTCCCATTTTCACTTTGTTGGAAGTCGCAATTTGCGACATCCA
Source organism: uncultured Spirochaetales bacterium (assembly GCA_964614215.1). Taxonomy (GTDB): domain Bacteria; phylum UBP6; class UBA1177; order UBA1177; family UBA1177; genus CAZTKP01. Next base: position 2 of record CAZTKP010000030.1, on the reverse strand, counting down.
AT
>CAZTKP010000029.1:0-22244 GCA_964614215.1 uncultured Spirochaetales bacterium | reverse complement strand
TGAAATTCCTTTTCACATCCACATGGCTGAAAGCAGAGATGAAGTCAAAACATACATCGAAAAACACGGAAAGACTGAATTTGAAAGATTTGAAGAGCTGGGACTTCTGTCAAAAAGATTTATCGGAGCGCACTGCGTAAATCTTACGGAAAAAGAGCTTAAAATAATGGCAAAAAGAGATGTCACAGCAGCCCATTGCCCGTCAAGCAACATGAAACTCGGAAGCGGAATCGCAGATGTCGCCAAAATGCTCGAAAAAGGAGTCAATGTCTGTGTTGCAACTGACGGAAGTGCAAGTAACAACAACCTCAATCTTGTGCAGGAAGCGGAACTTGCAGTAAAACTCCAGAAAGTCTCAACAGGCGATCCCACGGTTTTCAAGTCAATTGAAGCTATGAAAGCTATCACATCAAATACTGCAAAACCACTTGGAAAAGATGCGGGTATCATAAAAGAAGGCGGCAGTGCAGACCTTGTCCTGATAAAAACAGACAGTTGCGAAATGTTTCCGACCTACGATCCTTCGGCTGCTATTCTTTACTCATCATCTCATTCTGACATTGAGCAGGTCTACGTCAACGGCCAAAAGGTCATGGAAGCCGGAAAGATACTCACATTTGATACAGAAGCACTTAAAAAAGAAATTTCCGTTCTTGCTCAGAAAGTCAGGGAAAGTATCTGAAATTAAAATTGAATCCCATTCAAATTGTGCTAGACTCCGCTTCGTTTACTGATTTTTCAATAAGTGAAAGTTAAGGTGAAAATATGAAAAGAAGTATTCCTGTTGTTGAGTATAGAAAGGAGTTGCCGTACACAAAGATACTTGTCTATTTTCCGGGCGGAAGCAGTGTCGAAGATGAACGTACTGCGGGGTTTGCTCATTTTTGTGAACATCTTGCCTTTAAGCTCAGATATAAAAATGAGGGAATAGCTGATTTTGTTGAGGGAAAGGGTGGAAGCTGCAATGCCTACACATCCCACGACCTGATAGTTTTTGAGGCTACGGTTCTCAATGAATTCGTTGATGAAACTCTTAAATTTTATGAAAAAGTTTTTGAGAAAGGTCTTGAATCCATCAGCGATCCTGACTTTGAAGAGGAAAAGAAGGTCGTGCTTCAGGAAATGGTGATGTATGAGGATGAGCCTCTTGAGAACCTTTTTACTGAAATGATGAAAAATATGTTCCCCGGAAAAGGTTACGGAAGAAAGATAATAGGAACAAGAGAAGCCCTTGATAAGGCTCAAAAGAAGGATCTTGCAGAGTTTTTTGCGGAAAAAGTAATGACAGAACCTTTTCTCGTCCTTTCCGGAGGTTATAAAAAGGCCGGAACCATTAAACTGAAAGTTAACTCCGCAAAATTCACTCCGAAAATTAAAAACTGGAAAGCGACGGCAAAATTCGAGGTGAAACACGATCAGAAGAAGAATTATTTTATCGCAGGCTGGAAACTTCCTCCGCAGGACGGAAGGATAGATGCGATCCTCAGAATGATAAGTGCCCTGACATACGGAATGGATGGAGCAAGACTTTACAATGAACTTGTCTATGAGAATAGTACTTTTGACAATATGAACATTAATTCCATGGGAGGAGTTGAAGGGAGCATGTTCATTCAGTCAGGAGCGTTCCCTTCAGCTAAGGCTTCGGAAAGATTGGAAAAATGGATGAAGGCCTGGGAGAGTTATTCGTTTAATCAGACTGAGACGGCACGGGCAAGAGAAGTCATTTTAAGTAACGAGTATTTCAGTTCCGAAGGACTTGGAAGCATGCCTGAAATTACCGGAAAAAGTTATCTTCTTTTCGGTGACAAGGAAAAACTTGAAAGAGATTTTTTCTATGAGTTCATGCATCTGACTGCTGACGATCTTAATAGATTCAAGAACGAGTATCTCACTCTGGATAAAATGGTGTTCGGACTTGGAAAGGGAAAAACGGCCAGAATATCGGTCTGTGATCTAAAAGTTCCTGAAAAGAGCATAAAGGTCGAGGTAAGTGATTACAGGAAATTTAAAAAACCCGGAGTCAGAGCTGTTGTAAGAAATCTGAAGGATTCCTCGATCCTTTCAATGTATATACTCAAAAAGAGCGGAGCGCTTTCAAGCATTAAGGGGAAGCCGGGTTCCTTTAAACTTTTTCTTGAATCTCTGTGCACAAGGGCGGACGGAATGGATAGGAACGAGACGGAATCCTATCTTGACAGATTCGGTATAACCCTTGCTCCTGTCTATGGAAACAATACTGGTGGAATAAAAGTTAAGGTGCGCGACAACTTTGTTAACGAAGCTATTGATATTGTTAAGAAAATCCTGAACAATCCCATTGACAGGGAAGACTTTAAGCAGGAAAAGCTCTACACGCTTTCAAATCTTTCAATTGCCGAGGAAAATCCCGGATACCACATACAGAACAGGATACACACGGAACTTTTCAGTGGAACTCCATACGAGAACACTGTCGGTGGAACAGGAAATGGCATATCGGGAACAGAGTATTCCGATATAATGAAAATAAAGGACAGATTTTTTAAGACCGGTAGTTTTGCCGTAGCTATGGCGGGATCTACCGATGAATATCTGCTGCATGAAGTTACAGAGGCACTCTCGAGAAAAGGCGTTAAGAAAAATACGGTCATAATCCCTGATCTTGGACAACTTGAAGATAAAATTATAAGAATTCCGCTCAAAGGAAGAAAACAGGTTCATGTCGCGAGGGTTTTCAGAGGGCCGTCGGTCTATGACGATGACTTTGAAACCATCAAACTCATGGACAACTATATGATGGGACAGAAATCCCCATATTTTCAAGAGCTTAGAGAGAGACAGGGGCTGGTCTATTCACTGGATGTTTCGGGAATGGCAGGAATGATAGGCGGATACATTGTCTTTTCGGCAATAACCAGCCCTGAAAACGTAGAGAAGGTGATGAAAGGTATCGAAAGATCGGCATCTCAGTTGAGAAATGGAGAGATCGACCGATCCTATCTTGAAGAAACAAAGAACGGACTGATCACAAGCCTCGCCAATTCACTTGTTCAAAGCAACTATCATGCGTTTAATATGGCTCTTGAACTTGCTCTTGACCAACCGGAAAACCAGTATCTTGATCAGACAAGGATAATCAGATCTATAAAAAAAGAGCATATTGCTCAAAGTGCAGGAAATTGGCTTGGAAAAGGGATCTGGATACTTGCAGGCGACATTTGAATCGTTGAATATTTGAACAAACATTCAATCAACCCTTGACCTCTATCTTAATCTGTTTATATCAAATAGTAGACTTACTGATCATTACAGATGGAGGAAGTCATGAAGTGGTTAAAAGTTTTTGCTATATCATTTTCGCTAGTTTTTGTTTTTGTACTTTTCGGAGTTATGAGTTTCAGCTCATTAGACCGTTCAAAGGTAAGATTTGTTAATTTTGACAAAGGGGCAACCATTGTAGTTCCTGTTTATGAGGTTACGATGGATCCGATAGTGATTTCAGTAGTCCCCGTCGACAATGCCCAATGCTCAAACGAATGGTTGAAACCCGTTGAAAGCAAATGCTGCGTATGATCGAAAAAGAATCGGGAGGCATCCTTGATTGTGTGTGTCGGGAAGGATACCGGATGCCTCCCATTTGAGATCAAGCACTGTGCAAATGGGATTGCACTGAAGTGCTAAACGTGTGTGTGAGGTTCTTATTAAAATTCATAATTAATTCTTCTTGCATACCGTTTCAGGAAGTTCAGGCATCATTGCGATAACAAAACTCGGAATCTCGGTGCATGTATGGTTCGGGGGGCATGTAGAGTCGTCTCCGACAGTGCAGTTAACTTTTGCACAAGTCAGCTTTGTAAGGCCGGCGTAGGTAACATTGTCGTCATCCATTACACACCAGTTCGCATCACAGCCGCAGTCTTCATCTTTTGCACATGGGTTGTCAAGACAGGAGTAATCTTCTTCTGTATCTCCAACATCTGCATCATCCATTTCGTCATCATCTGAGCCTGTGTTTCCAGTATTACCAGTGTCCATGTCGTCCTGGTTGTCCCCTGTGTCATCTGTGTCCGCTCCTGTATTTCCCGTATCACCAGTATTTCCTGTGTCTCCGGTGTTTCCAGTATTTCCACTATCCCCGGAATCACCAGTGTCCATATCGTCCATTTCGTCCTCTTCGTCCATTCCTGTATCACCAGTGTCACCAGTGTCACCTGTGTCACCTGTGTTGCCTGTATTACCGGTGTTGCCGGTATCATTATCTGAATCATCTCCGCCGCAGGAGATAAAAGTTAATAAAAAAACTGCAGAAATGAGAATCAGTAAGTTCTTCATTGTTTACCTCGATAGTTGATCTTTAAGATATAGGTCAGCCGCGTTGTCATAAAGCAGCTTCTGTATTTCAGTTTTTGTAAATCCCACTTTTTCAATAGCTTTGATAAAAGATTTAAGATATGAGCCGAGCATTCCTGAATACTGAGGACCGTCAGTCGCAAAGAATGAGCGGTCAACAAGACCTCGGTCTTTTATATTCTGGAGAACGAAAGGAAGCTGGCCAAGCTCAGTGTCGTATCCATCAACGGTGTCTTCCTGTCCTTCAGGAACAGAGTTCCCGTCTTCATCGATCAGGAACGGTCTTTTCAGAGCGCTCAGATCCAGATAGATATTGGGATACTTCTCGGCAAGGGAAAGTGCTGAAAGAACTGATCTTTTGTCGCCCTGCCCGCAGTGAGCGAAAACAAAATTTACAACTTTTTCATCGTTCGGGGCACCATTCTCATCAAGTCCGTCATATTTTGCTATAACATCTTCAAGATAGGCCGGGTCATAGTATTCAGGAGTGTCTTTAGAGCCTGGAAAAGGTGAGAATCCAGTATGAAGAAGTACGGGAACAGAGTATTTGGCGGCCACTTCGTAAACATCCTGATAGAGAGTTTCGTTAAAAGCAACACCCTGGTGAGCGTGGGCAAGTTTCAGCCCGATAAAAAGATCGGGCCGCTGCTGAAAGTATGTTTCAAGAGCGGCCAGACGGGAGTTACGAATATTTTCATCGTCATAGTTCTTAAAGTTCATGCTTGCCATGCCCCAGAAGACCTGATCGCCGTTTTCATCCTTGTTCCTTTCATCAGTGAGATAACCTTCTAACTCGCTATTTGTCGCGTAACCTGTTGTATCTACTGTGTAAACAGCTAGAAGGATGCCTTTGTCTATTCCGCCTATCTCCATGTTTCCCATGATTCCGATATGGTCACTATAGGGATTGGTAACCTTGCCGATAATTGCCGGAATATAGGGAACGCCCATGAAAAGGTATTCAGTAAAGAACTTTTTGGCATTTAAAGGAACAGCTCCAACTTCACCGACATGCAGATGCGGATCAATAACTTTGTAAGCTTCTCCGTCGATCTCTACTTCCGCTGAAAGGTTAAAGGAGATCAAAGTGCAGAGAATGATGAGAATATGTATGATCTTTTTCATTTTCTCTCTCCTTTAATTAATAGTTGTTGAGCAGGGTTTCATTTCAGGCGGATCGTACTGTAGCTCATAGGCGGGAAAAACTCCGACAAGAACAGCCTCGTCATCCTCATAATGAACAGAAATGCCCGCCGGATAGAAAACGTAGTCTCCTGTATCTTCCTTGTCTCCGGTAAGAATGTCTTCGATATCGGATCTGGACATTCCGGGAACAACATTACCTGAAAAACTTCCGTCTTCCATTGCACCGATAGAAATAAGGATCGCATCGTCTTTCAACTCCATGAGATCGGGTGAGCTGAAAACAAGCTCAAGTCCGAGAGATTTATACTCAGCCGTAACAAGCCTGTTAAATCCCATCTGAGTGTCAACTTCACCAACGAGTGTCTTTATCTCACTGTATTTCATCCCGACCTTAATATCTCCGATCCCTTCACCGGCCTTTATCTCAAGCTTCGTGATCTGTTCGATATCATCATCGGTCTCCTCTTCGGTCATGTCTTCTTCAACGTCATCTTCCTTTTCTGTGTCAGCAACATCGTCAGTTCCATAATCAACTTCAGTCTGATCAGTTTCGCTGTCATTGACTTCCAGATTGTCAGAATCATTAACTGTATCATTTTCAGTGCCTTTTTTGTCGTCGGAACAGCTTACAGAAAACAGAAACAAAATAAGGATAACCAGGATCTTTTTCATTATTCCGTCCCCGATCATTTTGAAACAGTATAAATTATGAGCTTGTTGCTTTCATAGAGAGTGACAATAAGCTCGTTCTGTCCATCGTTGTCAAGGTCGACGATCTTCATTCCGCCTGCCTGTCCGTAAGTTGAGTTGGGTGCTTCCGGCTGTGAACCCACAGGTTCTCCGCCGATGATATGCTGAGTGAACTTTCCGGCTTCTGTCTGCTGATACCAGAATATTCTAGCGTCACCGTCACCGGAAAGAGCGATATCTGTAAGTCCGTTTCCATCAAGGTCGCCAAGTCCGAAAACGCCGGGAGCAGACATTGGAGCCATATTGGATCCTGCTCTTGATTTAATTCCGTCGGATATCATTGTCTTTGTCCATGGCTGTGTAGGATCTTCAGGAATATCGAAAACAAACAGTCCTTCCATAGGACTTGACGGATTGGCAGTTGTATTAACATGGTTTGTTCCCACAGCTCTTGTGATACCGTCACCGTAAAGGTCATCAACAATATTGATCTGAAATCCTTCACCGCTGTCGTTATTAATTGTATGTGGAGTCCATGTTTCAAGATCTTCACCTCTTTCAAGCCATACAAAAGAAGGCTGAGTTGCAGGATCAATAAAGAACTGAGCTGTTACGATATCAAGATCACCGTCCTCATCAATATCAATAAGTTTTGAAAAAGGACCGCCGTGTTCTTCAGAGATCATTCTTTTTGTAGGATCGAACCTGTCGTCAGTATCCGTTCCCTTAAACCACATCAGTTTTTCTTCTCTTGCTGTAATAGAACCGGTCATGCCTTTGGTAAATCTTTCTCCTGTTGTGAGAAGATCCTTGATTCCATCGCCGTCAATATCTGTAAATTCAAGTGAGAAGTAGAAGCTGTCATCACCCATAGGCACGATGTCATGCCTTGTCCAGCTGCCGTTATCATTTTCCATCCAGAAGATCGTTCCGCAGGGTCCGCCCATCGGGTTGGCTTCGCATGCAAGGAATCCACCGGGAATTATAAGATCAAGGTCACTGTCGCCATCGACATCTGCAACTACTGGTGGATGAGGGAACTTAACAGCAGTTTCTGTATCGAGTTCTTCTTTATTCCATGTATTAATAGTTCCTGTTCCATAATATATCTGAATTTTTCCTTCCATACTCATGTTGGAAAATCCTGAAGGGCCGTATTCACAGGAAATTATGTCGAGGTTGCCGTCTTCATCAAGGTCAACAACAGTTGTAAAAGCAGGGTTAAAAGGAGCATCATCAATTACATTTTCAACAAGAGTTACAACCGGGGCGGTATTTCCAGTATCTCCAGTGTTACCAGTGTTTCCAGTGTTTCCTGTATCACCGGTGTTTCCAGTGTTTCCGGTGTTTCCGGTATCTCCAGTATCTCCAGTGTTACCGGTGTTTCCTGTATCTCCGGTGTTTCCTGTGTTTCCTGTATTTCCGGTGTTTCCAGTGTCGCCGGTATCTCCAGTGTTTCCGGAATCGCCCTGGTCCTCATCAGATGTCTCGTTAGAATCATTGGTAATTTCAGGATCGCTTTCACCTCCGCATGAAAGAAAAATGAAGAGAGATACGATCGCCAGCACTAAAAGCTTATTAGCCATTTGTTAGTCCTCCGCTTAGGGGTTAAAACACAACACAGTTTAAATCTAGTCGAAAAAAAAACTCTTTCGTCCGTTTCGGCAATTTTGGACAGAAAAAATTTATCTTTTAGTACGAATCAACAACACTGTACGCTTAAGTTGTTGAAAATATTGGTGTAAAAAGAAATTGTCAAACTGCTTGAAAAAAGAAGAATTTAATCGTAAACTTTTATGAAACGGAGTTCTGATTTTAAATTCAGGTCCTTTTAGGAGAGGAAATGTTTTTTAAGAAAAAATGGGCACTTGTGCTTTCCGGAGGAGGTGCGAGGGGAATGGCCCATGTTGGAGTTCTTAAATATCTTGATGATCTGAAAGTCAAGCCGGGCCTGATCGTGGGGACAAGTGTAGGCGCGATCATAGGAAGTTTTTATGCCTGCGGAATGAGTGGTCGGAAGATAGAGAAATTTATTCTTCATGAATTTGATTACAGGGATTATTTTGAAATAAAGACACTTAGACTGCCCGACAATCCCTTTACGAAGGCGCTTCAGGCGGGAGAGACCATAAAAAATCTTTTTACAAGACTGGGGGTCGATTCCGGAAGCAGACTATACGCCAAGATCAATGAAATGACAGAAGGAAAAAGTTTTGGTCAGGAGGAGATACCTTTTCTCTGTAATTCTGTGGATATAGTAAATCACGAACATTTTGTTCACAGATCGGGAAAGATCGCAGATGCTGTGAAAGCCTCTTTTTCTGTTCCAGGTTTTTTTGCCCCATGCAAATTAGATGGAAAAATGCTTGTGGACGGTGGTGTTTTTGACAATATGCCGGTAAAGATTGCCAGAGAAGAAGGTTTCAGTACAGTTGTAGCTGTAAATCTGAACGATTATGAGTCGATGGATATTGAAAAGATAAAATATGGTATCGATGTTATTGTCGAGGCACTGTTCGTTAACAGCAGGATCAAGAAAAGGCTGGGAATTAACCGTCCGGATGTGGAGATAATCGCTACGGATAAAAGAGGCACAGAAGATTTTTCCGAAGCTGAGGCTCTTGTTGATATGGGATATAGATGTGCCGCTCAAAAGGAAAGGGAATTAAAAAAGGCAGTAATGCCCTTAATACAGTTGAAAAAAAAATAAGGAGGTCCTGATGATCTTAAAAAGACTAGTTACAGTTTTTACAATTCTCCTAGTGTCGTCTGCATTTATTTCATGTAAAAAAGAGGCTGCGAAAGCTCCCAGCGTTGAAATAAAAGTTGATAATAAAGTTGACTGCAGTCCTTTTACTCCGCCTTGGGGATACGGCTACTGGGAAGACTGGGGTAAAGCTAATCCCGATAAATTTGAGCCCTGGTATGTTTCAGTTATTCCGAAGATGGCTAAAATAAACGGAGACACCATTGAAGCCTGCTCTCACCTCGATAATTTCTTTATAGGGTTCTCAAAGTTAACGAGCCTTGAAGCTTTCTCAAGAATGACCCACCTGAAAATGCTTGATATGAGATTCTCCCAGCAGATAACAGATCTTAAACCGATAAGCGGTCTTAAGGATCTGGAGTATCTCAATATCTGGAAAACCGGAGTTACTGACCTCACTCCGATAGTAAAACTTCCCAATCTGAAAAGAATAGATGCTAAAATGACGGCCATCGAAGATATTTCCATGCTCAAAGATATGAAGCAGCTTGAATCAATAGATCTTCTTCAGACCAAAGTGAAGGATGTTTCTGTTTTTAAAGAGCTGCCCAATCTGAAGGAAGTTCTTCTCTGTTCAACAGAGGTTGCAGATATTTCAGTTGTCTATCCGATAGCCGAGCAGATCACCTATATAGACCTGTGCAACACAAAGGTGCGCGACTTTGAAAACCTTAGGAAATTTAAGAATTTACAGAGGCTTAAGGTCTGGGGACTTCCAATTGCGGATGCGTCACTTTTTTCCGAAATGAAGGATCTCTATGAACTTGATCTGTGGAACACTAAGATCACAGACCTGTCACCCCTGTTTAAGTTGAAAAAACTTAAAAGATTAGTTCTGGTGGGACTGAAAGTTGATGAAAAACAGGTCGAGACGATAAAGAAAAATAATCCGGGAATAGAAATTGTAAGAAAGTTGTGATCAGCAGATAGGCTTTCCGCAGCAGTACTGACAGTCGTTACCATTCTGTTTTGAGCTTTCCGTTACTTTGATAATTTTAGGTTCCATTTTTTCCTCCGGCAAATTACATATTAATTATAACTCTTAAAAAATATTAATTCAAGTCCTCTGTTCTCAGCTTTTTGTTAAATTGCGCCATAGTGCAGTCAAATTCACTGTGATCTGTTATTTCCAGACCTTTTTTCAAAGCTCCCCCATGGCATCTGTTACAGTAGTTTTTGTACATACATTCTGAACAGTCCTTTAGATCTTTCATTTTTATGTTCCTGATGCTGTTAAGAACAGTGGAATGTTTCCAGATGTCTGAAAACTTTTCATTTCTGATATTCCCCGCCTTTTCTCTTATCTCAAGACACGGAAAGATGTTCCCTTCCGGATCAATTGAAAACAAAGATCTTGTAGCGTTGCATGGGTGATCTTCCGGGCCCTTATCCTTTAATCTGAGCTCCGGTCTCCAGTCTATTTTTTTTAAACAGTCAAAAAGCTCAGTATCTGAGATATTTAATGAAACGGGAGATGTATCTCCACTGCGCTTAGGGAACATTTCAAAGTTGTATACTGCTTTAAAACCCTTATTTTTCAGGAGATATCGGATCTCATTAAAAAGAGAGATGTTAAGTGTGTTGACACTTACGGCAGCCTGAACTTCGATGCCGTTATTTCTTAATAATTCTAAGGTTTTCAGTGTCTCTTCAAAAGAGCCTTTAATGCCCGTGAAATTATCGTGGGTGTCAGGATCCGGGCCGTAGATCGAAGCCTGAAAACCAGTGAGCCCGTAAGATACCAGTCTTTTAAGAAGTTCTTTGTCTGTGCGGTATCCTGAACTCATGACAGATACAGCAATTCTCTTTTTTCTCAGATATTTAAAAATTTCTTCAATATCAGGGTGAAGAAAGGGATCTCCTCCGGTCAATATGACATATAGTCCACCCATATCACGGAAGGCATCAATAAATCTGAAATATTCATTTTTTTTCAGCTCATTTTTTCTCTGGACAGTCTCTTTGTCTATGTAGCAGTGTTTACAGTTTAGCGGACATCTGTATGTAAGCTCCATGATCGCCGAAACAGGAACAAGTTCTCTTGCGGCAAGATCGTTAAGTTCGTCAAAGACTGAAGAATTACGGTTTGTTGTGTTTTCTGATTTTTTGGTTTTTGTGTCGCCTGAACTACTTGAAATAATACCGGAACTGATCAGAGATCTGACAAAATCAGAATCAGGATCTATGCCTTCCGTCAGACCCGAATCGATCTTTTCAATTATTTTTCCACCTTCACTGTTAAGCTGAAAATCCAGACCTGTACGTGAATCAAGAACTATGAATAGTTCCCCGTAGCGCTGATAGGAAATTGTCGGTGAAAGTTTCAGTCTCGACTCCATCTGTTGTCTGTAATTAAAGTTATACTAATATCTTTTCAAGTCAAATACTTCTACCATATCTTGCATTTTATTATAAATATAGTATAAGAATAAGCCTGTTTAATGTAGTTATGTATTAAGGTTAACAGGACATGAACGAAACTAAGAAAAAACTTTTCAAACTTCTTCAGGGCTGGGAGGAAACTCTTCCGCAGGATATGGCTCCAATAGTCAGAAGAAAAGCTCTTGAACTTGAAGATGATGTTATTGAGGATTTTTTTAAGAAATTTGAAGTCGCGGGTCTTGACTGGGGTTTTTCGGAATATGCACCGCTTGTTAAAATAGTGCTTGATGATGCTCTCAGACATCTGCTGAATACAGAGATCAAAGGTGAGGAAAATCTCAAAGACGCTCTTAAAGCTCTTAAAAAGGGTGAATATAAAAGACTGGTGATCCTTTCGAATCATCTCAGTTATTCCGATGCAAATATAATTGCGACGTCTTTTGACGATTATTTCAGGGAAGCCGGACTGGAAAACATGCTTTCCGTAGTTGCCGGACCTAAGGTTTTTACACATCCTCTGCGGAAGTTCTCAAGTATGCACTTTAATCCGATCCTTATTGCACAATCCCAGTCTGTCGCTACAGGAGAGGCGACTTTGCCTCTGAGGGTGATAGCCCGTGCAGCAGTAAAGGTCGTAAATGACATTAAGGAGCATGTTAGAATATTTCTTGTTTTTCCGGAAGGAAAAAGGAGTCGTGACGGAGCTCTGGCAAGGTTTCTGCCTGGAGTTTACAGACTTATTGACACAGGTGACGTACGGGTTCTTCCTGTATCGGTTCTCGGGGGTGAGAAGTTTCTTCCTATTTCCTGCGCCAAACTGAGCTATACGGATGTAAAGATCAATATCGGGAAGATGGAAGATATTAAGGGTGTCCGGGAAAAATATGAAGATACACCTAATTTCAGACAGGATGCGATGGATCATTTCGGCAGGGAAGTTGCCGCTCTGCATCCGGAGGAAAGGAGAGGTTACTACAGCAAATGAGCAGGAAACTTGACACATTAAAGGAGAAATTCCTTACAAGTCCCACACTGACAGTTCTGGTTGAGTATCTGGAACAGATGAAAAAGGAAAAGATGTGGGATGAGATAATAAGTGTGCTCGAGAGCTGGAATGGTTCAGAAACTCCGGAAGTTAACTTTTACAGAGGCCTTGCATACATAAACACGGATAGAAATGAAGAAGGGATAGTCGAACTTAAAAAGGTTGTGCAGAAAAACCCGAATCATTTTGCCGCTAAACGTGAACTTGAAAAACTTGGAGCCGATAGAGAAGAGGAAGATAAGAAACTTGGTTCAGATACTGATCTCAGTAAGGTTTTTGTGGCAAAAAAGACGTTAGAGACAGGAGAAGACTATAATGACCCGATATTCAGGAATCTTTTTCTTCTTCTTGTTTTTGCCGGCATTATTTTAGGCGCGGTATACTGGTTTTTTATCAGAGAGAACAAAGCTGCGTTCTATGAAACGCTTCTTGAAGATCCGGGAAAAAATCTTATTTCTATAAGCTACCCTGAATACGTTCAGAGAGTAAAAAAGTTTAAGATAGTTGATATAAAAGAGGAAATAGATCAGCCAGTTAAAAAAAGCATTCTGTACCTTACGGCTTTTGCGATGCTTGACTACCATATCCGGGGTGAGATGAATGAAGTCTCTCAGCTGAAAATGTATTCGACTCTTGTAACCGAAAAAGGTAGCAGCCTACAGAATCTTATTGATTATGTTGATGGATTGGCAGCCCCTCAAGGAGTGCAGCTTTATCACAAACTTGAATCTGAGTACCCCAAGTCAAAGAAACAGATAAACAGGCTGGACATCAAGATACCTGCAAAGGTAACGAAGGCTAACCTTAGAGAAAGTTTCTATCTGGCCCTGATGTTTTTCAGGAAAGATGATTTTAATTCTGCTGAAATGACAATTGATAAGGTTCTTAAAGTGTCTCCGGAATACGAACTTGCAATGAAGCTCAGGATAATGATCAAGGCAGGAAGATCGCTAAGGAATAATATGATGCTGCAGAATGTCGACGATTATCTTTCCACTCTTGATAAATGGAAAAACCTTAGCATTGAGCGTTATTATGCGGGAGAGGCGAGAGTTCTTCTGGGGAGAGCATCCCACCGGTATGATGTAGAGAGGGATGGCTTCTATTCTGTCTGTCCCGGCAGGAGTTTCTGTAAGGATATTGTTAAAAACTTCATTCGACGGGGCGATACTACGGAAGCTTCAAGAATGGCACTTTATATGAAAGAACAGAAAGAGAACCGTAGAGATGCAGATGATGTAGAGCTTGTGATGGAGACCAGTTTTCTTGAAGGCGATTACAGCAACTGTTATTTTTCATTCAGAGAGCTTCAGCAGTTTTTTCCTAAAGCGATCACCGAAGATGTTTTTAAAAGGGGAGCGCAGTGCAGTGAAAAGAACGGTTATTTTGAGGAAGCTGTAGCTGCCTATGAAAAAATAAATTCCAAGACCCCTGATCCGGTGATAACTTCTAAAATACTGAAGATGAAGTATCAGTTGTCTCAGGAAGAAATGTACTTTAAGCAGCTTGAAAAACTGGCGGCAAAGAATACTGACAACAAGATGATACAGTACAGTTTTCTTGAGGCTCTTAAAAAGAAAGAAAATCTTAAAAAGACGATACCTGTGCTTGAAAATATCTACAGACTTGAAAGTGATGACAGAAAGATAGATATCATTAAACAGTATCTGCGAAGTGGTGCCGTTTTCCAGGCTGTCATGCATCTTCATGAGCTTAAGGATAAAAAGGCGTACAGGGAACTTCTCAATGTTATCTACAACAGATACATGCTTTTTGATAAAGCTGACGAAGTCCTCCTGAACGGTGAACTTAATGATCCTCTCTGGATGTTTTTCAGAAAACAGGTCGAGCTGAATCGCAACAAAGAATATCAGCTGGTGACAAAGAGCATTGATAAAAGGATGCAGACACTTAATAAATGTGAGCCCGCTTTCCTTTATCTTCTTGCGGAAAGCTACAGAAATATGGGCGATAAACAGAGAACGTTCGGAATGATAGATTCAATCCTCGAATGTAATCCTTTTTATCTGCCGGGCCTGGTCTTTGCTGCAGAGATCACCTACTACCAGGGAGATCTGACCAAGGCGAAGGAGGGTATAGACTATATTCTTGAAAACGAAGAATTCCTGAGCCCGGGGGAGCTGTATTATCATAACTATCTTATTCTGCTGAATGCTGAAATAATGGTGAAGACAGGTAAAGAGAACCTGATAATGGGATATCTGAAAAAAAATCTTAAAAAAGGTTTTGCGTTTACTGAAAAAGAACAGGAAAAAGTTGAGGATATCCTTGAAAAGCTAAAGCTTTCAAAGGCTGTAATTCTTGAAAGATATCTAAAGAACAAATTCAAATTCACTAAACCTGAAACAAAGGACTGAGCACTCTTTTTGGAGGAAAAATGCACTACAATCATTTACAGATCGAATCTAAATGGCAGAAAATATGGCTAGATGAAAAATGTTTCTCATACAAAGGCGGACAGAGCGATAAAAAGAAATACTATATGCTTGAAATGTTTCCCTATCCTTCGGGGAAACTACACATGGGTCATGTCAGAAATTACTCGATAGGCGATGTCGTATCAAGATACTATTTCAGACTGGGTTACGATGTTCTTCATCCAATGGGATGGGATGCTTTCGGACTTCCCGCTGAAAATGCCGCGATCGAAAATAATATCCCGCCCGCAAAATGGACATACAGCAATATCGAGGCGATGAGGGAACGTTTTCATCAGCTGGGTTTCAGCTATGACTGGGATCGTGAGATAGCAACTTGTTCACCTGATTATTACAGATGGGAACAGAGGTTCTTTATTGAAATGTTCGAAAAGGGACTTGTCTATAAGAAAAAAAGTGAAGTGAACTGGTGTCCTCAGTGTAATACGGTTCTTGCTAACGAGCAGGTGGAAGACGGGACATGCTGGAGACATGGAACTCCTGTTGAAAAGAAAAAGATAGAGCAGTGGTATTTCAGAACTACAGCCTACGCTCAGGAACTTCTTGACTGTCTTGACGATCTTAAAGACTGGCCTGATCACGTTAAGGAGATGCAGAGAAACTGGATCGGCAGAAGTGAAGGAACTTTTATCGATTTTAAAATAGCCGGCACTGATAAAGCGCTTACAGTGTTCACTACCAGACCGGATACTCTGATGGGAGTTACCTTTGCGAGTATGTCCGTCGATCATGAAATGTCCTCGGAGATACTGGAGGATGCTGAAAACAAAGAAGATATGGAAGCATTTTTCAAAGAGGTGAAAAAACTGCATGAAACAACGAAAGATGATTCATATGAGAAAAAAGGTTTCTTTACCGGAAAGTATCTTGTTCATCCGGTGACGGGAGAGGAAGTTCCGCTGTATTTCGGCAACTTTGTTCTTGCTGACTACGGAACGGGCGTTGTCATGGCGGTTCCTGCTCACGATCAGAGAGATTTCGAATTCGCAACGAAGTATGAAATTCCAATAAAACCTGTCATTAAACCTGTTGAGGGAGATCTTGAGTTGCCTTTAACCGAAGCCTATACCGAGCCGGGAGTTATGTTTGACAGCGGAATATTTACAGATCTTCCTTCAGATGAGGGCAAAAAGAAGGTGACGGAATATCTCCTGGAAAAAGGTTCAGGCAAAAAAGGAGTCAACTACAGACTTCGTGACTGGGGAATAAGCCGTCAGCGTTTCTGGGGGACTCCGGTTCCTATGATAAACTGTGAAAAATGCGGAACAGTTCCCGAAAAAAAGGAAAACCTTCCTGTAAGACTTCCCGAAGAAGTGGAATTTACAGGTGCTCAGAGCCCGCTTAAGGATATGAAGGAATTTTACGAGACGACATGTCCGGTCTGCGGAGGACCCGCAAAACGTGAGACCGATACGATGGATACTTTTGTTGAAAGTTCCTGGTACCACATGAAGTACTGTGATCCGAAGTCCGAGAACGAGCCTTTCTCAAAGGACGAAGTTAACCGTGCAATGCCGGTGGATCAGTATATCGGTGGTGTCGAACATGCTGTAATGCATCTTCTCTATACCCGTTTTTTCACAAAAGTTCTTGCCGATCTCGGTTATGTGAATTTCAGAGAGCCTGTGAAACGTTTGCTTACTCAGGGAATGGTCTGCATGGAGACCTACTCGGCTGACGGTGAATATATCTATCCCGAAGAAATTGAGATCAAAGATGGGAACAATGTAAGATCTTCAGACGGAAAGTTGGTTAAGGTAGGTCGCGTTGAAAAGATGAGCAAATCAAAGAAAAATGTTGTCGATCCGGTGAAGCTTATTGAAAAATACGGTGCCGATACTGCAAGACTTTTTGTTCTGTTCGCCGCTCCGCCTGAAAAGGATCTGGAATGGTCTGAAGACGGAGTTGAAGGCTGCAGCAGATTTCTTTACAGGGTCTGGAATATAGTTTCCGAGAACATTGAAACTGTGAAAGATGCGGCACAGGTCGGTAAAGTTGCTGAAGACGGAAAGGATCTGTGGGCAAAGACCCATGAAACCATAAAAAAGGTGAGAGAGGAAATAGAGAGATTCCACTTCAATACTGCGATCAGTGCTATCATGGAGCTTGTTAACGCCGCCTATAAATTCAAGGCTGATAACGACGAAAAAAAAGCTGTTTTTGCAGACGCTCTTAAAAGTATAGTCATGCTGCTTAATCCTTTTGCTCCTCATATAAGTGAAGAGCTTGCTGAGCTCTGCGGTATGGAACCGCTTGCAAAGGCGGAGTTTCCGACAGTTAACGATAGTGCGCTGGTCAAGGATGAGATCCTGGTGGTCGTTCAGGTTAACGGAAAGCTCAGAGACAGGCTGACGGTCAGGGCCGACATCACCAGAGAGGAAGTCGAGGCTTTGGTAAGTGCTAAAGATTATTCAAAGTTTCTTAAGAGCGGTGAGATCAGAAAGGTGATCTATGTTCCCGGCAAACTTGTAAACGTTGTAGGCTGATATGTCCTATCCTCCTTCGATAAAAAGCTATATAAATTTTGATGGTTTCGGGGGAGTTTTCTTTATTAACTCTCCGGAACGTTTTGTTGTTGTCAGGATGAAAGAGGAACTCAGGGAACTTGTCAGGGACAAAAATGAGAAAGAGATAATTCCCTATGATATGAACGACAACAAGGATGTTGTTTCAGAAGCTGTGAACACTGCCCGTGAGATAGGTTTTTTCAGCTCCCAGAAGATAGTTATTCTTGAGCTTTCACCGAAACTGACAGACAAAGATAGAAAGATGCTTGAAGATTACATCGATACTTCTGAGCAGAATAATTTTCTCATAGTTTTTATTAGTGAGATCGATAAGAGAACAAAGTTCTTCAAGTCGCTCAGACAGATGAAAAAGATCTATTTTGAAGTTCCTGAACCGGGGCCGGCCGATGTCAGACAGTTCGTGAGAAATGAGTTCAGACCTTTTAAGCCCGATAGTAGAACCGAAGACTTTTTTGTGAATTCTCAGGATAAAGACCTGTTCTATTTTCATAACGAAATAGAGAAAATAAAACTTTTTGCCGAAAGTAACGGGATGACGGATATAACTTTTGATAAAGTTGATACCGTTCTTTACGGTCTGAGCGAGCAGGTGATCTTTAAAATTATGGATATGCTTGTTGATGAAAAAAAGGCCGATGCAGTAAAACTTTACCGTGAAACAATGATCACGGAAGGCGAATATAAGGTCAATCCTCTCATTATCTCAATGTTCTTCAGACACTTCAGAGGAATAATGAATGCGAGAATATTTCTTCGTGACGGAAAAAGCTCTGAACTACAGTCATTTCTTAATAAAAACAGACTTTTCTACATGAAGAGAATGGCTGAAAGACTCGCTGGAAAATATAAGAATATTCAGCTGTTACAAGCGCTGAGGAAACTCGCTGAAATTGAACTGGGCATGAAGGGAGCCTATGGCGTCGGAACCTCATCCACAACCGTTGAACTTGAACAGTTCATGGCTTTGTATTTTTAGAATTAAAATTTAGAATTAAGATGTATTGACAAATTCAAAAACCATGGTAGCATGTTTGTGATACGCGATTCGCGAAATGCAAATTGGAGGGTTGTGTGAAAAAACAGATTGGCATGAGACCGCATGATGTAGTCGTTCTACTGAAGATGGTGGTGTTAGATAACGATTTCTATTTGAAAGATGTTGCTGATTCAATCGGAGTTAGCAGAAGCGAGGTGAGTGAGTCTGTTGTAAGAAGTGTTGCTGCAGGATTGTTGAGTGCAGATAAAAAAACGGTAAGGAGAAACAACTTGCTTGAATTTCTGGTTCATGGAATAAAGTATGTTTTTCCGCAAATTCCCGGAGCAATCGTAAGAGGATTGCCAACAGCACACAGCGCTCCTCCTTTAAAAAATTTAATTGAAAGCGAATATAGTTATGTATGGCCGTACATAGACGGAACAATTGTCGGTCAGGAAATTCAGCCTCTTTATTATTCTGTTCCGCAGGCATGTCTTAATGACGAGAATTTATATCAGCTTCTTGCTGTTGTTGATGCTTTAAGGGTTGGTAGTGCAAGAGAAAGAAAGCTTGCGATAAAAGAGCTGGAGAAAAGATTATGTCAGTAACAGTTGAAAATATTAAGGTTGTTGCAAAAGCAATAAACAGTATTAATGAAAAAGCTGTTTTTGTAGGTGGTTCAGTTGCTCAGTTTTATGTGGATGGGTCAAAAACTCAAAAGATAAGGATTACAAAAGATGTTGATATAGTTTTTCAGCTGTTATCTTTCGGTCAGCTCGAGTCTTTAAGAGAAAAACTGGGAGACGTCGGATTTAAGCAGAAAATTGATAATAAAGTTTTATGCAGATTTGAATATCTCGGTATATTGGTGGATGTAATGTCTGTAAATCAGATAGGATGGGCTCCGGGAAACAAATGGTTTGAATCAGGTTTTATCAAAGCTGAAAAGAAAACTATTGATGATATCGAGATATTTCTTCTTCCACTTTCATACTATCTGGCAACAAAATTTTCTGCTTTCAATGACAGAGGTATCAATGATCCGTATTTGAGTCATGATCTGGAAGATATTGTATTTATTGCTGATAATGCATTAGATCTTAATGTGGAGCTTTTGGAAAATGATGATGAAGAAGTAAGGGCTTTTTTAAAGGAAAACTTTAGGAAAATGTTTAATATTTCAAGGATCTATGAGGCCGTTGAAGGTCATTTGCCGAGGTCTTTTCAGGAAGAGAGATTGAAAAGATTAAAAAGTAATATTTTAAAGTATATAAAAACCTCTTGACATAGGGGATCCTTATGATATTTTAATTTTGCCGTCGACATTGTCCGGCGGCCGTTGACCTTGTCCGGCCACAAGCTTTATTTATATATCTTTTTTGGAGGAAAAAATGACCAGAAGAAGAATTCTCATTATGGGTGCTGCAGGAAGAGATTTCCACAATTTCAACACTTTTTTCAGAAACAACGAAGAGTGTGAAGTAGTTGCTTTTACAGCTACACAGATCCCGGACATCGACGGTAGAAAATACCCCGCCGAACTTTCAGGCAAACTTTATCCGCAGGGAATCCCGATCTATGACGAAGCAGATCTTCCTAAGCTTATTAAAGATCTCAACGTTGAAGAAGTTGTTTTCGCATACAGTGATGTTCCTTACAATTACGTAATGAGCAAGTCTGCTCTTGTTAACGCTCTGGGTGCTGATTTCACACTTCTCGGCTATGACAAGACAAAGGTTAAATCAACAAAACCTGTTATTTCTATCTGTGCTGCAAGAACCGGTTGCGGAAAAAGCCAGACAACAAGATTTATCTATGACATTTTCAAAAAGATGGGTAAAAAAGTTGTTGCTATTCGTCATCCAATGCCTTACGGCGACCTCGTTGCTCAGAAAGTTCAGAGGTTTGCTGAGATCAAAGACCTTGAGTTCCATAAATGCACAATTGAAGAGATGGAAGAATACGAGCCGCATATTGCTGCAGGAAACGTGATCTACTCAGGTGTTGACTACGAAGCTATCGTAAGAGAAGCAGAGAAAGATGTTGCCGGTGAGCCGGATGCTATTCTCTGGGACGGCGGAAACAACGATTTCCCTTTCTATGACTCTGATCTTAAGGTCGTTGTAGTCGATCCGCTTCGTCCGGGACACGAAGTTAGCTACTATCCTGGCGAAGTTAACGTTTGTATGGCTGATGTCATCGTTATCAATAAGATGGACAGCGCAACTCCTGAAGATATAGAGACTGTAAAAGCAAATTGTAAAAGACTTGCTCCTAACGCAGTTGTTATCGAAGCTGACAGCACACTTACTGTTGACGGTGATATCAAAGGAAAGAAAGTTCTCGTTGTTGAAGACGGCCCAACCCTTACACACGGTGAGATGAAGATCGGTGCCGCTGCTGTTGCTGCAAAGAGAGCCGGTGTTGCAAAAATGGTCGATCCTAGACCTTTTGCTGTCGGTAAAATTGCCTACACATATGAAAAATATCCTAATATTGGTGAAGGAATCCTTCCTGCTATGGGTTATGGTGACGAGCAGAAAAAGGATCTTGAAACAACAATGAATGCCATTGAAGCTGATGTTGTTCTCAGCGGTACTCCGATCGACCTTGGCAGAGTTGTTAAATCAAACAAGCCTATCGTTAAGGTTGGTTACGAGCTTAGCCCGAGAGGAAACGGTGCTGAAGAACTTGAAAAGATCATAGTTAGTAAGCTTTTCAAATAATTTTAGTAAGTTTTGACGTTTGAGGGGGCTCTTTTTGAGCCTCCTTTCTTTTTTGATGGAGTTTGCATGAAAATAGTAATTGCTCTTGGCGGAAATGCTCTTATTAAACCGGGAGACAAGGGAACGATCGAAGATCAGGAAAAGAATATCAGAGCATCTGTCGGTGGAATAGTTGAACTGATCAAAGAAGGCCATCAGGTTGTTGTGACTCACGGAAACGGTCCTCAGGCAGGCTCAAGACTTATAAGAAATGAAATGGCTGAAACAGAAGTATATCCGGACCCGCTTGTCATCTGTGTTGCCGACACTCAGGGAAGTATGGGCTACATGATCGAGCAGGGATTGATGAACTGTCTGTCAAAAGCAGGGAAAAGGCCGAAGATAGCAACTCTTGTTACGCAGATAGAGGTCAATCCCAACGATTCCGCTTTCAGAAAACCCACAAAACCGGTAGGACCTTTTTATAACCAGCAGAAAGCTATTACAAAGATGAAGAACGGCTGGAAGATGGTTGAGGACAGCGGTAGAGGTTACAGGCGAGTGGTTCCTTCACCTATGCCTTTGAGAGTTCTTAATCCCAATGCCATGAAAACTCTTCTTGACGAAGGATTTACGGTTATTACTGGCGGCGGCGGCGGAATTCCGGTCTATAGAAAAGAGTCTCAGGGTTTTGTGGGGATTGATGCAGTTATTGATAAGGATCTTGCAAGTGTTATGATCGCAAAGACAATTGATGCTGACATCGTTGCAATTCTTACCGGTGTTGAAAAAGTGGCCATTGATTTTAAGTCAGATGAACCAAAATGGATAGATAAGATGACCGCAAGGGAAGCCGAGAGCTATATGGCTCAGGGCGAATTTCCTGCAGGAAGCATGGGCCCTAAGATAAAGGCCGCGATCGATTTTGTTAAGACAAATCCAGGAAAGAAAGTTATCATTACATCCGAAGATAAACTTCTTGATGCTATGAACGGAAAAACAGGTACGTTAATAGTTCATGATTAATCTAAGGTTTTTAAGAAATTTTTTAGAAACTGAAATTTAGACTTGGAGCGTTATAGAGCAGCTCCGCAAACTCCGTGACTGCAGTTATCTGATTTACACATATAATCCTCAATGCATTCATCGCCTTTGTCTAATTTCTCAAGACAGATTCCAACAGTCCTAGGCTTAAGATCTGCTGTTTCTGTTTT
>CAZTKP010000028.1:4285-22385 GCA_964614215.1 uncultured Spirochaetales bacterium | reverse complement strand
GGAGAAAATCATGAAGTTAATAATGGCCTTAATTGTGATAGTGACACTTTTCTCATGTCAGATCGAAGATGCAGTGGATGGAACAGAAGATGACCAGAATGAAAATACTTCGGGAAATATAAATGACGACAGTTCAGATTGGGAAAGAGCGTGGGGCGGAGGATATGGATATCCCCGTTTAAGTGTGAGCTCAAATAGAATATACAATACTGGGAGCTGGTCAAATTCGTCCAATTTAGTTGTATTTACAACAGATGGAGAGCAGTTAATAAGCAAAACCTGGATCAATGAGGAAATGACTACTGGCTTTAGGTCAATTCTGACTGATAGCGATGACAATATCTATCTCACAGGTTACGGAGATACTGAAGAAAGGTCACTGTTAATTAAATTTGACAAAGATATCAAAGAGCTTTGGAGGGTTGCGCTTCCGGAAGAACATTATGCCACCAATGCTGCTCTGTTTGACAATGATGGAAACATTTTACTGGGAACAACTGATGGCGGCATATACAAATACTCGCCTGAAGGAAAGGAGCTTTGGAGCCATAATATATCGGAAGAAGAGGACCGGGGAACCATCAATGCTATAGTGATCGACCCTGAAGGAAATATCTATGCCGGAGGTTATGCCTGGCGAGATCTTTTTGAAGAGGTGGATGGAGAAGGAGATGCTTTTCTTGTTAAAATCTCATCAGACGGGACTCATGTCTGGGAAAGACAATGGAGTGGAGAAAATCAAAATCATGTGAGAGCATTGGTGTATGATGAAGCGGAAAATGTCCTATATGCCGGTGGAGGTGGAAATTTTATTTTGAAAAAGATATCTGCAAAAGGAGATGAACTCTGGAGTGTTGATGGTCCGGGAATACTAGCGTTAACTATGGATAACGAGGGAAATATCTATGCAGGAAGCGGAGATAGCGTTGGTTTCATTCTTAAATTTAATGCGGACGGTGAATTAATATGGCAATCTGAAGTTGTTGAAGACACTGTAACCCATGATATTGAATTTGACAGCAGCGGGAATGTTTATGCTGCCGGGAAACTGGAAAACCATAAAAATTTCCTGATAAAAATCCCAGTGTCCGAAATGCAATAAAAAAAATCTGACAACCAATCAAAGTCAAGTTCCTAAATAATAATAGTGGTTTCTTAAAAATTTGATTATATCTCTAATTACGTATAGTATATCGCGTCGAAATGATTTTACATTGAGAGGAGTGATATGAAGTCTATTTTGAGACTTACAGTTTTAACGATTTTTACTTTGATGATCTCGTCATGTATCGCACTGAAAAAGGATGTCGAGATCGCAAAGGCGGACATTAAGGCTGAGAACAATGCGAAGATGAAGGTTCTTGAGGATAAGCTTGTCGCAGAAGTCGCTAAGATAAACAAAAGGCTTGACGAGATCGAAAAGACACTGAAGATCGATAAAAAAGCCCAGGAAAACAAGATGAGCCTTTCTTTCAGCACTCTGGAGGAGCTTAAGGCGACCATCAGGGACATCAACAAAAGGATCGATATGGTCGATGTCACAGCCCAGAAGGGAACAAGTGTAACCCAGAAGATAGTTGACCTTGAGAACAAGCTCGAAGCTCTCCAGAAAGAGAACGAAACTGTGAAAACCGAGCTTACAGCTAAACTTGAGGAAATGAAACCTGTTGAAGATTTCACCATTACCGAAGACGGCAGAATAAGATTTCCCGATGATCAGAAAAAGAGCTACAAACAGCTTGTTAAGTTCACAAGAAGCAACAGTGACAGCAAGATCGCAAGAAAAGCATGGGAAAAGTTCAGCACCAAGTTCGAAAGCAGACAGTGTGATGTTGTCTACTGGACCGGCGAGACATACTTCCTTGAAAAATCATACAACAAGGCAATAGAATACTTTTCACAGATCGATGCCAAATACAGCAAATGCGCAAAACTTGAGGCAAGCTACCTGAGAACAGCTCAGTGTCTCTACTACATCGGCAAAAAAGATATTGCGCTGAAAGTTCTCAAAGTGATGAAGATGAAGTATCCCAAAACATCTTTCAGAAAAGACATCGACACCCTTGAAAAACAGATAAAGAAAAGCTCCAAAAAGAGTTCGAAGAAAAGCACAGAGAAAAGCCCCGAAAAAAGTAAAGCCAAAAAAACAACAAAAAAATAGGATAGCGAAATGACAAGAAAATTAATCCTGATAATTGCAGCTTTGATCGTTTTCATATCATGTGACGAGGCCACGAAGAGGGTCATTCCTCCGGATGGAGCTGTAAACAGAGTTACGGACTTCTATATGCTTGAGGACAACTCGACCTTTCTGTTCCTGACAAGCAATATGAACAGAAGATATGACTACGGAATGCTTGTCATGATGGAGATAGACGAAGAGGGCGACCCTATCTATGTCGATTCCATAACAGTTCCTTCTCTGGGCGGCAAGATCGCTGTTGATGAGGATACAGGTTTCGTTTATGTAACGACAAGAGACCTTCACGGAATAGTCAGAGTGAAAATATCAGGAAAACAGGGGAGTTACAGGCTTAGCTACACTGATGACACTGATGGATATCACCCGGATGTTCTTAAAACCGAAACAGAACCTTATGCCCTTACATTCAGTCTTGACAGGACAAAGCTTTATGTGACCCATCTTCTCAACGGTGAGTTCACGGCTATTGATCTTGACAAGTGGGAAAAGATTGATTCCTTCAAGCTTAAATACGGTATAACTGATATTAAATATGATCCGGAATCTGAATATTTCGTTGCGTCTCACCGTAGCTCGGGATTCATCACACTCGTTGATCCTGTGCAGACACTGAGCGAGTTTCATGTAGGTATTTCCGAGATAGAGATGGACCTGCCTGTGGATGCTTATGATATCAGAAGTCTGGGGCTTTCCGCTGACGGCCAGTCGATGTATGCATCTTTTAGAAATGTGACCACGGATAGTGATGATGATGCAGCTCCGCAGCTTCTCCAGTTCGCGATAAAGGATGACGGAACTTTGACGACTGAAGTTGTCAGGTCGATTCCGCTGAAAGGCAGTCTGGGAGAGCTTGCAGTGATGCCTTACGTAACCGGAGCTGAAGAAAGTGAATATGTAGGCGAACTGGTCTTTATAACTTCTCCTGAAGAGAAAAACATGTCCATAGTTGATTCCAGTCACGATTCCGTGATAAAAGAGATCACTTTTGACAAGGACTGTGAACCTTATCAGGTCTATGTAAAGAAAACGGGATACACGACAGGTATTGTCTTCGTATCCTGCTACGTTCAGGACAGGATCATGCTCTATGATGTTGATGTTTCAAAGACAGATTTTATTAAAGAGAAGGGGGTGATCGAATGAGAACCCTTAGAACCGCAATTCTTTTTGCTGCGGCAGTTCTTTTTCTAGCTTCATGCGAAGATTCAAGTAACGAGTACTTTTTTGAAAATCCCGTTTCCGGATCTGTGCTTAAGAACGTTCAGTGTGTGAACGGCTCTGTTTCCTATATCGGTTTTGTTGTTGACAATACTGAAAAGTACGGTGCAAGAGTAATGAAGATAAGCGGCTGCGGACAGAAGATAGATAAAGGATTCAAGGATGATGCCGACGATAAGACAGGGATCTATATCGGCGGTGCAGGCGTAGGTGTTGCGCAGATCGTGAGTGGTAATAATGTCATTCTCGGAGTTATATCTTCGGGGCAGGTCGATTACGATCACTACAAAAATGAAGACAAGAAACTCGAAAGCCATAACGGAAGACTTGTTCTCAGGACCCTCATCGATAATTTTCAGCACGATAAGTCAAAGGACAGCAGCGTTCTTCTGGATTTTCATCCCGCAATGGTGAAAAGTGACGGAACAGGTTTTTTCGTTTACGGAACTTACTTTGGTAAAAACTTTATTGCCTATATTGGAACTGATGGATCAAAACAGGTTGCAGAACTGGATTTCACTGTCAGCGACATGGAATTCTCAAATGGAAACATCCTTCTTTTTTCAGGAACCAGACAGCTTTTTATGATAGACAGTGAACTGACGCTTACAGGTGTCTGGGAAAAAAGTGCCGGAGAAGCCGTCAAAAGTTCAGGAATTACAGCTTTAACTAAGGGACGTACGGCGGTCTTTTACAACACAACTGTGGGGATATTTGACCACAATTTTAATAAAGTCAATGAATTGTCGCTTCCTGAAGGCTATAATGTAACGTCAGTTTCAAGTGCCGTTTATGGCGAGGAGTTCCTTTTCAGAAGTTTCCCCAAAGAAAAGATGAACGAGAAAGTTGTTATCTATGAAGCTGAAGAGACCGAAACAGATTCTGATGAGTTTACTGAAGAAGTTCCGGACGAAGAAGTTTCCGACACAGCTTTGATGCTTCTTGCAGCCTCAGATACCGATGACCTGACAGATGATGACATAACCGATACAGATAATGAAGTGAGTGATGATGATACTGCTTCAGAGACCGAAGTTCTTGACGCTCAGGACGGAGATATAATCTGGATCGCATCAGAAACGGGGACAGTACTTGCCTATGATCTCAACAGTAACAGCTGGATGGTGACATACTACACGGAAGAAGATGAAGATGTGTCAGAATACTCCGTTGAAATGAGACCGTACATTGACAGTTCTTTTACTAGTTATCCTGAATATGGAAACACAAATCTGGACAATGCTCCGTTCATCAGGAAGATAACGGCAGTAAGAGGACTTTCAAGATCTTTCATCTATAACTTCACCTACGAAGGTATTGCAGAGGGCAGCAGGAGCAGGACAGGAGTTCTTGATGAAAAGAATATGATATTTTCCGACGAGAAAGCCGATTTCCGGAAAATGAACTACGATGTCGGCTACGACAGGATAATACTGCTTGACCGTAAGCAGAATTCAGAATGTCTGATACCGCTCAATACAAATGTAACGATGGATATTGTAACCGTTGATTCTTCGACGGAAATGACAGTGAATATCGAAGAGTTCACCGACAGTATCGTTCCGTGTTACGGAGACTACCTCACATACGGTGTCTATCCCGAAGCAAAATATTCAGTTACCCGTGAAGATATCGAAGGTCGCAGGTTTGTCGGCAGGGCGGATGAGCTTTCTACTGAAGCAGGATCCGATGAAAGCTCGTTCGACGACGGAAATATCGGAATCTCCATAGTCAGAAAAACTGACGAGGTCACGACAAGCAAGGAAACTAACTACTACATAAAGGTGAATCCGGGCGTTCCTTTCGTCGGATTAAGTTCAAATGACCGTATCACGGAAATGGAGCCGACCGTATCCGGCAGAATACTGATGTTCTCTCCTCTGACCAGAAGGTTTATTGAGTATGATGTCGAGGATAGGGAAGTCGTTGAAGTTTACAAATAGATCAGAGGTTGGAAAATGAAGAAGATAGTAACTGCAGTTCTTATTTTTGTCACAGGCGCTCTTTCGGCCGGAGAGGTCACTATTGAAAAGCTGCTTGAGAAATATAACGGAATAAAGACATTCTCAACTGAATATAACAGGACTTTCACTCAGAATACCACGGGCAGGAAAAGCACTGATAACGGAACTATCTACTATCAGGCACCGTCAGAAATAAAGATGGATACCTATTCAAATGGCAAACTCGTCGAGCAGACCTTTGTCAATAGCAAGGACACGACCTTTATCTATCACACGAAAAGAAATGCCCTGATAAAGAAGTCAGCCGGAGAGGCCGGAGAATACCTTGCATTTCTGCAGGGAACAGCGAATCTTAAGAAAAAGTTCAATATCAAGAACTCAACCGACTCTATTCCCAAAGCCAGAAAGATCGGACTCAACATTAAGGACGGCTCTGTGCTTTTTAAGCTTTCTCCTAAAGGAAATATCGGGAATGTGAAATATATTTTTCTGGTGGCCCTGAACAATGAGATCGACAGCGTGGTCATTATAGATCAGCTTAACAACATCAATCAGTTCGTGTTTAAGAACATTAAGCATGATCCCAAGTTGAAAAAAGGCATTTTTAAGCCCGTGATCCCCAAAGGATACGAAGTATCAAACTTCTAATAGATGAAAAGAACCATACCTCTTTCAGAACTGGTGACCTCGGAAGATTTTCTGGAAGGAAGCTCTCTATTTCATAAAAAAGCCGTAATGCTTCTTTCAAGGAATGAATCTGACGGAATACTTACCGTTCATGGTTCAATGAGGAATATCAGCAGAAGCAGTATCACAGTAAAATGTGACAGCGAAGGAAGGATAATTAACAAGAACTGTTCAGAGAACTGCGGCGGCATCTGCAGGCATATTATTGCTCTGGCACTTCTTTTCAATGAGCTTTCCGTCGATGATGCGGACCCGCTCGATCAGCTTTCGGACCTTAAGATAACTCAGGAAAGTTCAGGAACGGAATTTCCCTGTGAAGTGTCGATAAATAAAGACGGTCAGCTGAAACTGATCCACGACAGCAATGACCTTCAGCTCAACGCACTGACAGGAGGTTCGCCTGAAAAGACCATTCAGCTGATTTCTGTTTTCCCCGGAATGTTCACGCTGGGTGGGAAAAAACTTAAAAAAGCTGCCGAGCCGCTTAATCTTTTCTACAGGACCGAAGGCGGGAAAATAGAGTTCTACTTTTCAGACCATGTCAGGTATTTTGAGAATGAAGGCGTCGTGCTTGACCTTGAGAGCGGCTGTGTCTGGCGTTTCCCGAAGAAGATGAACGAAACGCTCCTTACACTGATAAGGATATCGATAGACTACGAGGAAAAGAACGAGCTGGTCAAGGCTGTTGCGGACCTCTGTGACAATCTGAGTCCTGAAATAATCCTAACCGGCGAGCTTAATCTGGACAGGATAGAGCTTGATGAAGAGACGGAAACTCTTTTCGAGATAAGTTTCAGCAGAGGAAAGATCTTCGCCGAGATATTTTTTATGAAGGACGACGACAAAATCCCATTTAAACCTAGAAGAAAGAACTTCGATCAGAACTATCCGGTAGGCGGAAAAGTCTATTCTATTTCACCGGTACTGGTAAAGAACATCAGGTCAGCGATCAGTGCATCGGGATTCAGGTTGAGCGGCAGCAGATACCAGGCTCCCACATCTATGCTTTCAAAGATACTTGAAAAGGATAGTCCTCTGAACAACGTGGGGGAAGTCGTTACATCCAGTGAAGTCAGAAGAGTTTCCTTTGAAGCCGATGTCGCAGAAAGATCGGAGATCCTTATCGATATAAATAACGATGAGAAGTGGTTCTCCTTCAGCATAAAACTGCCTGAATCATCAAAGTATATCGACTCTCGTCAGCTCCTCGATGCGGTAGACCAGTTCCGAAAAGGCATAGTCGAGCCTGTTGTTTCGGACATGGATGAAAATCCTGTGATAATCGCAAAAAGCAGAGATTTTCTGAGCAGAATATCAGAGATTATGATGTTTGATGATAATCTCACAAGAGAACGCATCTCCAATGCGCATATTCTCAAGCTTTTAAAGTCAGTGAACAGAAAGAAAATAAACAGCTTTATCGGCAATCCGGCCGAAAGAAAACGCTACATGGAGATAATAGAATCTCTAAGTAAGGACAGAATGCCCAAGCTCAGCAGAAATGTGTTTATGCATAAGAAGATGAGAGGTTACCAGAAGGACGGATACAGATGGTTCTCCATGCTCAGGGACCTGGGGCTCGGCGGTGTGCTTGCGGATGAGATGGGTCTTGGAAAGACCATTCAGTCTCTGACGATGATAAAGAACGAGCCTAACGACATGCCGTCTCTGGTCATCTGTCCTAAAACGCTCGTCTGGAGCTGGGACAGAGAGATCGAAAAGTTCTATCCGGAAATGGAGAGGGTTATTATTGACTCTATGAAACCGTCTGAAAGGATAGCCAAGTGGAAAAAGATAGGAAACAAGCTTGTGATCACGAGCTATGCCGTCGCGATAAATGATTTTCCGATAATAAAAGATACCGCGTTCAGAACGGTGGTGGTCGACGAAGCCCAGCATATCAAGAACAACAATACAAAAAGATTCAAAACACTTTCATCGATAAAGTCTGTCAACAGATTCGCGCTTACCGGAACTCCTCTTGAGAACCATATCAGTGACCTGTGGAGCATCTTTGAATTCATCATGCCCGGATTCCTCGGAAGGAAAAAGGAGGTTGAGAGACTTGAGAAGACAAATGACATCGATGGCATGAATAGACTCTCCAGACAGACAAGTCCCTTTATTCTCAGAAGAACTAAGAAGGAGATACTGAAGGAACTTCCGGAGCTCATTATCAAGGAATATCCTGTAAACATGCCCCCGAAACAGAAGGAGATCTACCTTTCCGTTCTTCTGCGTGGAAGGGCCGAGTATCTGGAGTTCGGCGAGGACATTAACAAAATACAGGTTCTTTCCATACTTTCAAGGCTGCGTCAGGCTGCAAACCATCCGGGTCTTGCTGTGGAAAACGCCAGTCTCGATCCCGAGCTTTCCGGAAAAGTGGCAACCGTCCTTGAGCTTCTGGACGAAATAATTCAGGGCGGAGGAAAAGCTCTTGTTTTCAGCCAGTATGTGGGAATGCTGAAAATAATCGAGGAAGCGCTTGTTACGAACAGAATCGACTATCATTATATGGATGGACAGACAAAGGAGAGAAAGGATATAATCAATAGCTTTAACAGCGGAGATGTGCCGGTTTTCCTGCTGAGTCTGAAAGTGGGCGGCGTCGGGCTGAATCTTACCGGTGCAGATAATGTCATAATTGTAGATCCGTGGTGGAATCCCGCAGCCGAAGAACAGGCGTGGTCCAGAGCTCATAGAATAGGGCAGGACAAGAAAGTAGTCGTCAGCAAGCTGTTCTCGAGAGGTACGATCGAGGAGAAGATCCTTGATATGCATGAGAAGAAGAGGGGAATGACGGACTTTTTCCTTTCAAAGAGCCTTAAGAATCCCAACGATGATTTTTTAAAGATGATCGCAGATATGGAGCTGTCGGTAGATGAGTGAAAGAAAAAGAGAATTAAAAACAAAAAAGATCGAGGTTCTCTGCACAGAGAGTCAGTATGAAAAAATAGCGTCTAAAGCTGAAAAGATTGGCATGAGCCTTTCCGAGTTCGGACTTTTCACGATGCTCAACAGCGATATAAACGTTTCCGTGGGAAGAGATCCTGCTCTGGGCAGAATAGAAGCCGCCGTAAAACTTCTTGAAAGCGGAAGGATCGATCGAAGGGAGTTCGATGTGCTTAAAGAAAAAATAATAGCCGGACTGAAAAAATGAGAACAGCAGTCTTTATTTTTATACTTGCCGGTGTTTTTCAGTTGTTCGGAACGGGACCGGTTAACCCTGAAGAGATAGTGCACTGCGAACCTTCGATAATTTTCGGGGAACTTTTTGCACTTGAAGATCCGTACTGCTTTTCATATGCCGAAGCGACAGATCCGTCCGTCGAAAATGAACAGCTTAAATCATATCTTGATTCTCATCCGGATGACACGGAGCAGCACTATTTCAGACTTTCCTACTATCTGAGAACCAGAAGTTTTTTCCCGGCACTGATAACATTCATACACATGGTGAATATAGGCGCTACAGACTCTTCCGTGCTGATCTTCGAGAAAGAGTTCTCAAATATAATCGCCGGAGGAATAAAGGAATCCAGAAGTTCAAAAGCGGGAAAGATGTACGGAGATCAGAGCCCTGACCGACCGATGAGCATCACAGAGTTCTCCACCAACTTTTTCGCCGTGCTTTCCTACCTCGCATCTCAGGACACAACACCTCCCGGGTCAAAGGAGGATACTGACCTGAAGATCCTCTCCATGGCCTTCAAATATACCTTCTCTAACTTTTTCAACGGTATCGATCTTGAGAAGGACAGCTATCTGAAAGAACTTTTCAGCAGGCTTATCGTGCTCAAGAATAAAGAACTGATGGAAAATTATCTGGAATTTTTCTTCTATTTCTCAAAAGGAAGAGGAACCGTGCCTCACTACAGCAGTTATTCCGCCCTGAAGAAGATGGGGGCAGTGACGGGAATGAACAGGCATATGAATAACAGGATCGCGTCTGAGAGGATGAAAAAGCTTTTTGCGTCATTCTACCTGGACAACATGGAAAACATGCCTCAGATCGAATTTGCGCCCATGTCGGAAAAGACGACAGCTGATAAAAATAAGAGTGAACTGTGCGGATACCTGTCGCAGAGAGAGACATGGCTGAGAAATCTCAAGTTCAAGGACCCAGAGGATATAAGCTACAATGAAAGCATTAAGATAGTTGAACAGTGTCCTGGAACGTTCAGGTTTCCCATCGTGCTTCACAAGGACAGGATCGTAGTCGGAGAGGATAATGAATGGATGGTCGACATAGCCGTCGCTCTGAAGTATCTTGTCGACAATGATGTGGACCAGAAAAGTGCTGAATCCATACTTAAGGGAGCAGTAAGTGCATCGCTAAGTAAAACAGGAGGTCCCGGATCTTCGGAATTTGCCGATATGCTGTTCTTTTTTTATTACACAGACAAGAGTGCGGACTTACTTTTTGCACTTTACTCAAAACAGATAGGAAAGATAAAAAAAGATGTTTCAGACTCCGTAAACTGGGCTGCGGAATTTCTATCTTCATCGCTATTTTAGGGGCTAAAATTGAGCGACAAAAAAACAGAGCCTTTAAGTTCAATGAAATCAACAACTTATCAGAGTCCAAAAATCCGGCTTTAAAACCCCTTAACCCGAAAAAAACATTGAATTTTTTCTTCGAATAAAATTGCTTTTTCTGATTCGATATTTATAATGTAATATCTGTTTGTTTTTGGAGGTTTATTTATGGCAGATGTTAACGAAAAAAAGAATTTGGAAAATCAGAACACCGGAGATTACAGCGCGTCGAGTATACAGGTGTTGAAAGGTCTTGAGGCTGTTAGAAAAAGACCGGGAATGTACATTGGAGATACAGACGACGGAAGCGGCCTGCATCATATGATCTATGAGGTCGTCGACAACAGCGTCGATGAGGCTCTGGCAGGGCATTGTGACAAGATATCGGTTTATGTCCATATAGACGGCAGCGTAACTGTCAAGGATAACGGTCGCGGAATACCTGTCGATCTACATAAAGACGAGAACCGGTCTGCAGCTGAAGTTATCATGACAGTGCTGCATGCAGGGGGAAAATTCGACAATAACTCATACAAGGTTTCGGGTGGTCTGCACGGAGTCGGGGTAAGCTGTGTAAATGCTTTGTCCGACTGGCTCAAGCTTAAGATCAAGAGAGACGGAAAGGAATATTTTCAGGAATATGAAAAAGGATTTCCACTCTATCCGATAAAAGAGATCGGAACAACAAACGAAAGCGGGACAAAGATAACGTTCATGCCGGATAAGGAGATTTTCACTATGCTGGAATTCTCTCTTCCGAGAATATCGAAACGTCTCAGGGAGATGGCCTTTCTTAACAGCGGGGTCAGGATCTACTTTCTCGACGAGAGGGTCGGACAAGAGCAGGAGTTCTATTATGAAGGGGGAATTTCAGAGTTCGTGGCCTATCTTAACCAGGCGAAGAAACCGCTTCATGAAGAGATCGTAACCCTGACAAAACATCAGGAAAAAGGCGATCTGACACTTGACATCTCAATGCAGTGGACAAGTGCTTATCAGGAACAGGTGCTTTGTTACACCAATAATATTTTCAACAGAGACGGCGGAACTCATCTTTCAGGTTTTAAACTTGGAATTACTAAGGTTTTCCAGAATTATATCACTGAGAACAGGAAGAATGCGAAGATCAAGATAAACGGAGACGATATCCGTGAGGGACTTACTGCGGTTCTGTCCGTGAAAATGGCTGATCCCAAGTTCAGTTCACAGACAAAGGATAAGCTTGTAAGTTCGGAGGTCCAGTCTTTTGTCTCAAGTGCGATATCGGAAGCTCTGGGAATGTTCCTTGATGAAAATCCGGATATAGCCGCTGTAATTATTGATAAGATCATTGAGGCTGCGGTAGCTAGAGAAGCTGCCAGAAAAGCCAGGGAGATGACAAGAAGAAAGGGCGCGCTTGAAAATACCACTCTTCCCGGGAAACTGGCGGACTGTCAGGAAAAAGATCCCGCAAGATCAGAGCTTTACATCGTTGAGGGTGACTCGGCAGGAGGTTCTGCAAAACAGGGCAGGGACAGAAAGAACCAGGCGATACTTCCGCTTAGAGGAAAGATACTCAACGTTGAAAAGGCGAGACTTGACAGACTGCTGAAAAGTGACACTATCCTCACAATTGTCGCTGCGCTCGGAACAGGTATCGGAAAGGATGAGTTCAATATCGAGAAACTGAGATATCACAAGATCATAATCATGACAGATGCCGATGTTGACGGAGCTCACATCATGACACTTATCCTTACTTTGTTCTATCGCTATATGCCTGAAATTATTGAGAGAGGTTATCTTTTTGTAGCTCAGCCTCCTCTTTACGGAATTACAAAGAACAAGAAGATAAACTATGTGAAGGATGAGAGGGAGTTTCAGAAGTTCCTTGTCAGAACAGGTATTCAGAATATCGAGGTGAAGGCCGGCGATGTTGTGCTCAAGGGAGGCGACCTTAAAAAGCTCATAGAGACGATCATTGAGCTTAACGCAAATCTCGCAAAGACGGATTTCATCTATGACTCGGCTGTTGTCGAGGCTGTATCTTCGATCGAGGAGTTCTCTCTTGACGAGTTCAAGTCGGAAAGCACTCTGTGGGAAAGATGGGAGATGATAAAGAAGGAACTTGAGATAAATCATCCGGAAAGAGCTCCGTTCAGAATGGAACTTGAGGAAAATCTCAGGTATGAAGGCGAGTTCAAGATGAAGATATACACCACGATCAACGGTGTTAACAAGACAAGTCTGATCGATTACAAGTATTTCAACAATTCAGAGATCAAACTTATCAGAAAACTGAAACAGAAAGTTCTTGAGATACCTTGCTGCAGCTACACGATCGTAAATACTTCTAAAGAGGAAGAGACCAATGTCAAGGGATGGAGAGAAATGCTCGAAGCTATTCTTAATATTTCCAGAGAAGGTCTGAAAATACAGCGCTATAAAGGTCTCGGAGAAATGAATCCTGAACAGTTGTGGGAGACCACCATGAATCCGGAGAACAGAGTCCTGCTGAGAATTAACTCGGACGATGCGGCAGAGGCTGATAAGGTTTTCGATGTTCTTATGGGTGAAAATGTCGAGCCCAGAAGAAAGTTCATCGAGGAAAATGCCCTTAACGC
Source organism: uncultured Spirochaetales bacterium (assembly GCA_964614215.1). Classification (GTDB taxonomy): domain Bacteria; phylum UBP6; class UBA1177; order UBA1177; family UBA1177; genus CAZTKP01. Next base: position 9,171 of record CAZTKP010000028.1, on the reverse strand, counting down.
AACAATTGATGTTTAAAGGAATGGAGAAGATATATGAGTGAAATAATACACGGAAAGATAAAGGACATTGCAATTGATCAGTCCATGAAGGGAGCGTTCATCGACTATGCGATGAGCGTTATTATGGACAGATCCCTGCCGGATGTCAGAGATGGTCTCAAGCCTGTTCACAGAAGGGTTCTCTTTTCGATGAAAGAGCTTAATAACACATGGAACAGTTCATACAAGAAGTCTGCCAGGATCGTCGGAGACACAATAGGTAAATACCACCCGCACGGTGATGCCGCTGTATATCAGACAATTGTCAGAATGGCTCAGAATTTCTCAATGAGATACATTCTTGTTGACGGACAGGGAAACTTCGGTTCTATCGACGGTGACAGTGCTGCCGCCATGAGGTACACAGAGATAAGAATGGCCCGTATCGCAAGTGAGATAATGGCCGATCTTGACAAAAACACAGTGAACATGGCTGACAACTACGACGGAAGTCTTCAGGAACCGACCGTAATGCCGACCAGGATCCCCAATCTTCTGATCAACGGCACCAGCGGTATTGCTGTCGGTATGGCGACGAACATTCCTCCGCACAATATCAACGAGATAATAGATGCCACTGTTCACCTGATAGATAATCCCGAATCGGAACCTATCGAACTGATGGAGTTTGTTTCAGGACCTGATTTCCCGACCGGTGCGACAATTCTCGGCAAAGCGGGAATAAAGCAGGCTTATGAAACGGGAAGAGGTATCATAAAGATCCGTTCAAGAGCCGAGATAGAGGAAGGAACATCTTCCAGTCCCAGAGAGAAGATCGTTATTAATGAGCTTCCGTATCAGGTTAATAAGGCGAACCTGATAATCAGCATTGCCGACCTTGTTAAAGATAAGAAAATAGAAGGGATTCACGACATCAGGGATGAATCCGACAGAAAGGGAATAAGGGTCGTAATAGAGCTCAAAAAGGATGCTGACGGAAACATTCTTCTCAATCAGCTTTACAAAATGACCCAGATGCAGGTCTCTTTCGGTATCAACATGCTTGCCATCTGTAACGGTGTGCCGAAGACGATAAATCTGAAAGATGCGATAAATTACTTCATTCTCCACAGAAAGGATGTTGTCACCAGAAGGACAAGATATGAACTTAACGAGGCCCAGAAAAGAGCACACATTCTTGAAGGTCTGAAAAAGGCGATAGACAATATCGATGAGGTTATCCAGATAATCAGAGGTTCGGCTTCCACCGAGGATGCAAGAAACCGCCTGATGAGCAGATTCAGCTTTTCCAGACCTCAGGCAGTATCCATTCTTGAAATGAGACTGAACAAGCTCACAGGTCTTGAGAGAGACAAGATCATTGAAGAGTATGAAGCACTTCTTAAAAAGATATCCTGGTTTAAGCAGATCCTTGAGAACGAGGCGACACTGCTGGGAGTTATCAAGGATGAACTTCAGGAGATAAGGGATAAATACGGTGACGAGAGAAAGACAGGGATCGTTGATTACGACGGTGACCTCAATATGGAAGATCTTATTGCCGATGATGACATGGTCGTTACTCTTACAACTGAGAATTATATTAAGAGAACTTCCCTTGAACTTTACAGAAAACAGAAGAGAGGCGGCAAGGGTATCAATGCCATTAATCCTAAGGAAAATGACTATGTTAAGGATATTTTCGTATCGACCAGTCATACCATGCTGCTTATTTTTACAAGCTATGGAAAAGTCTACTGGACAAAGGTCTATCAGCTGCCTGAAGCGGGAAGGAACAGTCGTGGAAAGCCGATAATCAACCTTATCAACGTTGAAAAGGATGAAAGAGTTGCGGCTATACTTCCGATCAAGGAGTTTGTAGAAGGGCACTATCTCTTTATGGGAACTCAGAAAGGAACCGTGAAGAAAACCGATATGATGGAGTTTGCACGTCAGAGATCCAACGGGAAGAAGGCAATTCGTCTCAATGAGGGTGACGAGCTTATTGAAGTAAAGGTCTCAAAAGGTGAAGACGATATCGTTATGGCGACAAAGAACGGAATGAGCATCAGGTTCAACGAGCAGGATGTCCGTCCGATGGGCAGAGTTGCCGCAGGTGTCAGAGGAATCCGTCTTGGAAAGAATGACCAGGTGATGACGATGGATGTCGTCGAGCCCGGATCAACTTTACTGACCATTACCGATAAGGGTATCGGGAAGAGAACAAAGATGGAAGACTACAGGATCCAGTCAAGAGGCGGTAAAGGTATCATCACGATAAAGACTGCGGGTGGAAACGGACTGGTCGTCGGTGCTCTGAAAGTTAACGACAGGGACGAGGCGATGCTGATAACTTCTAACGGTCAGGCAATAAGGATCCCTGTTAACGGAATAAGTATTATAGGCAGAAACACCAAAGGAGTAAGACTTTTCAGAGTCTCTGATGGTGAGCATGTCGTTTCCATTACCAAGATAGTCGATCCCGAAGCGGTCGAGGAACTGGAAAAAACTTTAGATCAGGGTGAAACTCCCATGGCTGAGAGCGAAGACAACAAAGAATCCTGAAAAGCTCTGTTTTTCAACAATTAATTTGCTATTTTGATCATCTTGTGTAAAAATGTAAAATACAAAGATTGTTTGTGAATTTGTTTTTTTGTTGAGGTAGTTGCCAGTTCCAACACCAGAAAAAGGGGGAAGCCATGAGAGAATTTGTAGAGTTCATTTCAAAGAAGCTAGTGGATAATCCGGATGCTGTAGATGTCAGTTTCATCGAAGGTAAAAGCACTGCCATCATTGAGTTGAGAGTTGCTCCCGAAGATGTGGGCAAAGTGATCGGTAAAAGCGGAAGGACGGCGAACGCTCTTAGAACTCTTCTTAGTGCCGTTGCCAGCCGCAATAACCAGAAAATCGTTCTGGAAATTATCGAAGAGAACAGATAATGCCTCCACGCAGAAAGGTTAGAGCTTCCGAGCTCGCCGGAAAGAAAAAGGATTCAGGACTGACAAGGTATGCCATTCTTCTCATAGTGGTCGGCGGGATCTTCCTTTATTTCATGTTCAAATGGAATTCTGACGAAAATTTCGACCGTTTCGAAAAAGCAAAAGAATATTCACAGTATTACAAAGATTTTTTCACTGAAAAACCTGTAACATACAATGTTTTTGAAGACAAAAAGCTCGTAATACGTGCAAACAATCTCGGATCGAAGTTCTGGAACGAGGATTTCCGTTCGATGATAAGAAAGACTGAGAACGAAGTTAACGAACTTGTTCTCGTTGACAAAGATGATACTTTTGTAAGTATCGCCGAACTACTGAACACTCCTGACCCGGAAAACAAAAACGCAAAAAAACTGCAGGATCTTAAATCATATCCTGTGATCTTTGATCTTTTAAAAACAGGAAAAGACCTTTCGCAGAAAAGTCTTTACAATCTTGCTTCAGGTGAGATCTTTGATTTCTGGGACAAGGCTCTGAAGATCTATGATGCAAAGAAAAAGATAAAGGCCTCAATTAACGAAAAGATAGGTTATCTGTTTGATAATACTACACTTTCACCTTACGAGGTGAAAAAAAGAAAATCGTTTTTAAAGACTCTTACAGCCGAAAAGACAGATACTACAGTTTCAAAGGAAAAGCTCGTAGATACGATCCTTAAAATGTCTGATGAGGAGACGGCAAAAAAGCTTAATAAGGCATTGAAGGCTCCGTCGTCATTAACTGACAGTGAGAAAAAGGCTATTCTCTTAAGAATTCATAGAAATCTTAAATTTTACAGCAAGGTCGATGTTCTTCCTGATCCGCAGTCTGTGAAATCTTTTCTTCCCTACGCAAAACCGGAGTACATTGTTCTTGATGAGAAGGAAAAAAGCGTAAGAATATCCAACATTAATACGGGAATTAAGCTTTCTTTTTTCACAGAGGCGCTGTTCCTGAAACTTCTTGAAGAGAAACTGCCTAAGGAAAATTTCAACTATCTCATCTATCTGGGCGGAAGACACGGAATATGGAAACTTCCCAAGAAATATGTCAGATGGTCGGTTTCCATTGACGATCCGTACGCTGTTACAGACAAGGAAAGGGGGGCTGTCAAGCTTCTTCCTGAAAAGGGTTCTTTCGTATTTACGCAGAAGAACGAGGAAGTTATCTTTCTTGACCTTGTGAAGGAAACTGAAAAGATCAGGACAGATCTTGCGAAGATCGAAGACAGCAAGAAGAGATCCGAGTATTTTAAAGAGCTTAAGAAGCAGTATCCTGCACGGAAATACAGACTTGATCCTGTTACTCTTACACTCAGCAGACGTTATGACATGCCTGTTGACTGGAGAACGGGAATGCCCTGCGACAGAAACCTTTCATCTGTTGTGATCCACGAGGATCCGGTAAAGGCGAGAATGCTTTCATATTCGCTTTTTATTTCCGACAGTGAATCTTTTCAGGCTTTCTCCAATAACTTTCCTGAGACGATGTTTGCCGTTCTCAAATACGATGGAACGATCCATGTCCCTGAAAAGTTTAAGGATATCTATCTATCCCAGAAGCAGGTTGAGAAACTCAGAGTTGAATTTGAGAATACGTCGCGCGGGCTTAATCCTGACGGAACAGTTCCAAAAAAGAAATGACAGATCTTTCCGTACCTCTCTACACGAAAATAAGACCTGAAGAATTTGAAGATGTAGTAGGGCAGGAAAAAGTTGTAAGACTTCTAACATCATTTCTGGAAGCAGGTTATCTGCCTTCAATGATCTTTCACGGGCCTCCCGGAACGGGAAAGACGACTGTTGCAAGGATCGCGGCTTCAAAGTTCAATGCAAAGCTTTATAAGTTTTCCGGTGTCAAAGACAGCGTTTCAGATATAAAAAAGATCATTTATCACGAAAAAGATTCGCTTTTTGCTCAGAAACAGCT
>CAZTKP010000028.1:0-4185 GCA_964614215.1 uncultured Spirochaetales bacterium | reverse complement strand
GATCCGCTTTTTCTGCTTAGACGAATGATGATCTTTGCCTCTGAAGATGTCGGGAATGCCGATCCTAGAGCTCTGCAAATGGCTGTGGCGGCTTTTAACGCATTCAATGCTGTCGGATATCCGGAAGGGAAGATAATCCTCTCTCACATTACGACCTATCTCGCATCAGCACCAAAAAGCAACGCAAGTTACATGGCACTTAAATATGCGCAGGACTTCTTTAAGGAAAATCCTGAACTGAAAATCCCGCAGAACCTTATAAACAGCTCATCTTTGGCTCCGGAAGAAGAGAAGGGCGACTACAAGTATCCGCATGATTTTCCCAACCACTGGGTAAATGCCAGATACTTTCCCGGAAATGATGAAAAACAGGTCTTCTACAAAATGTCCGATGTCGGCTTTGAAGCTAAACTTAAGAGCTATTGGGAAAAAGTTAAAAAAGACAGCTGACCTGATCGTAAATTAATAAACATTTAAACGTGCTTGCTTTTTTGCGATCAGCAAGTTAAAATCTCCATGTTAAAACAAATGGTAGAGCTTAAATGAAGTTCCTGATTTTATTAATCATTCTGGCAGTTATTTCCTGCACGGAGAGCAAACCTCAGACTGATTCTACGGTTGAAGCTGATACTGTTCCAGACTTGGATTCTTTTGAAGATGAAACTTCTGATCCAGATGAAATTGCTGAAGTGCAGGATGAAGAACCTGATGACTATACAACAGATGAAGATGCTGTTGAAGATGAAAAAGACAGTGACAATGACGGTCTGGCAGACGATAAGGAGAAAGAACTAGGAACTGATCCAAATAAAGCAGACACAGATGGTGACGGCGACAGCGATCTTGAAGAGATAATTGCGGGAACAGATCCGCTTGATAAAGATGACAGTATTCCTGATAGTAGCGAAGATATCTACGTCGTTCTTCCATACGACTCAGAAAACACAGTGTCTAAAACATTGGAGTTCACAACTTCAGATGTTGAGCTCAACGTGCTTGCTGAAGCGGTAAGTGTCGATAATTCCTTCAGTATTGATACAGCGAGCTTTATCGAAAGCATTGTCCCTCATTCGTCAGTTCCTGCAGAAAACTATGACAGCAAAGATGAAACTGCTTTTTACGGCGTGGATCCTCAGACAACTCTAAACTTCAGTATCACGTTTCATAACAATTTTCATCAGTCTTCCGGCACAGATCACGAACTATTTGAGATAAATATCAACATCCTTGGCAATGAAAACTTGCTTGATACAAGAAAAGTAACGGTCATAGTCCCCTGACAGAAAAATGGTTTTCAAGTCCCTTTCCTTTCAAAAAGGGAAAGGGATTTAGGGATTGGGTTAAAAAAGGTTTCAGGACTTTTCCTTCACAATTTCAATGCAAAATAAAATTTGACTGAATATCGAATTTGCAATACCCTGATAAAAAAGGGTTCTGGAGAGAGATGAAAGGGTTTCTTTTTATTACATTTATTATTCTTATATTTAATGGAACACTGTTTTCCTATCCGCAGTGTGTCAATTTAAAAGAGATCACTGAAGACTGTGTGAAAGAAACCTACAGGCAGGGTGAATATGATCTTTTAAACAGGATAATCAAAAACGCGAAGATCAAAAATAAGGATGTCAGGAACGCTATCCACATTCATTCGCTTTATAAAACTGGAAAATACGATCTCGTCGAGAAGTATATAAACAAGCTCGGCGATGAAAAAGACTCGCTTTATTATAGACTTATGCTCATGCGCACATATTTTGCCAGGAAGCGTTTTAATCAGACTCTGGAAATTATTGACGGGATAAAGGAGGAGTATCCGCTTTTCTATGTCGGAAGCGATCTTGAATGTAAAAAGGCCGATATAAGCCTTTATCGTCATAAGTATCCGATAGCACTTGAACTTTACGATGTATGTCTTGAAATGACAAGCTCTGATTCCGCCGCTTACAACAGGCTGATAGCTCTGGAAAAGAACAGGGGTGCAAAGAAGGTCTTTCTCAAGGATTATATTGAATTTATCGAGAACTATCCGGGCAGTGTCCACGCATACAAGGTCATTAAAAGACTTGTTAAGATAAAAAAGGAGCACGAATATCCCAATTCAGGTTCTTCCTACTATTCAAGATGGCTGAAAATATTTAGGAAAAACGGAAAGTTAGATCAGTTTTTTAACAAGGAGTTCCTTGAGCTGGATTTTCCCTCAAGTTCTGAAATAGTAGAGTATCTTAAAAAGAAAAAGCGGTTTGCGGATGCTCTTAATATCATTGAGAGAAACCTTAAACAGGCTATTGAAGAGGACGACCTTGAAAGAACCTACCATCACGTGAGGGAAAAGTACAGGCTCTTTGAGGAAAGCGGAGATCTGGGAAAGGCGGCTGACTTTATGATGGAACACACTGATAAATTCTCGGAAAAGAGAAATGACAGGCTCAAGTTCTTTGCGGCGCTGAACTTTTATAAGACCGGTGCAACTAAAAAAGCCCAGAAGATCCTCGAGGAGATCGTTTTCAGCAGCAGAGAGTCTAAATATTTTTTACTTTCCCTGTATAAACTGGGACTTATCTACATGGATCAGGGAAATGAGATCTATGCCTATTCCATGTGGTCCAACTACCTCAGCAGCGGTATCTCACCGAGAAAATACTTCGGAGGAGTAAGAGTTTACAGAACTTTGAAAAACTTAAACGATTTCCTTAACAGAACCTACTGTTTCAGTACCTTTACTTTCAACTCGTCTCTGACATGCGAGGACAGTTACGTCTGTATTGACAGAGATACCGAGGGCAAGTATGTATCATACTACGATCTTCTCTATCATCACCTGACTGGTTTTGATGGATTTAAGCATAAATATAAAGGGGTTACAAAAAACACAAAAAAACTCTGGAAGAAGAATTTTCCTAAAGTGACAAACGACAGAAAGATGCTGGAAAAGACTCTGAAAAAGATGCTCAAATACCGCCAGAGAACAGAACATGTAAAAATGATGAAGCATTTTCTGGATGCGGATATCCCTGAAGGTCTGGATTTCTATTTCAATGATGCCGAACAGGTTATCAGGTCCATAAGATCACACGATGTGCCTGATGAAGTGAAGGTGGATATTCCCGAAAAGGAAGTTCTTAATGAAATTGATGTGGAACTGCAGGAAACTGTCAGGAAGGTATCTGCCGGCGTGGCTTTCTATCTTGGAAAGACTGGGGATATGACTGACTGGAACTACCGTAACAACTATCAGGCTCTTGGATATTCTCCTTATGAGGGAAATCCCGAAATATGGAAACTTATCTATCCGACTCCTTATTTTGATGATGTGATGAAGCTTTCTCTTGAGTTCAATATTCCTCCGCAGCTCATCTATTCCATTATGCGTGCCGAAACTTACTACCGCGAAGGACTTACAAGCGGAGCAGGGGCTGTAGGCCTGATGCAGGTCATGCCTGCCACGTTTGAAAAGATCAGTAAATTCGGTGGTATAAAGATAAAAGACCCATTCAATCCTTATGAGAGCATGAAGGCGTCCGCCTGGTATCTTTCAAAGCTGCTCAAACGTTTTGACGGTGATCTGCCCTCAGCCATTGCGGCCTACAATGCGGGTCCGATGGCTGTTTCCAAGTGGATAAAGAAAAATAAGGGAAAGAAAAAGTATATGTTCATAGAGATGATCCCTTATTTTGAGACCAGAAACTATGTCAAGAAGGTGCTGAGGTTCTTTCTTATCTACAGTTATCTCTATGAGAATACTTTTTATGATGTGGGACTTAACGGAGAACTAAATATTGAAGAACATCCCGAGATCGTTAATTTTTAGCCTTATTTTCCTGCTTTTGCCTCTGGTGGCGCAGGATGATCTGGACTTTCATCTTAAACACAGCGCATCCTTTTCCTTTAAAGATTCCATTCCGCTTATCAGGGTTCATGTGGCCAACTACGGTAACGGAATGAAGATCGAAGGTCTGAATTCGTTTAAATGTGACGGAAAGATCGTCATGGCTAAGAATATCGAAGCTTCTGTGAAAAGTTTCAGACCCGCCGAGGTGAGGTACAAACTTTCTTTTCAGGAAATATCGAGAGATCAGCTGAAGAACTACAAGTTTCTCGTCGAAGAGTGGAACAAGAGGACGGGGGAGAATGTGGGGATCTACGTTCACGGTGCCATCTTTTCGATAAGTAAGTCCAGGATAGATA
>CAZTKP010000027.1:0-22466 GCA_964614215.1 uncultured Spirochaetales bacterium | reverse complement strand
GGATCGACCATGATGTCGTCGCGTCCTGTCCTGTTCGAGGAGGGGTGGGTGACCGACAACAGGGATGACCATGTGAAGAACTTCAGTTTTATCTATGATACTGAAGAAAGAAGATGGAAAGTCGCTCCAGCCTATGACCTCACGTTTTCTGAAGGCCCCGGAGGAGAACACAGCATGACAGTTAATGGCAGAGGGAAGAATATTTCCAGAGAAGATGTTGTAAAGGTGGCTGAAAAAGCCGGACTTGATAAAAGTGTTGTGAACGAGGTGATCTTGCAGATAAATGAAGCTTTCAAGCTCTGGAAAGATATCTCGGATAAAGTTCAATTGACAATTAAAAGGTCGAAAGAGCTGGAGTCAGTCTTTGTCAGATCATTTCATAATCTCTATACCTAATTTCTTTGATATATTTTTATTTTATGCTAAAACTCATATTACTGTTGGAATTAGCGGTGTTTTTTCATTCGGAGGATTTATGAACAGGATACTCATTTTAGATTTCGGATCACAGTACAATCAGTTGATCGCCCGCAGAATTAGAGAAATGCACGTTTACTGTGAACTGCACCCTTTTGATATAAGCCTTGATTTTATTAAGGAATTTAATCCAAGTGGAATAATTTTTTCAGGTGGTCCCAACACAGTCAGTGACGAAGGAGCCCCCGATATTGATGACAGAATTTTCGAACTCGGGATACCTATTCTCGGAATTTGTTACGGAATGCAGCTTATGGCTGTGAAACTCGGCGGAAAGCTTGAAAGCGGCGAAAGTCGTGAATACGGAAGAGCTATCATCAGCAATCTTGCTCCCAAATCGCCTCTTTTCTTAAAAATTTCCGAAACAACTCAGGTCTGGATGAGTCACAGTGACCACGTTTCAAAGATGCCCGAAGGTTTTTATAAGATCGCCAAGACTGATTCGATCGAACATGCCGCGATGGGTGATGATGAACGTCGTTTTTATGCAGTTCAGTTCCATCCGGAAGTAGTTCATTCGCTTGAAGGCGGAAGGATGCTAGCAAACTTTCTCTTTGAAGTGTGCAACGTCGAAGCTGACTGGAGAATGGAGAACTATATCGAGACATCCCTGGTTAAGCTCAATGAGCAGATAGGTGATAAAAAAGTCGTTCTCGGTCTTTCCGGCGGAGTTGATTCTTCAGTTGTTGCCGCACTCCTTGCAAGAGCTATCGGAAAGAATCTGACCGCTATCTTTGTTGATAACGGACTTCTCCGTAAAAATGAAAGAGAAGAGGTCGAAAATAACTTTAAGGACATGGTCAATCTCATCGTAGTTGATGCAAGAGACGAGTTCCTTGGAAAACTTGCGGGAGTTGAGGATCCGGAGAAAAAGAGAAAGATAATAGGAAATACCTTTATCGATGTTTTTGAAAGGGAGGCCGCAAAGATCAGTGATGCTGATTTTCTTGCCCAGGGAACGATCTATCCTGATGTTATTGAAAGCTCGAGCAGTAAAAAAGGTGCTTCGAAAACTATAAAAAGTCACCACAACGTGGGTGGACTGCCCGAAGATATGAAACTTAAACTTGTTGAGCCTCTTCGTGATCTCTTTAAAGATGAAGTAAGGGAACTGGGACTTAAACTGGGACTTCCTGAAAATCTTATCAGAAGACATCCGTTCCCGGGTCCCGGACTTGCAGTAAGAATTCTCGGTGAAGTAACTCCGGAAAGATGCGAAGTACTGAAAGATGCTGATCACATTTTTATCGAAGAAATAAGGAAAGCAGATCTTTATGATGATATTTCTCAGGCCTTCGTTGTTCTTCTTCCGGTGAAGACCGTAGGAGTTATGGGGGATTCAAGAACGTACGAATCAGTTGTTTCACTTCGAGCCGTAAAGACGGATGATTTTATGACAGCAGACTGGTACGACTTTGATCACATGTTTCTCAAAAAGGTCAGCTCAAGGATTATCAACGAAGTTAAAAGAGTTAACAGAGTTGTCTATGATATAAGTTCCAAACCGCCCGCAACCATCGAGTGGGAATAGATCCGGAGGTCAAAATGAGCAGGATAGTTATTTCGGATGATAAATCTTTAGAGAATCTGGACATCAAATTTGATCATCTTCTTGCAGGTCAGGAAGAACTTTCAGTTGAGAAAGGAAAGTTCTCTTCGCTTGAAGAACTGATGGATAAAGTTCCGGAAGAGTTCTTTCCGTCCATGCTCATAGCCGGTTCAAAGGAAAAGGCGCTTAACTGCCTCAATGGTAACGACGAGCTTGAACTGCTGTTTCTGATCATGCTTTCCGGAGACGGTAGAGAAGATGAACTTCTGAATAAATTGAGGGAACTTAAGCCCCATATGGCTGATGAAAGGTATAGGGATTTTCTTAATTTTCTCTTTCTTCATGCAAAAGACAACAGGCAGGCCATAATTGATGAACTTAAACAGCTCGAAGTTAAGAATGACGGAATTTCAAGTCTTCTTCTTTCCGCATACAGTGACGAAGATCAGGAAATTATTCCCGGCAATACATTTGAATCAATGTGCGCCGCACTTTTTGAGGCAGTTAAAGCTGAAAAGAAAGGGGACATAAAAAAAGCGTTCGGGCTGATGCTCGATATCTTTGAGAAATCGGATTATCACCCGTTTATCTATGAAGTCCTTAAATTCTACATTGTCCAGTACGACGGTATTGAAGTGGATCAGGTGTCGGCTTTTACCAATAAGGTCAACCAGAGTCCTCTCACAGTATCCTTTTCAAGTCTCAAGTTTGTTGAATTTCTCTACTACTTCAGGAACAAGATCGAGGATAAGCTGGAAAATTCGGTCTCAGCTCTTGCTGAAAGTACGGATTCTCTTTTCATTCTGAATGTCATTGCTCCGCTGCTTTATAAATTTGGGAAGTGGCATCTGATAGGAAAGTATTACAAACTTTCGGCAAAGAAAACTACAGGTCCGGAAAGAACGAAGTATCTGGAACTGCTTGCGGATATCTATGAGAACAAACTCGATATGCCTGATTTTGCTACGGAAATTCATAAGAATATCGTTGAAGACGATCCAATGAGCTGTTCTGTGAGTCTTTCCAGAGTTCTTTCAGTCTATGAAGAGAACGGAATGTGGCAGGATCTGTTCAATCTTTATCAGCATCTTGCCGACAGAGAAGAGGACAGTTCGCTTAAAGCATACTATCTGTATAAAGCCGGAGATGTGCTTCACAGAGAGCTCAAAAGAAGTGTGGATGCCCGGGAGCTTCTTGAAAAAAGTATAGAACTGAAACATTCCTTTGAAGTTGTCAGGACACTTTCGGAGATCTATCTGAAGATGCATGATTACGATGCATATATCAGCACACTTCTCAAGGAACTTGAGTACAGTGAGGATCCGAGTGAAAGAATAAGGATACTCAATATTGTAGCTGAAACTTTCATGACTCATAAAAAGGACTATATCTCTGCGGAAAAACACCTTCTCAGTATTCTCGAGATAGACGAGGCGCATCTGCCCACCATAAAAAAACTGGGAAAGATCTATTATCAGACGAGGAGCTGGAGAAAACTTACGGAAATTAACTTTAAGGAGATAGACCTCACAAAAGATATCACCGATATTGTTAATCTTTATTACCGTACAGGTTCCCTTTTCTTTCGTGAGTTGGGGGATATGAAACGCTCAAAGGAATGTTTTATGGAGATCCTGGAGGTAAAGAGAGAACATATCCCGAGCCTTCTGTATCTTGAAAAGATATATCTTCGCGAAAAAGATATTGCCAATCTGATAATTCTGTACAAACAGCTGCTCGAAACATCTCACACAGATTCGGAAACCAGACAGTACTACCTTACCAGACTGGGCATCATCTATCGCGATAACAATATGCATAACGAGGCTGTTGAAATATTCAGAAAGATACTGAATATGTTTCCCGAAAATATCATGGCCATGGAAAATCTTAGAATGCTCGGAGGAGAACCTGATTTTTCCACAACGGATAAAGGAACTTTTATCGAAAGAGACCTTCAGCTTTTTGCCGATCTTATAAAGAGCGGAGATCCGTCTTTTATTGCTGACCAGTATCTTAAGAGAAACGAGAAGTCTTTATGGAAGTATCTGTATTTCTTCAGAAAAAATGAAGAGGCGGCAGAAGATGTGCCCGAAAAGCTCGATAGCGGGGAGCTTTTTGCAATGAGCCTTCTCAGCGGAAAGTATTCAATAGACAATCTCGTTAAGAACTCTTCAAGAAAAACAGCGTTAATGCTTCTGATAGAAAAATATATCGAGGAAGGATACTACAAAGGAGTTGCAACGATCCTTAAGTATTATCTCAAACTTGAGCCGTCCGATAAGAGAAGTATCTGGACACTTTTCTTTAAAGGTCGCGACAATCCGGAACTTAAGGAGGAGTTTGAGGATATGCTCCTGAACGGATCGGATTTCGATTACATGGATATTGTCAGGAACATCCTTGAGAAGATATACGAAAAGGAAAACGATTTTCAGACGATACTTTTTCTGCGCAAGACTTTTGCAAAGAAAATGGATGACGATAAGGAACGCTGCGGATTTATTGACAGAACCATAAAAGATCTTTCCGACAATATCGATCCCGAAGACCTGATCGATCTATACAGGTTGAGATACAAGTCAACACCGAAGGATGAAAAGGAAAGTTATCTTGAAAAATATGCTGCGTATCTCAAGCTTGTGGAAAGACAGTCACTTCTGATTCCCGTTTATGAAGAAGTGTGGAAGGAGAGTGGCAATGTTGGCAAAGGTATGGAATTTCTGAACCTTCTCATGGAGCAGGGGGATCACCAGAGAGCATTTGAGATATCAAAAGAGATGCTTGAAAAGGAATGGAATTTAGATCTGTTCACCAAAATGGTTAGAACACTTGAAGATGATAACGAACTTGATCCGGCAATTGGAGAAGTTAAAAAGCAGCTTGAAGTTCAAAAGGAGGGGGAAACCGCAGAAAAACTCCGTTCGATGCTTTTTGATCTTTATATCAGAGCGGGATATTCCCAGAATGCAGTAGAACTTTTTAATAGCGGTAATTTTTCCGATGCAGGCGACCGTTTTGCTGAAGGAGTGAAAGTGGCGGATATCCTTAAAAGAAGCGGATACCCGGGTGATTCAGTGAAACTTCTTAAAAAACTGATCCCGCAGAACGAGGCTCAGACGGTCGAAAAGCTGAAGTTTCTCGTTGAATGCGGTGAGAGTGTTAACGGTAACGACTTTCTTGGGATTGATAGTTTTACAGTTGTGAAAGAGGCGTTCGCAGATGAAATGCCTGATAGGATTAAAAAGACGGCGGCTGAATTCTTTGCCAAAAAAGGAGATAAAGATGCGATGGAAATTTATATTGCTGTTCTCCTTAACGAAGGACGCAACGATGAGATAGAAGGGATGATATCCGATCTGCCACAAGACAGTCTTACAAAAAAAATATACCGTTCAAGGATCCTTAAGCAGGAAGAAAAAGATGAAGAGGAAAAGGAACTGCTCAGGGAAATACTTTTTGAATCTATTTACAAGGGTGAGACCTATGTAGTTGAAAGGCTTGCCGAACTTGAAAAGGAAATAAGACGGAAATGTTTTCTCAACAGTGTTCTTCTTGAAATGGGAGAAGAGAGAGAGCTTGATGAGAAACTTTTTGCAAGGATCTTTGCCCTTAAGAACGACACTATTTTAAAACAGGCAGGATTTAATGAAAAGGAACGTAATATTATGGAGTATTCCGCTATCATTGCAACAGGAAAACGCGATGATGTGAAAAATCCGGGAAGACCATTTGCAGGAAACTCTCAGAGAAGACTCCTTAGGATGATAGAGGAAATAAGGCTCTCAATGGGAAATGAGGACGTTGAAGGAGTCTGGAACGATACAATAGAGGAGCCTTTCAGAATAGTATGCAGTAAAAGACCTGTTCTTGTGTTTGGTCCTAATTCTTCCGAAGTCAGAAGTCTTGAACTGAGGTACAAGATCATACAGGCAGTATTCCTTTTCAGTAACGGTGTCGTTAATGCCGAAAATGAAGAGAAGATGAAAAAGGCCTCTGTCGAGATCCACGATACTTTAAGTCTTTCCGGAAAAGAAAAGGTCAAGTTTATAAAGAGTGTGAAGCCTAACCTTCAGGGAAGACTTCTTGAGCTTTTTAACAGCCTGGAAAATACTCCGTCTGCTGATTTCCATGAGTATATGAAAAAAGCTTATGCGGCATCAGTCTTTTATGCTTTTTCCCTTGTTCCTGATATTAGAATTCTCCTTGAAAAATACGACTGGAGCCTGAAAAAACTTGAAGCTGATAACTCCCCGCTGATCTGGCTGCCTGATTTTATAAATAAACATTTTTAGGACGTGATATGGAAAGAATAACAGTTCATCTTGAAAATCCGCAGAAAAGAGTGATTGAACAGGCCGTTGAAGTTCTCAAGTCCGGAGGTGTTGTGCTTCTTCCCGGCGATACCGCATACTTTCTTGCGATCGGGATAGGAAAGAAAAATGCCCTTGAAAAACTTAACAGAATTAAACAGAACAAGAAGAGAAAATATTACTCTGTTGTTTTCCGTGATCTGAGCGAGATAGCCAACTACACCAACATTGACAACAGGCACTTCAACCTTCTGAAAAGATGTTTTCCCGGACCGTACACCTTTATTGTTTCAGCAAGTAAGGATATTCCCAAGATCATGCTTCAGAAAAGAAAGGAAATAGGCATAAGAGTTCCCGAAAGTATTTTTATCAACGAACTTATCAATGCCTACGGTGCCCCGCTTGTTGTTTCGACAGCATCGAATGAAGATGAGGTCTTTAACGATCCCGATGAAGATGAACCTACCTGGCTGGGACACGTCGATCTGGTCGTTGAAAGCGGTTACATCTATCCTGAACTTACCACTATCATACAGCTTGACGGAGACGAGTACGAAGTCGTAAGGGAAGGTAAAGGTGATCCGGATATATTCTGAAAATGTTTCAAAATGAGAGTGATGTATGGAATTTAAATACGAAATAACGGAACTTATTCCGCAGAGAGAGCCTTTTGTGCTTGTTGACAGACTTGCTGACTGGAATGAGGAAGCTGTGAAGACGGAATTTGTAGTTAAAGAAGGCCATGTGCTTGTGAAAAACGGTAAACTTATCGAGGCCGGTCTAGCTGAGAATATGGCTCAGACGGCGGCTGCGGGAGCAGGATACGAGCTTTTAAAGAACGGTGGTGCTGTCAAGCTCGGTTTTATCGGAGCAATCAGCAAACTTAAGGTGTTCTTTTTGCCTGAAGTTGATTCAAAACTGACAACAACTGTAAAGATCGAGCATAGGGTGATGAACGTTACAGTGGTGAGCTGTGAGGTTGAATGTAGCGGTGAGACTGCCGCATCGTGCGGAATGAAAATATTTCTTATTGACTGAGGAGAAGATGAAAACTTTAGAGGCGAGTGCGAAAATAAGAGTGAGATTCAGTGAAGTTGATGCCATGGCGATCGTCTGGCATGGAAGTTACGTTAAATATCTGGAAGATGCCAGAGAAGAGTTCGGGATCAAGTACGATCTTGATTATATGTCTGTCTATAAAAAAGGTTACATGACTCCCGTTGTTAAACTGGATATAAAGTATCTCAGTCCGCTTCTTTATGAAGATACGGCAGTTATTAAGATCACCTTTATTGACAGCCCCGCGGCAAAGATCAATTTTAAATATGAAATAGTGAATGACAGGACGGGAGAGACCGTTATCACAGCGGAGACTACGCAGGTGTTTATCGATGCTCAGTCGAGAGAACTTGAACTGACGATGCCGCAGTTTTTTGAAGAATGGAAAAAAGAGCAGGGACTATGATCTATATTGCGGGAACTAATATCTACTCTCCGCTCGGAGAGACCACAGAAGAAAATTTTGAGAAAGCAGTTGAAGGAAAGAGCAGTGTGAACCTTGTCGGTGGAGATATCTTTACTAATCCTGCCTATCTTTCAGTGTTTTCAAAAGAGCAGAGAGAAAAGATCGAAAAGAATGTCGAAGGAAGGATGAGCCGTTTTGAAAAAATATGCGCCTTATCAATAAAAGATGCCTTAGGTGAGTCAGGGATCACAGTAGATCACAGAACAGGCTTTATTCTTTCGACCACTAAGGGAAACGTTGGAATTATTGATGGTTCTGAAAATCCCCAAATGGCGGAGCTGGAACTTTTCAGCAGTGCGGAAGTGCTTGCCGGGTATTTCGGATTTAAGATGAAACCTGTAGTAATATCAAATGCATGCATATCCGGAGCACTTGGAGTGATCGTCGGTGCGAGAATGATAGAAAACGGTAGATACGATAGTGTTGTGGTCTGTGGCGGTGACGTTCTGTCAGAATTTATCGTCAGCGGTTTTCAAACCTTAAAAGCTATCGGAAGTTCAAGGTGCAGACCTTTTGATAAAGATCGGGACGGAATAAATCTGGGAGAATGTGCATCAACAGTTGTTCTTACAAAAGATCCGGAATTTGCAGGAAACGATCCCGTTGTCTATTCAGGCGGAGCCTTCAGAAGTGATGCAAATCATATTTCAGGTCCTTCAAGAACCGCAGAAGGTCTCTATCGCTCGATCAGAAGGGCTCTTAAGGAGCATGGTGAGGATATCAGCTTTATTTCGGCTCATGGAACAGCAACCGTTTTTAATGATGAAATGGAAGCTATCGGTTTTGACAGAGCAGGGCTCAACAAAGTTCCCGCGTTCAGTTTAAAAGCCTATCTGGGACATACTCTCGGAGCTGCCGGGCTGACAGAAGTCGCGCTTTCTATCGAGGCACTGAGAAAGGGAATCGTTCCTAAAACTCTGGGATATTCTGAGCACGGAGTGAGCTGTGAGATAAATATTCTCAAGGAAAATCTTGTCTCAGATAATTTTAAAAGTTTTCTGAAAACTGCGTCGGGTTTTGGTGGATGTAACTGTGCACTGGTAGTAAAAAAGGACAAATGATATGGGAATAAAGATCATAAAGAACTGTCTGATAAGAAAGGATACTGTGAAAGTTGACGGAAAAACTGTTCTGAAAACTGAAAATGAGATCGGAAGTTCTAAACAGTTTAAGGAGATCTACTCGTTTCTGGAACTTAAGTATCCCAAGTTCTACAAGATGGATATGCTTGCAAAACTGGCCTTTCTTGCTAGTGAACTTATCTTGTCCGATGAAAAGGTCACTATTCATGAAGATGACACCGCTATTGTGCTGATGAATAGAAATTCAACGGAGAATGTTGACAGAAAGTACAATGAGACAATTCAGGAAGGTAACTATTTTCCTAATCCGGCGCTTTTTGTGTATACTCTTCCCAATGTAATGATAGGTGAGATATCGATCCGTAATAATATCAAAGGGGAAACTCTTTTTCTGGGTTCAGACGGATTTGATGCACAAACACTTGAAGCGGTAATGGATACAATGGATTTTAAGACGATACTTTTCGGATATGCTGACTACCGGGATGAAAAAGATTTCGAAGCCTGTCTGTTCTTCGGTGAAAAGGTTGAAGAGGGAACAGACTTAAGAAATAAACTTAATTTGATCTATAACAGTTAAAAAGGAGTCAAAAATGGAACAGCTTATTGCAAAATTAAAGGAACAGATCATCGAAGAGCTTAATCTTGAGGATATGGAAGCAGATGAGATCGAAACTGACGAGCCTCTTTTCGGCGAAGGACTCGGTCTCGATTCTATTGATGCTCTTTCGCTAATTGTTCTTCTTGAAAGAGAGTACGGTCACAAGATAACTGAAAGTGAGCAGGGTAAAAAGATACTTTATTCAGTAAAAACAATGGCTGAGTTTATAAAAAGCCAGGAGTAAGAATGAATTGGACAAAGTTCAGAGAAAGTAGGATCTGCAGGCACTGGTTTGTACTGATCCCTCCGGTTTTCTACTTTTTTACAATGGCCACAAAGATGGCTCTGGGTGATGTTGCGTTAATGGTTCACCGGATGGAGATCCTTGAATTCGGGATTCACCCGAATCTTCATAATCTTGCGATGGTTGTAGGGCATCTTTTTCTACAGCTTCCGTTTGGAACTGTGGTATTCAAAGCTAATTTGATGACAGTTACTTTCGGAGCTGCCGCAGCAATTGCGTTCTACTTCCTTCTGAACAGATTGAAACTAACCAGAGTAGCAGTAATATCAGGATCTTTTATCTTTATGGTCTCACACTCGGTATGGTGGCATTCGACTATGGCGGAGAATTATATTCTTCACGTTTTTATGATAATTATTATGATCACCTGCTTTGTTGACTATGTTCAGAACAAGAGGATATGGCCTCTGTATCTTGCTTTTTTTCTTGCAGGGCTTTCATTTTTCAACCACGTTCAGAACGGTGTGTGGTGGGGTGGATGTTATCTTTTTCTCATTTTTAATTTCTTCGATCTTCCCAAAAACGGAAAGATACCCGTTGTGTACAGAAAGATCTTCGGGAATAACAGAAAGTATGTTTTTTACTGGGTATTTCTTGTAAGTTCAGTCTTTCTTCTGATAGGTCTTTCACCTTATCTGACTCTGCTTGCAAAGGATTTTGTAAAAGCAGGTTATGATCTTTCCAGAACTTTTAATACAGGTGCCGGCGGTGAATTTAAGAATATCATGTTCAACTTTGATAACCTTAACGGTTTCAGACAGAGTTTCTGGTATCATTTCCTGCAGTTTCCGTCACCTTTCTTTTTTCTGACGGTTACCGGACTTATCTATATTGTTTTCGGAGGACTTATTCATAGGTTCATAAAGGTCCGTAAAGGAGATCCAGTGATAGAAAAGATAGTTTTCAGAGTTCTTCTTTCTATTACATCACTTCTTTTTGTTCTTAATGTTATTCTTCTTCAGAACGGTTACGTTCTCAGAATAGGAAAAAGCGCTTTTAACTGGTTCCGGTATGACGGAGCGATAAAGATCTTTATTTCTGCAGCACTTCTGGGCATTGTACTCCTGATATTCATGAGACGTGAAGGATGGCTTAAGAGTCCATTCAAGAGGGATATAAGCAAGGTTTTCTATTCCATCTATCTTCTGCCGTTTGCAGTAACCACTCTTTTCTTCCAGTTCTATAACACATGGGATCAGTTCCAGTTTCTTCTTCCCTGCTATATAATTTATGCTTTTACCGGAGTTTATCTGTTAAATGATCTCGTGCTGATAGTCCAGGAAAGAAGTGAAAGAAAGATGAAGTTTTTCAGGTGGTTCCTTATCGTCTGCTGTGTTTTTAGTGTCATTCTTCCCATTACATTTTACGAAAAGATCGGCGAGTGGTCACAGGATCCTTCAACATGGTGGTTTCATTACGGTCCCTATAGTGACAGAAAATTTATCAGTTCGCATAACAGAACGGAATACAACTACAACCCCAACAAAAGAAACTACGATGATGTTGAGGATTTTGTTAATCTTCTGTTGGAAAAACTTCCCAAAGGAGCAATGATCATTGACGATGATTCAAGGATGTTCTATCCAGTCAACCTTTACTACAGAAAGTATGCTGACCGTGCAGATAAGGGTCGTCCTGATATAAAATGGAAGATGATAAATGTCTGGGGTCACAAGCACTGGGGGATGTCAATAAAGCATGCTGTAAAACTTATAAACAGTAAATCTCCGGGAATGGAAAATTTCTTTCTGATTGCCAACAGAAATTACCCTCATAGGAAAATTATCAGACAGCTTGATCCCAATGACAGGGTATTTCTTCCGTGGAAACTGGCGAATGACAAGTGGATATACAAGCTTAAGGTCTTTACGCAGGAGGAAAAGGAAAAGATCGGAGGAGATTTTCCCCGACTTAACTTTAACTACATGTATTTCGGAAAAGATTTTAAAAATAAGGGACTTAACATAGCCGAAGTCTTTTCTCCTGACGACAAGGTCCAGGCGAGAGTGAAGTTTGACAGACTTTCAAAACGTGAAAGATCCTTTAGGATGAAATTTACTGTCTACAATGAAAGCGGTCAGGAATATTTGACTAAGGATATTAAAATAAAAGGCGGTTACAGCGGGCTTAAAGTTCATCTGTCACCGGAAAGAAAATATGTTCCGGGCAGGTACAACGTGATCGTTTCTGTTAAGGGAATAAACATCTTTGAAAGGGCTTTCGAGGTTAAATAAAGATTTATGATGAAGAAGATTCTTTACAGTCGTATTGTATTTGTTGTAATTACACTCTGGACTCTCGGAGTTACTGTAGCCAGGGCTATCCGTCTGCCTAATAACTATGCAATGAGCCACTGGCTTCTTGATTACCGTTTCGGATTTATGAAGCGTGGACTCATCGGTTCTATCTGTTCGGTATTTCTATCAGCTTCCGATGCTGAAATGTCCCGGAATATGATAACTATTCTTTCAGGAGTGGTTTATGCCGTATTTATAATTCTTTTTCTTGTTCTGGTGTATATGCTGCTCCGAAATTATCAATTTGACAGAAATATATCAATACTTGTCATCGTTTTTGTTTCTTCCCCTTTTTTTGTAATGAGCGGACATCTTTTCGGTTATTTTGATGCTCTTCTGTTCGTTGCCGCTATTTCATCACTCTTTTTTATTGAGAAGGAACATTTTCTTGCGGCAGCCGTCATATCTTCGATGGCAATACTTGTTCATGAGAGCTATCTTCTGATCGGTCTACCTGTTATTTATCTTTCCATCTATCTGAAATACTTCGGGGATGGAAAATGGAAACTCGGGAAAGTAAACACTCTGATCATGCTGCTGCCGGTTGTAACTTTTCTTTTTCTTACTGTATACGGGATGCTTTTCGTGGACAACAAACTTCTTTTTGAACAGCTTCTCAGGTATTTAAATTCCTACAGCTATATCTATGCAGGAGAAAAAGGACTGCCGCATTGGCAGACAGTGGGATTTTCAGAACTTTTAAGGACGCAGAAGCACAGTATTCCTGAAAGAATATTTCAACTAAGAAACATTACAGCGTATTATCCTGTTGTTCTCCTAATTCTGGTGTTTATACACGAGTCGTTCAAATTAAAAGCTTTCCGTATGCATTCATTAATTGTTTCCGCGGTCATCTTTATGCCTTTCATGATGTATTCTGTCGCATTTGATGTCATAAGAATTTCATTAAATATCCTTGGCATAGGCATGATGGTTGTCTGGGTTATGAAGATGAATAGAAGATCAGTTCGTTTTGATACTCAGTTTATGTTTATCGGAATGACGGTACTTGTTATTAATATCTTTTCCAGGGTACCTTTAATGGATCGCCAGATCGACGGTTTTTCTGATATTCAGAGATTGTTTTTTTATCTCCCTGCGGTGCTTTATTCGGTATTTCTTATTTTTAGGAAAGATGATGAGAAAACTACATCTTTTTAAGTTTAACGGTTTTAACCTTTGAAGGTAGCTCTGGCTTTTTGAGGGTGGTTTTTTTCGGTTCCTGATCCATTTCAATTATAAGATTCCCGCTCTTCCTTTTGATCTTTGTTCCAAAACGTTTAGAATGCTTATAAAACCTTCTCATGATATCATTTGAGATCATTCCTTCAGCAAATCTTATCTGTGTGTCATTCATAAAGATAGGGAAAAGTTCAAGAGATTTTATTTCAGCATTTTCCACGTTGACATTAAAAAAGAAAGATCTGGTATCCCAACTGTCTGTTTTTTTAAGAAAAACATCGCCCATATCATAAAGGATAGGTTTCTTCTTATATACTTCAATACCTTGGAAAATGTGAGAAGAATGTCCGAGAATGGCGTCAACGCCGGCATCAATTGCCGCATGAGCAAAATCGATCTGTTCCTGTGTCGGTTCTTTGCGATAATTCTTCCCCCAGTGTATCGAAAGGAAAACTAGGTCGGCATCTTTTATTGATCTTAAGTTTTTGTTTAATCTTTTTATGGCCTCATCTTTTTTCCAGAAGCGAATACAGTTATATCCCGGATTTTTTTTGTCTGCGCAGAAATTAGATCCGGTAGAATTATAGAACAGAAAAGCAACTTTAAGATCATTGACCTGAACAACGACAGGTTTTGATGCTTCTTTATAATTTTTTCCGGCTCCGCCAAATAACAGCCCTGCTTTCTTCAGATGTTCTCTAAAATCTGAAAGGCCTTTTTTTCCAAGATCAAAGGTGTGATTGTTCGCTATTGAGAAAATATCAAAACCGGAGTTTTTTAAAGCGGGCATTACAGTGGAGGGTGCATTGTAGTTGATCTTTTTAGGGTCTTTTGACCTTAACTTTGCTGTATCGCTTACGACACACTCCAGATTTGCAAAAGAAAGGTCGGCATTTTTAAAATGTTCCTTCGCCTTGACGAAAGAGTAATCCGGCCCTTTTTCTTTTACAGTTTTATCAAACTCTCTTGCACAGATAAAGTCTCCTCCGGCTGCAAGCACCATATCTTTTTTACTGTGTTTCCTGAATGTTTTTGCTACAGGAGTTGTCCCGTTAGAGTTTTTCTTGTCACATCCTGATATTAAAATAATCACAAGCACAATCAGGATAGAAGCATTAATTTTAATTGTATGATTCATAGTTTCCCTATATCAAAACATTACTAGTACATTTATAAGACGAATATTGCATACTGTCAAATAAACTCTTGTGTATCGTAGACGCTTGACTTCTATCTCCATGTGAATATATATCTAAATCGTAATATTTGCCGAGTTGAGCAGATAGTTAATTTTTTCAAGATACGGGAGGTTAGAATGGAATTTTTAACAAAGGACAGTTTTAAGGAAAAGATCTTTGATTTTGAAACAGAAAAAGAGTGGAAGTATAAAGGTGAAAGGCCGTGTATTATCGATTTTTATGCTGATTGGTGCGGACCGTGTAAGGCTGTTGCGCCTGTTCTTCAGAAGCTTTCGGAAGAGTATACAGGCAAGGTTGATTTCTATAAAGTTGATACTGAAGATCAGCAGGAACTTGCAGCAATGTTCGGAATCCGTTCTATCCCGAGTCTTCTTTTTGTTCCGATGGATGAACAGCCTCAGATGGCGGCCGGAGCACTTCCTAGAGAAGCATTTATTGATGCCATCAACAATGTACTTCTTAAACCCAAAAATTGACAAAAGACGACCCTCATTTAGAATGAACCATCGTTTTTTCATTTTGAGGTTAACATGAGAGCTTTATCAGGTATCAAGCCGACAGGAACACTGCATATCGGCAACTATCTCGGTGCTGCGAAACAGTTTGAGATGATGCAGCAGAAAAATTACGAAGGATTCTACTTCATTGCAGACTATCACACTTTGAACAACTATCCCGATCCGGCAGTTCTTTCTGAAAACACCTGGAATATAGTTCTTGACTACCTTGCTTTCGGTCTTGATCCGCAGAAAAGCACGATCTTTCTTCAGTCGCAGGTTCCTGAAGTTGTTGAGCTTGCTTTTATTCTCGGAAATTTTACTCCGATGGGACTTATGCAGAGAGCTCACAGCTATAAGGATAAAATTGCAAAGGGTGAGCAGATAAATGTAGGTCTTTTTTATTATCCGCTCCTGATGACAGCTGATATTCTCCTTTACAAATCTGATGTTGTTCCGGTTGGAAAAGATCAGAAACAGCATGTAGAGATAGCCAGAGACATTGCTGAGAAGTTCAATCTTCACTACCAGAAGGATGTCTTTGTTCTTCCTGAACCGTTCATTCCGGAAGATGTTGCGATAGTTCCGGGAACTGACGGCAGAAAGATGTCAAAAAGTTACGAGAATACAATTGAAATGTTTGCCGGGTCTAAAGCTTTTAAAAAGCAGGTTATGGGCATTGTCACAGATTCAACTCCGCTTGAAGATCCTAAAGACCCGGAAAAATGTATCGTCTTTGATATTTTTAAGCTTTTTGCATCTGCTTCAGATGTTGAAACAATGGCTGAAAAACTTCGTGCAGGCGGTTACGGATACGGACATGCTAAAAAAGAACTGCTCACAGCAATGAAGGCCTTTTTTGAACCGATGAGACAGAGACGTGAGGAACTTGAAAAGGATCGAGGCTATGTTGAAAAGGTTCTCAAAGAAGGTGGTGAAAAGGCCCGTGCTGTTGCTATTGAAACAATAAAGGAAGTTAAGAAGACCACAGGACTTGTGGGAACTATCTATTGAGATCTTTAGCCGTATTTATAATATTTTTCACGTTTTTTCTTTCAGCTCAGGATAAATCCGATGACAGCTTTCCTTTTGAACTTGAAGGCTTTAAGGAAGCTGCGATATTTTCAACAGGTTTAGCTCTTTCAACTTCTTTTCTTATAAAACCGTACAATGATCTTAGCGAAAATGATATTGCGAAACTTGATGCTGATTCTGTAAACAGTTTTGACAGATATTCAACGACCAGATTTGATAAAGATCTTGATTATGCAGGTGATGCGCTTGTCTATTCGCTTGCAGCCGTACCGCTTGGTTTTCTGGGTTTAAAAAGTGCGAACAAAGATTTTAAGTCAGCTTTTACATTCATGGTAATGTATGCTGAATCCGCACTGCTTATTAACGGTCTGACACGTGCTTTAAAGATCTCGTTCAGAAGAAAAAGGCCATATGTTTATAACGATTCTCTTTCTTTTTCTCAGAGAATGGATAGAGAAAATCAGCTCTCAATGCCGAGCAATCACACTGCAAATGCCTTCAACAGTGCTGTTTTCATGTCAACAGTATTTACACTTACTTATCCCGATTCAAAATGGGTTCCCGTTGTATGGAGCTTATCGATGAGCGCCGCTGCAACTGTCGGAATTTTAAGGATATTTTCAGGCAATCATTACCCGACAGATGTCATTGTAGGAGCAGCACTTGGAGCTGTTACGGGGCTTGCAGTTCCCTTTCTTCACTGGAAAAAGAAAAGCAATGTTGCTATAGTTCCTGTTGCCGGTGACGGTTATGCCGGAGTAAGTGCTTCAGGCAGTTTCTGAGGGGGTGGATTTGTCATTACTTTTTGAGGGAATAGTTCTTGGACTGACTCTGGGGACGACCTGTCTTGTTACATGCGGACCGATCTACGGATCTCTTATTTTACAAAAAGAAGGTGACCTTCAGAGTGGCTTAATAACTGTTATGTGGCTGTCGCTTGGACGTTTCCTTTCCTACGCTTTTTTCGGAGTGGCGATAGGTTATCTCGGTTCTCTTATCACCTACATTCCTGAAAGTGAATATTTAATGGCTGGAAGCTACATTGCCGTGGCTGTCTACATGATATATTCAGCATTTATTGAGCGCAGAAAGATGAAAGGCTGCTGCAGTCAGTCAAAGATGGCAAAAAATGCGGGGAACCCTTTTCTTGTGGGACTTCTCACCGGTATTTCCATCTGTCCGGCTTTTGCAGGAGCTGTAGCAAAGGGAATTGACAGTGGCGGAGCTTTAGGTGGATTTCTTATCTTTACAGGATTTTTTGTCGGAACAACGCTCTACATGATCCCGTTCAGTTTTCTTTCGTTCTTTACTCGTCAGAAAATGTTCAGAGTGGCGGGAATTGCCGCTTCCATTCTTGTTTCAGCCTGGTTTTTCTATGAAGGTTCTCAGATATTCTATGATAAGTACAACAGCTATATTCTGAACTTCACCGAAGTTGAAATATCGGTTGTGAACGCTCATCCTGACCTTAAGCAGATGGAAGAAGTGAAAAAAGTTTTTAAAACTGCTGAAATAAAAACTGTCCGTTTTGATGAGATCGAAAAAACTATTCAGGGAACCAAATCACGGGATGTACTTCTGATAACAGCAGGAACAGTATCTCCCGAAAGAGCGGAAAGACTAAAAAGTTTAGATAAGAACATCCTTCACATAGTTGCTCCGCCGGGAGCAGATATCAAAAAACACATAGAATTTGTGAAATATTATTCATTCAAAGCACGAAAAACCCGCAGCTTTTTCTACACCGTTCCTGTGAAGTGAAAACCTCACTTGACAATTTCTCTATCTCAAATTAAAATCAGTAGAACACGAAATGGAGGAGTAAATGTTTAGAATTTCAGTGGTTTTCTCAATTCTAATTGTCTCATTGAATCTGTCCGCTAATTTAGCTCCGCCATCAATAGAATATGTGAAATACGAAGGCGGAATTAATGGTATTCCTGATGATATCGAAAAATCCAATACTATTTATCGTGATGCAGATCTTGACAGTGTATTTGATATTCAACGCGAATCTACTGTTTACCGGGCAACTCTCGAAGATGATAAGATAACAGAAATAGTAAAGTTTAATATTGATGAAAAAAACAAGACATATTTTTCAAATTATTCTAGGTTTATGTTTTCAGATCACTGTGTTGAACAGGGTAAATATCTCTATATTTCAGACCTTGACTGTTCTGAATTTATAAACGAGTTCCGATCAGTACAGTGCATGAATTATGCTGAAATAGAATTTGAGGAACCAACGGATAATTCTCTTTGTGACCTGGAAGAATATGAAGACGTAGAGCTGACTGAAGATCAGATAAATACTTTAAAAACTGGAATGCAGGGAAGGTGGGCAACTCTGGGAATTGATGAATATCAGTTGGCTTTTAATGCAGAAATAGGATCAGAAGATGATCGTCTTATTACAATAAAAAATGAGTCGAATGAATTTAAATCTTCTCTGATCTTGTATGAGGATAGATTTCCTGATGAACCTTTTCATGTTATTTTGTCTGATGCTGAGGGTAGTTGTAAACATGGATTAATTCTTGCTCCTCAGGAAAGTTGCACTTTATACATAAGATTTGCACCTGAAGCAGCTGGAATTTATGAAGATGAATTCTGGATTGAAAGTTCTTATTATTACTATGACTATGTGGATTTAACAGGAAGATGTACTGGTGAAGTTTCAGATGACTCTGAAATTGATGATGATCAAAAGTCCGATGAATTGGAAACAAATGACGATGCTGTAACTGGTGAAAATAATTCAGAGGGATGTTCAGTGATTATTTTCTAATGAGGGTAAAATCAATGGAATACAAAATGGAGAAATAAATGCTTAAAAATTTAATATTTTCTTCAATTCTGATCTTTTCATTTGTTGTTTCTGCAAATATTGCTGAACCCGATATTATGTATATGCAATATAACGGAGGTATTAGAGATCTCCCCGAGAGTTTTGCAGAATCAAATTCTATTTATCGAAATGCTCGATATGATAAAGATTTCGGAATTGATTTTGAAACTACAATATATCGACTAACTTTAGATGATGACGAAATTACTGATATCGTGAAGTATGAATTGATAGATGAAAATCAGGCATATTTTTATGATCAGCAATATTTTGTGTTTTCTGATCACTGTGTTGAGCCAGGTAAATACCTTTATATTTCTGATCTGGATTGTGATCAATATCGGGATGATTTTAGATCTCTAGGGTGTTTTAATTATTTGACTGTAATAATTGATGAAACTGTTGATAGCACACTGTGTGATCCGGAAATTTATGAAGAAGTTCAGCTTGATGAGCAGGAGATTGATGAGCTGAAAAGTGAAACGCAAAGGGTGGAAGCCTTTTTCGTTTTTGAAAAAGAAGAGATTGACTTCGGAAAAGTCTGTGTTGGTCAGTACAAAGATAAAAAAGTTGTTGTGAAGAATGCAACACTATTCAAGAATAAAGGTTACTTTAGGGATCAAATTATTTCTGAGGGTTTTGAAATCATTAAAACGGATGCTGAAGACGATTGTTGCAATATAGAAGTCTTTGAGCCACAGCAGCAATGTTATCTGAAAATAAGATTTTCCCCTGAAAATAATATTCCTTACAGTGAGTTGATACATGCTGATAATGATGAGCTAAACTTAAAGGGTGAGGGAACTTATGATTCCTGTGGTTGTTCGGTGACTGTCTTATAATGAAAAACAGGGGACAGCCCAGGTAAAATCATTCACTTTGAAGCATCTGTCTCCCGAGTAAACAATAATTCCGACAGAGGCTTTATCCGGATAGGTGTTTCTGAAAGCTCTGATACCTCTCGAATCTCCTGAAGTGACCTTTGTTGCCAGTTTTATTTCTAAAGGAAAGAGTTTCCCGTCTATTTTAAGCACCATATCAACTTCAGCTCCGCCGTTAGTTCTCCAGTGATAAACAGCAGGTTTCATATTCATTCTCGAAATGTTTTTAATAATTGAGTTTACGACGAATGTTTCAAAACAACTACCTTTCATCGGGTGAGCCATAAGGCTTTCAGGAGATGAGATTTTCTGTAAAGTGCAGATAATTCCGGTGTCAGAAAAGTACCCTTTCTTTTTACCTGAAATCCTCTTTATTGTATTTCCAAAATATGGAGGTAACTCAAACCACTGATAACCATAGATCAGAATATCAAGCCATCTTCTTGCAGTATTGTGGGAAATGTTGATATCTCTTCCAAGTTGAGACGTATTGATTTCCTGCCCCGATAAAGCTGCACTAAGTGTTACAAACTGATGAAAAAGGCTCAGTTCACTAATGTTTTCCATCTTTCTCACGTCTCTTTCAATGTATGTATTGATGTAGGAGTTGTAAAAATCCGGAATTAGTTTATCAGGAATCTCGATTGTTCCGGGAAGCGACCCTCTCCACATTAGTCGGGAGATATGTTTATCAGTATCAGAAATGATATTTCCATCAAAGTTCTCTTTTTCTTTTAACCACTTAGAAACCCAGTTGTTCTGATCGTTTCCATTATTGTTCATCTCGGCCAGACTCATTGAAGGAAGTTCAATTATACCAACGCGCCCCGCCATACTTTCCGCTACAAGTTTCATCATCATTATATTCTGTGATCCTGTAAGAAAATACCGTCCTTTTTTATCGCTTTTATCGACTCTTCTTTTTAATGCAGGAAGTAATTCAGGAGCATACTGTATTTCATCAAGAATTATCGGAGCCGGGAAGTTGTCAAGAAACAGATCAGGATCTTTTCTGGCATTGTAGATGTCTTCTACCGGGTCAAAGGTAACATGATTATAGTCAGGAAAAACATGTTCAAGCAGAGTGCTTTTCCCAACCTGTCTTGCCCCTGTGATAAGAACAATTTTAAAATAATTTGAAAAATCTTTAACCTTTTGTTCCAGATGTCTTGTTTTGTACATGAAAGACCTCACAATTTGTAAGTGTTATTGACAAAATGCAAGGAAATATTATCTTTTTTGAACCGAAAAATCAAGAAAAACCTCACAATCTGTAGATGTCATTGACGAAATGCAAGGGCTTTGCTTAAAATTTGGTGAAAGTGTCGAACGCACTAGACAAAAAAGATTAAAAAGTGTCGAACGCACTCGACAGTTTGGTGTTAGATTATATTATTTCTTCTCTTTGATCTTCCTGAAAAACTCGTCGATCCACTGGTGGCAGGCGGCGTTGTCTCCTCTTTTGAGGGCTGCTTTTATGTCTTCATCACCATGTTTTTCGATGAGAGCTGCCTGTTTTTCAGAGAGTTTATGAGTTTTCTGCTTTTCATCGGAATCGACAAAATCAAAGCCGACTCTTTTTGCTTTTTTATCAATGAAAAGGTGTGCAGAGAACTTTTTGCCTGCTTTTGATGTCATTTCAAATGCTTTTGCAGTTTTTTCCTTTTCAAGAAGCTCATTTAGGATCTCTTTTGTGATGTTAGCTCCGCTGATCTTTTTCCAGATGGTGAGCCCGCATTCTCCTGTGCAGTTAAAAGCCCTCGGAGATTCAAAGATCTTTCCTCTGCAGATGGGGCAGACCCCAAGCGGATCACCTTCCTTCGGCCCGTTGTAGATGTGAGGCTGGCTTTTCATTTTTTCAAAAACTGTTTTTAGAAAAGTTTTGGTATCGGTGACAATTTTATCCGTATCGGCCTCTTTTTTCTTAACGAAATTTGACAGCTGATGTTCAAGTTTTGCTGAAAAATCGGGAATTGTCAGCTCTTCCGGCAGAGTTTTAAAAAGTGACAGTCCGTAATCAGTAGGAACGTAGGTTCCGTCACTTTCCTTGATGATATAACCGCGTTTTATGAGCAGCGGTGCAAAAGTCGCCCTCGTTGCAGCGGTTCCGATCCCGTCAGCCTCCTTAAGTGCCTTTTTCAGTTCAGTATCCTTTATCTGAAGATGGGCTTTTTCCATAAGTGAAAGCAATGTGTGATCCTTGAAAAGTGCTGGAGGTTTTGTCATATCCTCTTTCATTTCAAGTTCGCCCTTAAGCTGGTCGCCTTTGGTATAATTCACTGAAATTATCTGGTCGTCATCCTTGCCTTTTTTACTTTCAGGCTTGATAAATTCAAGAAATCCCGGGTCCGTATAGTTCTTGAATTTTGAAAGAAAGAGAGACTGATCTATCGAGCCTTTAAACTCTGTCGTCTCTCCTTTTGCCGGATTGAGAAGAGTTGCACAGAAACGTTTTACGATAAGATCAAAGATGAGTTTCTCATTGTGCTTAAGTTCAGGAATAGTCTGTTTGTCGTAACTGAGAACAGGAATGATGGCGTAGTGGCCTTCAAGTTTTCCTATGTATTTTTTATTCAGCTCCAGATTTGGATTGTGACCTTTAACTGCTAGAACTAAGCCTTTGTATTCATTGAACTTATAGACAAGGTTCATAGCATGCTTAAGTTCTCCGGC
>CAZTKP010000026.1:0-23551 GCA_964614215.1 uncultured Spirochaetales bacterium | reverse complement strand
CCGAAAAATTCATGTCTGGCTGTGACTGGAGCAATATCGCATTTTTTAAGCAGCTTAAGATAACTTTCGCGGTCTTTTGCAAACCCGAAATGAATGATCCTGTCAGCAAGAATTTTACGAGCTTTCTGAAAGATCGCAGGCGCGTTTTTTCTTTCTTCCCCGCAGACCACAAGTTTAAATTCGCAGCTGTCTTTAAGCTCAATTAACGCATTAAAGAACTCATCAGGATCTTTATCAAATTCCCATCGGTGATTCCAGAGAATAACCGGTATGTCATTCGCCACTTTTTCTGTAATTTCAGGGACATCTGTTCCTGGATGGATGACAGTGCTTTTATTTCTTATTTCTTCAATTTTATCAACAGGTTGCTCGTCAGGGAAAGATTTAAGAAAAGACTCGAGAGCATCGAGAAAACTATCATGATTAAACTTTGAATTAAAAACAACTTTGTCACTGGCTAAAGCTGAAGTGAAATTGATGAAACCGTAGTGCAGGTCCTTCCTTTTTTCAGGCCCTTTATCGTCCTTTGACCACGGATAGACAAGCTGATTTTCATGGAAGTAGGTGATGATCTTTACCTTGGGAATGTAATCAACTAAAAGTGACCTTAGAAGTGCAGCATCGGTAAGCGAAGAAACAACGATAGTATCATACTTCTTTCCACTAGCCTTTATCATGTCTGCAAACTTTATTGAAGCCCCGTGCATCCTCCATTTCCAGTGTCTCCCCGGAAGAGTGAAAAGATCCGCACCGAACAGTTCTGCAAATTTATCTGCAAAGTATCTGTGACTGCCTGCGTAGTAAGGTTCGAGAAAGATTATCATAGTGCGAACTTCACGGATGGATGTGACTTGAGCTTATGGTAGAGTTCGTGCATCTGGTCCTGTGAAGTGACTGTGATATTTCCTGTGTAGGTTGTGTATGTTCCGGTCTTGCTCTTTTTGGAGAGCCAGTTCCTGTTAAGTTTTATAGATAGATCTTCAAGTATGTTATCAAGTTCAAGGATGTTTCTGTTATCTCCCGACTGAGAATCCATTATGATCTTGATATCAAAAATGAGGGGATATTTTATTTCGGCTTTTTTCTTCTTCGGGCTCATTACTTCATGCTTACAAGAATTCCAAGTGCGACCGAGTTGAGTTTTGTTCTTGCGTCATCAGCTCTTGAAGTGATGAGGACGGGAACTTTTGCGCCTGTGATGACATGACCGTTTGCCGCATTTGCCCAGTAGTTAGCGATCTTACCCAGAACGTTTCCAGTCTCGATATTAGGCATTACAAGAATGTCGGCATTTCCGGCCATAACTGAATCAATACCTTTGATCTTTGCCGCGTATTCAGAGATCACGTTATCAATTGCGTAAGGACCTTCGAGATAAGCGTTTATATCTTCAAGTTTGCCTTCTTCTTTTCTCTTCTGGATCTCAGCGGCATCAACTGTTGACTGGATCTTGGGGCTTACTTTTTCAACTGCTGAAATGTAGGCAACTTTAGGTTTTTCAAAGCCGAGCTTGTGGAAAACCTTTACTGCACTTCTTGTCATCTCTATCTTTGTATCAAGGTCCGGAAGCGGGATAAGTCCGCCGTCAGTAAGACCGATAAGTCTCTTGTTCTCTTTTGCGATAGGATCTTCAAAAACAAGAACGTCACTGATTATAGGAGAATCCTTAAGTCCGTTCTCTTTTCTGAATATCGCTTTCATTAGTTTTGCAGTGTCAACTGTTCCTTTGAGGATGAGATCCACCTTTCCGTCAACTGCGTAATCAACTGCTCTATGGCAGCATGTATCCATATCCTCACAGTCAACTATCTCAGCTTTTCCTTCAAGCTCAGTGCCTTTTACAAGTTCTTCAACTTTGTCTTTCGCACCGAAAAGAACGGGCTCTCCGATATTTTCCCTAACTATGTCAAGAGCAGCTTCGATCACGACTGACTTCTCAGACCCTACAACTGCAACTCTCTGTTTCTTCTCAGCATTTTTAACTTCAGCAAGAATGTCGTCAAAAGTTCTGAACATTGTTCTCTCCAATTTTTTATTGATAAATTTCTTTAGAAAACTATTCCCAGATAGATGTTGAGGTAGTGATAGAAATCAGCCTCGATAAGGTCGTTATTGGCATCAACTACCGCAAGACCGTCAAAAGGAGCTCCGAACTGATATTTAACACCTGCACGCAGGCCGCTCTTGTTAGCATAGTCAATGCTGATAAAAGGTTCGATAGCATCAGGAAGCCCCTGTCCGCCCAGAGAGTTGTTCTCGTAAAGGGCCATTGAGTAGGTGACACCGAGATCGACCTTAAGTTCGTCAATTATGTAGTAAGTTCCGAAAAGACTTGCATAGTATCCTGCAGTGAAACGTCCGAGGAACTGATTCCAGAGCGCAGAGTTGAAGTGATAGTCCCTGTTGAACCTGAAATTCTGAACTTTCGTATCACTGTTTGCAGCGTCGTTGTTAACGGCATTTCCGGGGTTGTTCCATGAATCTCCCTGAACATAGTCGGCATCATCCGGAGAGGCTATACCGGTGAAAAGAGAGATGTTGAACTTGTCCGGTATCGCTCTGAACTCAGCTTCAAGTGCAACTCCGACAGATTCTGTCTTAACGTCTTTTTCCGTTCCGTCATCAAGGAGCATCTTGCCGATGCTTCCGGTAAGAAAGGCGACTTCTGTTCTGAGAGAAAAACGTCTGTGATGGAGTTTAAGCCACGCGTCGAGTTTCCACAGTTTTGCGCCCTGATCTTCGTAGACATAGGTCTTTGCCGGGTCTGCATACTTGTCATCTGTGGGAGCATAGGAAGTGGTGTTCGTATCCCACTCACCCGATGTATCGTTTTTCCATGAGAACATAACCATAGCACCGAACTCGAAAGCTGTTTTTCCGTTAAGAAGCTTGTTCTTAAGAAGTGCTGGATCATCTTCGGTCATCATGAACATCGCACTTACGTTAAATCCGTTATCTTTCATAGATGAGTCAACAAGGTAGTCCTGAACACTGTCAAGGAGGCCTGTTGATGCAATATCAAAAGCAGGGATGATCTTAAATCCTGCGACAGGAATGGTCAGCTGAATTCTGTCAAGATAGTTTCCTGTCGACTGGTCGTTAATTCTGTTCCCGTCGTTATAAAGTAATCCGAGACCCCAGTTAAAAGGCATACGTCCCAGCTTAAGTTCTCCGATGGGAGTATCAACTGTTCCCCAGAGTCCTTCGAAAATGATGTTTGCTGAAGTATCAAGCTGTGCATCACGCAGAACACCGTTACTTTTTGAATCGGCAGTAACGTTGTCGGCACCGAGCACTGTATTTCCGAAAAGCGACATCTTTGTGTGGATCTCAAGCATTTCTGCAACATTGATAACAGGCTCAAGGTGGAGTTTTAACCATGCCCAGCTGAGGTTAGCCTCTTTGGACGAGGTTTTGGGGGCATCGCCGGCATTATCATCGTAGTCTATACCTTTGATCGTTGTCTGCTGAAGGTACGGATTGTTCCCGTTAAGGATCATGTTGTTGGTGAACTTGTATGCGAATGCAAAGTATCCGTAGAGTTCAAAGAACTTCGCGGGTTTGCCGTCCTCTATTATCATTGACGGGCTGTTCTCATCCTTCTTAACGACTTTTTCCTGTGCAGGTTTTTCCTGCTTTTCAGGCTGCGCCGCTTCCTGTGCTGAAAGGGAGACGAAAAGGATAAGGATTGTCCAGAAAACTATTGATCTAAGCATGATTCCTCCAGAAATTAACTGATTATTTCTTCGAGAGAGACGATCTTCATATTCTCTTTCAGAAGAAGCTCCTCAGTTGCCGCCATGTCCCAGCTCTTAATTGCAATGTAGGCATTTTTGCGGCCGGCTGACAGTGTGTACATATAGTCGATATTAATGTCATTCTCGCTGAGAAGACGTGCTATCTTAAGCAGTTCGCCCGGCTTGTCAGGAAGGTTAACGACGATAACTTTTACGATATTGTGAGAAACATCAACGTCCTCAAGGATCTTTTTTGTTTTTGCCATATCGTCCACAATGAGACGAAGCTCACCGAATGCGGCAGTTTCGTTGATAGTGAGACCTAGAATATTTATTCCGCCTTTAGTCATTGATTCAAGTATCCTACTCAGAACACCGGGTTCGTTCCTGATAAGTATTGATATCTGTTCAACTCTCATAGTCGCCTCCGAAGCAATTAATATGCGGGGTAACATAGCACTTAAAAGTCCCAGTTGTCAAAATAATTATTTATTAGTAAAGAAAATGCTGGCCTTTGTCACTGAACCTGACAGCGCCTGATATTTTTAGAGAAGTGTAGGCGGCGGCTTCATTAACAGAGTTTTGCAGTGAATGTCCCTTTGCCAGAAAGGAAGCCAGGGCCGAAGAAAAAGTGCAGCCTGTTCCGTGATAGCTGTTGTTTGAGTTGATTATCTCCAGATCTATTTTTTCTACGTAATCCTGACTGGTTAGAAGTATGTGGTCTTTACGTCCTTCAAAGGTTGTAAGGACTGTGCATCCGAACTTTTCCGATATATTCCGTGCCATGGTTTCAGGACTGTTTTCGTGACTAAATACAAGTTGGTGTAACATCTTTAATTCATTGAGATTTGGCTTGATGATCCTGTTGCTTCCCGTGAGCAGCTTCAGATAGCCTTCGGGGATTGTTCTTTCCGTGCTGTCAGTTGTCGCTTTGACAACAGTATCTATAACTATCGGAACAGAGAAATTTTCAAGAATTTCCGCAAAGATCTCGATCCATTTTTCATCAGTCGGAACGAGACCTGTCTTGACTGCTTTTATGGAGAATTCTTCATTGAGCAGGTCTATGGAATGTCTGATATATTCAATTTCAACAGCTTTTGACGAGTCAAATCTCATCGAGTTCTGAACTGTGAGAACCGTAGGAATTGAAAGAGGATAGCAACCCAGCTCCCTGACTGTCAGAATATCACGCCCCAGACCTGCTCCGTTTGTCGGATCAACACCCGAAAGGATAAGTACAGCAGGCGTTTCAGACATGTTTCTTAACGAACCGGTAGAAAGTTACACTTGCCGTAAAATAGCAGAAGGCGGCAAGAACAAAGACAAAAGTGAATCCGTAGACCATTGCAAGGATTATTGCGAGAATTGAAGCAATGACAGAAGCAACTCCGTTAACTGCATAGGCCCAGGGAATGAATCCGCTGTTCTTTTCGCCGACAATAGTAAGTCCGGTCGGGAAGAACTGTCCGAGAAGAAATCCAAGCGGTGCAAGAATAAAAGCGGACACTATGACCCGCATCGAAAATGAGAGGAACATGAGCTTATGAGTAAAGACGGGAACTATCCATGCGTAAAGCAGGATGATGAGCGGGAAAAGCATTATCATTGTGCGGTATATGTTCTTTTCTCCCAGTTTTATAAGGATCTTTTTGCTTGAAAGAGACCCCAGTCCCGCAAAGAAAAGAAGTATCATGACAGTAACAGCTATCGCATCGGCAGGATTGCCTAGAAAAAGCACGAACTGCTGAATTATGGACATCTCTATGAACATGAAGCCTGTGCCTATCATGAAAAAATAGGTGATCTGACTTAACGGACTGTACGTCCTTTCCTTTCTGGTCATAAAGAAAAGAGGCATGATTATAAGCATGAGCGAGAAAAAGACGGCCTGGATAAGGCTCAGAGATAAGATGAGAAGTCCTATCGGCATCGAATCGACCAGAGATCCGCTGCTGTGGTCGTAGTAGCTCGAGAAAATATGTTTCCATTTGTAGTATCGGAAGAAAAAAGGCTGGTCGTCACTTACAGGTTCGATATTGTACTCATAATCAGCCATGAACTTTTTGTCAGTTCCGTTCTCAACCGCCTTAAAATATGCTGCAAAACCGCCTTTAATGTACTTTTGACCAATATCATCGCTGAAGTTGAAACGTTCATAAAGCGGTCTGTAATAATCAACGCCTGCAGAAAATCCGGGAGCGTAGACAATTCTGTTGTTATCTGTTTTGTTAGTCTGATCGATTATCTCATTCAGTTCAAGCCAGGTGAACGGTGTTTTCTTTATCAGGATGGATGCAAGGGAACTGTCTCCAATTACCACGATGTTCTTTTCCGGATTTTTCACACCCATATCTCTGAGAACTTTTACTGCCTGTGTGCACAGTCTGAGCATTTCACGCGGAGGCCAGAAAAGCCAGCGGATAACGCTTAAAGTTCCGTGATCCGTAAGATGTTCCAGATACTCTCTCATGGCATCGGTCGTGTATATATAACTTTCGCTCATTACGTATGCACCGGATGAAAGAGCTGTCCATGTATCAACTCCGGACATCTGGATTATGTCGTACTTTTCAGAACTTCTTCTGATATAGCTCCGACCTTCGCTGTAGACGATCTCAACTCTCGGGTCCTGATAGGGATTCCCAATAAAATCAGCATAGTGCGTCTGGGTAACGTCGATCATTGACTGGTTTATCTCAACGCCTGTAACGGATTTGGGATCATGGAAAAGAGAGGTTATTATGTCTGTTCCTCCACCCAGTCCGACAACGAGAACTTTCGGATTTTCATGAACGTGGTAGGCGCTTGCGTAAAGTGATGTTCCTATCCGTGGATAGTTCTTGTAATAGTCCTTTTTATCTTTGTAGATAAGGTTCTTATTTATTTCTGACGGAAAATCGTAGAGCAGAGTGTATGCATCTCCGTCAATTGTTATGATCTTGTTTTTCAGTTCAGGAAAATAGTTAAAGAACTTCTGAGAGTTCTTGTTCTCAAAAACGTCTATCCTTGCAACACGGTTCCACTCAGTAAAGACGATCTTCTGCTCGGGATCCAGTGTGTAGCCGTCTCCCAGAGCTTTCGAGGGACATGGAGAAATGGGGAAGATAACCTTTTTTAAAGGATAAAAAGCAGTGAAGATAACTGCCATGATCACGCCCGTAATGATCATTGCCCTGTCTTTTCCGGCGATAGAGAAGAAAATAGCTGAAAGAACTCCTATCAGCAGTATCAGTATCACAGCTCCCTCTCCTCCGGTAAGCTCCATAACAGGAAGAATAAGAAGCCCGCCTATGGCGGAACCGGCAAGATTCGCAAGATAGTAGACGTTGATCTTTTCCTTTATGTGCGTGAACATGAATGATATCGTTACGCCGGCAAAAAAGTAGGGAAAAATCAGAAGCATGTAGTAGAGGAAGATATAGCCCAGCTGCAGAGCCTTGTCGTTCATGTATGTGTCTAGAGGTATTCTCACTGCTATTGCAAGAGAGATAAGGGATGAAACAGAGAACAGAATGGAGCTGACCGCAAGAAATCTGTACGGTTTTTCAGGTGCTTTTTTCTTTATAGCGAGCCATGTTCCGCTGGCTCCCATTCCCATAAGAGCTACTGTTATGACCATGTAGGCAAGATGATGCCATAAAGTGAAGGAGAAGATCCTTGTCTGAAGTATCTGAAGGGCGAGAATTCCGGTAGAGATAAGAAAGATGCTGATAAAAGCCATGGATCCTCCTAACTGTCAGTTGATGTCATCGGATGAGATGTGATAGTGTTCTCTGTGAAATGAACGGTCCTTGTCTATCTCTATGATCACTTTAAGTTCCTTTTTCAGTTCCTCGAACTTATCCAGATGATTTGTTTCGAGAGCAAAAGCTGCATCAGGATGCGCTTTTAAAGTAAGTCTTCTGCTTTTGTGAAGTCTTACCTGCCGCTGAATGTCCCTGAATATCTTAAAAACAACGGTATCCCTGGAAAGAATTATTCCGTTACCGTTGCAGTAAGGGCAGGGTTCTGTCATGAACGATATGTTGCTCTCGGTAGTTCTTTTTCTGGTTATCTGGATCAGCCCCAGTCTCGTAAAGTAGAAAACAGAAGTTCTTGCGGGGTCTTTTTTAAGTAATTCCTCAAGAAGATCAATAACTTTCTTTTTGTTGGACTGATTTTTCATGTCGATGAAGTCAACAATGATTATCCCTGCAAGATTACGCAGTCTGAGGTGAAGTGCGATCTCTTCGGCAGCTTCTATGTTTGTCTTGAAAACAGTGCTTTCAAGATTTCCCTTTCCCGTGAATTTCCCTGTGTTGACATCTATGACCGAAAGAGCTTCCGTCTGTTCGACTATCAGAAAGCCGCCGCTTTTAAGCCATATCTTACGCTTAAGGACGTTTGCTATCTCAGGTTCAATGCTGTAGTAATCAAAGATCGGATAGGGAAGTTCGTAGAAATCTATTTTATCTGCAGAAATATCGTCATAGAAATTTGAATACTGTCTGACGATCTTTTCATCGTCCTTGTTATCAAGAATAACCTCTTTAAGATCTTCCGGTTTTGTGTTCTGGATGATCTCAAGTATAGGATCAAGTGCGTTATAGAGCAGCGCAGGATTTTTTTCCTTTTTAAATGAATTCTGGACGGCATTCCATTTCTTGATAAGTGAAACGGCATCTTTTTCGATAAGGTCCGAATCGATCTCTTCGGCAAGAGTTCGCAGAATTATGCCGAAACCTTTTTTCTGAACTTTCTGTCCGAGCAGTTTGAGTTCAGCTCTCTTTTCCTTACTCTTTATCTTTCTGCTGATCCCTATATGCGAAATCGTGGGCATAAGGACGACGTATCTCCCCGGAAGACTGATGTGTGTAGTAAGTCGGGCTCCCTTCTGGCCGATAGGTTCCTTGATCACCTGAACGAGTATCTTCTGTCCGTCACGAATATATTCTGTGATGCTGTGTTTTTTATTTTCACCGCCGTTCTCGTCACCGTCGTTATCAATATTTTTCTGAAACTCCTCGTAGGTGATCCCTTCACGAAGATCGTTGATGTGTATGAAACCTGTTCTTGCTCCGCCGTACTCAACGAAAGCAGACTGCATCCCCGGAAGAACTCTTTTGACAATTCCGCAGTAGATGTTTCCAAGGCAGTCACCTGAGTCGTCACGCATGATATGCAGTTCAACAAGTTTTCTGTCCTCTATGACAGCGATTCTTCTTTCGCCGTAGGTTCTGTTAACTATTATCTGTCTTTTCATTTATCCGGTTGTCCTTTACGATATGAAAACAGGCTTTTTCTGTTTCATTGTCATGAGATCCATAGTTGTTCTTATACCTTCGATATCCCTGATTATCTCATCCTCAAGATTCGGTTTGAGATGAAACAGATGAACCTCGTACTTCCTTTTCAGTTTTGCAAGTTCTTTCTCAAGCATCGAAGGAGAAAGGTGTTTTGAAACTTTTGCCAGATTTTCAAG
Organism: uncultured Spirochaetales bacterium; assembly: GCA_964614215.1. GTDB lineage: Bacteria > UBP6 > UBA1177 > UBA1177 > UBA1177 > CAZTKP01. The sequence continues at coordinate 14,350 of CAZTKP010000026.1, read as the reverse complement.
TCTGTTCGGAAAAGATGTTTCCCAGCATAGAGTTCTGATAGAAGGTTCCTGATTTATATGATCAATGAAATTTTCACAGACACCGGTATCGCCCGAGTAGGCAAACGTTTTACCATCTTTACGGATAATGAAGCCTATGGATTCGACCAGATGGTTCATCTCGATGGGGATAAACTCCGTCCCGTCAATGGTGAAAGGTTTATCAAACTCTATCGGAACAAAGTTAATTGTCGGATGATCACTGTTCGGAAGTTTAGTGAAATCAGGCCAGATAAGATCGTTCAGTATGTTCTGTTTCAGTTCTCCCATGATGGTTTGCGTTGTATAAAGATTGAACCTGTGTCTCCCGAAGGAAAGCATGAAGTCCGAAAAGGTCGGGAGATCCTTAATGTGGTCAAAATGACTATGTGTGATAATAATATTTCTTATTTCAAGAAGTTGAGATGTGTTTAGAGAAGAGAGCAAAGCACCTGTATCTATTACCGTTGTCGGCGTTACCTGCATCGATATACATTTCTTGTTCTCGAGATCACTGCCGTAACAACCTAGCGGGAGCAGAGAAAACATTGGAAAAACCTCCGTATTTAAAACAGTGAATAGTAGTTATTTAACAAGTTGTTGTCAAGAAAAGACCGGATGTTGAAAAGGCCTGTCGGAAATGAGATTTTTTTATTGCAAAAATTTGATATTTATTCTTTTTCTGCTAAAGTCGACATGATGAAAACCGGTTACTTAGAGTAAATTCATTTAGTAGAAAAGAGGTAGCTATGAAATTTAAGATTTTGATGCTTTTAACTCTGCTTGCAACAATGGCAGTTTCCGTTGCATGCAACCCCGAAGACGAGTACCTTAGACAGCTTTATCCAAAAGAATCAAGGACTTATGCGATCCAGGAGCTCAAGAAGATGAAGGACCAGATCGTTGACCTTGATGAAGTTTGCAGGAAGATCCTTACTCTGGATAAGACTCCTCAGGCTGGAATGGCAGTTCTTGCTGCCGGAGAGCTTGGATGTACTATGAAGATTGAGCGTATCGGAGAGATCGTTGATGAGTGTCTGAACAACATTAACGTCAGAAACCTTAAGACTCTTGAAAGTTCTGCAATGGCTTTCGGTCTTCTGAAACAGCCTGAATCTGTGCCGATACTTGCAAAATATTTTACAATTAAAACTCCAGAAAGACTTGCTGAAGGAATGAGAGAAAAGCAGGAATCTGTTGCAAAGAGAGCAGCAATAGAAGCTCTTTCCAAGATGCCTGAAGCCAGTAAGCATCTTGTTCCTGAAGTTCTTAAAATTTTCGACAGCAAAATAGAGGATTTCGGAACAAAATACACAACAGCAGGTGTTCTTGGAAACTGGCAGGATCCTTCAACAGTGCGCCCGCTTGTTACCTCTCTTTTCTATGAAGAGCAGGGTTTCAGTCTCTTTCCTCAGTCTAGAGAATCTCTGATCAAGCTCGGTAAACTTGCTGAAGCGGAACTTCTTAAAGCTTATAACGGACAGAATCCTTCAGTTAACAAGCTTCAGGATGCAAATAAGGATAGAGCAACAAAAAAATTCTGTCCTGAATACCTTAACGAAGAAGTTAAGAAAAAGGGTGAGTGCCCGAAACACGGAGAATGGGAAGCAACGATCGCTTCTATTGAGACAACAAAGAAGCTTAAGACTTCCATAATCCTTGCAGACATCCGTTCAAAACAGGCTGTTGATGTTGTTATTTCAGAGCTTGAAGCACAGCTTGCAACTGATGAAAAGCAGCCTTTCCTCGCAGAGCACCTCGCTGTTCAGCTTGCAAAGTTCGGAGATTTCAAGGCAACCGATACTCTTCTTAAGATGGTCAGCTCGAAATACACTAAGAATAAGGCTAAGGAAAAGAAGAAACTTACAGATGATGAGAAGAAACAGCTTAAGCTTGCTAACAAGGGACAGGAAGTTTCCATCCTCATGAAGGGTGCGGAAGCTCTTGCGATCCTTGGAGATCCGAAGGCTATCCCTTATCTCATGGAACTCGCTATGAAAGAGCCTATGAGCGAATACAACATGATGAACGAAAAGATAGTTTTCTATGAGGCCAGCGTATGGGCCGCCGATGCTTTTACAAGAATGGTGCAGGATCCTGCCCAGGCTGAAAAGTTTATAGCTTATGGAGATAAGTTCATAGCTGACGGTGAAAAGTATGTTGCAAATGTTGAGGATAAAGTAAAGAAAGAGATCCTCAGAGAGAACAAGGACGCTGAGAAAGATGATCTTGATAAAAAGATCAAAGGTCAGGCAAAACTTGATGTAAACTACGAATCAACAAAAAGAGCAGTTACGATGTTCAAGCGTTTTGTGGCAAGAGCTAAACTTGCTCAGAAATGCGGAACAGATCTCAAATGTTATGCCTCATCCCTTCAGAGCAAAGAACCTGAAGAAGTTGAGAAAGCAGTTTACATGATCGGATATTCCGGCGATATGGGTCACTACAAAGAGCAGCTTAAACCTGCATTTGTACATAAAGAGCCGTGGGTTCGTGAAGCAGTTGCAGTTGCACTTCTTAAGACAGAAGATAAAGGATTCCTTCCGATCATTGAGGATGTTGTATCAAAAGAGGGTGACAAAGTTGAATATGCAAAAGCCCTTAAAGAGTACAAAGCTATCGAAAGTTACCTGAGTTCAATAAAATAATTCATTCAAGGCTTTGAGCCGTTTCCCGGAGTTCATTCACCTTTTGAGGTCTATACATTCATGAAAGTTGCAGTAGTCAATACAAACAGATCAAGAATAAATCGTAGTCAGGAATACTATCTCTACACGATAAAATCATTCCTTGACGCCAGGGCCGGAGGTCAGATCGAGACGGAACTGGTCGATATTTTCATGACAGATGATCTTGAAACCACAGTGAACCTTCTTGAGAATATGAATGCCGGCATCGTGCTTTTCAGAATTCATTACTGGAATGCGGCTTACATTGAAAAACTTGGAGCTAAGCTGAAAACGGGGGGCATGAAAGGTCTCTGGGGTCATGACAGCTTTTCACATCCTGAAGATTATCTTAAGGGAAATTTTGACTTCATTATTCAGGATGAGCCGGAACTTTCACTCTATGAGGTGGCCGCACTTAAGAAAGACGGCAAGAATATCTCGAAGGCCGCCGGGATAGTTTTCAAGGATGAGGTTAAGAAGACTTATGTCTACGGTGAGAACAGGGTTCTTCCTGAACTTGACCTCATTCCTTCTCCTTATGTTAACGGGATGGTGGAGCTTAATGAGGAGACTACGGTCTTCTGGGAGATCTCGAGAGGCTGCCTGTTCAGATGCGACTTCTGTGTTGAATTTTCGCACAACAATAAGCTGAGGTATCACAGTTTCAACTATCTTGAAAATGAGCTTAAGGTCTTTGCTCAGCAGGGCGTTTCCCATATAGTTCTCGGGTGTACGATATTTAATCTGAGTCATCAGCATTTTAAAAAGATCCTTGATATGCTTGATAAACACCTGCCTGATGCTTTCGTTGAGGTTCAGTTGCGACCGGATATTCTTACCAGACAGGAGATCGAGGAAATATCCGGCAGAAACCTTTTTCTTAATTTCGGACTGCAGACAGCAAACCGGAAGGTACATGAAAATCTGATGACAAGCCTGAATGTTGAAAATGCTCTGGCAAATATCAGATATATGGCTAACTACCCGGCCATTTCTTTCGGGATAGATGTTATTGCCGGTCTGCCCAAGATGTCTTTTGATGATTTTCTGGAGGATCTGGAGATAGTTTTCCACCTTCTTCCTGTAAGTATAAATGTGTACAGACTTTCCATGTATCCCGGCACAAGGATCTATAACAGGATGAGAGAGTTCGACTATCAGGTTGAGCATAGCTATCCTTTCCTTGCTCTGAGCAATCCCGTGATAACAAAACGTGAGTTTGAAAAGGCGGGAGAGATCGGGGACGGAATAGATCTTCTGTATAACAGGGGACGGCTTGTTTCGGTGATAACCATGCTTTCAAAGGGGCTGGAAATGCCTTGTCATGAGATAATTTCAAGATGGAACAAATGGCTTAAAAAACAGGACGAAGATTTTCTGGAAGATGATCCTGAGACAATTGAATATGCCAGCCTTTTCAGACACATTAAAGATTACTTCCAATATATTTTTGACAGGTTTCAGAAAAAGAAGCTTTGGCCTCTTGCTCTTGATATTCTGAATCATAATGACTTTTACACTTCATCACTTATGGATCCTGATCCTGATGTGGTTACTTATCCGTATCAGCTTCCGGGAATAAATGAGAAAACTGTAATAGGAATGAACAAATCTGCTTTTATAGGCAAGTTCTCCTTTAATATTGAGGATGTGATCGATACCGGTTACATTGATATGAAAAGGTACTGTCAGGAAGTGGATAAGGAGAATACTTACGGGCTTGTCTACAGGATGGACGGCGGTGTCTTTACCCGCACCGTTACAGATGAAGAGGGGAAGCTGTTCTCTTTCATAAAAAAGAACGGTAGCGTTACTGTCGCAAATCTGTCAAAAAAGTTCAAAAACATAGATGTTGCTGAGCTGGTATCTTACTGGTGTGAGGAGAATGTTCTTTATATCGGTGAAGACTGATATCTAGATGATCTGTTCCGGAAAGATCTCGACATTTCTGATATCCTGATCCTTTTCAGGGTAATCAATATTAAAATGGAGTCCTCTGCTTTCTTTTCTGCTCATTGCGCTGCGTATAATTATCTCGGCAACGAGAGTGATATTCCTAAGTTCTATAAGGTCTCTTGATATCTTGAAGTTCCAGTAGTATTCGATGATCTCTTTTTTTATAAGTTCCAGTCTCTTCAAAGCTCTTTCAAGCCTTTTATCACTTCTTACAATGCCCACATAGTTCCACATAAAACGTCTTATTTCATCCCAGTTCTGTTTAATGATGACATTTTCGTCACTATCCGTAACTGATTCATCGTTCCAGTCGGGCGGAGAAGGGATCTCGTCATTGTAACTTTCAATGTATTCCTGCATACCCTTTGCTGCATATTTTGCCATTACTGCTGCCTCAAGCAGAGAATTCGAGGCCAGACGGTTTGCTCCGTGCAGTCCTGTGTGGGCGATCTCTCCTGTCAGAAAAAGACCAGGAAGAGAAGTGTTGCCTTCAGGGTCACTTTTAAGTCCTCCGCACATATAATGAGCGGCCGGCACAACAGGTATCGGATCTTTTCTCATGTCTATGCCAGCACTTAGACAGATCTTGAAAATATTGGGAAAACGCTGTCTTAAAAAGTTCGGGTCCAGTTTTGTCATATCAAGATAGACACAGTCGTCACCACTTTTTTTAAGTTCAAAGTCAATGGCTCTGGCGACAACATCTCTGGGGGCGAGAGATCCCAGTTTCGAATATTTTTTCATAAAGGTCTTTCCGTTCCTGTCGACAAGAACACCGCCTTCTCCTCTTAAAGCTTCACTTATGAGCATAGATGTGATCTTTTCGTGGTGGAGGATCGTCGGATGGAACTGAACCATTTCCATGTTTACTGCTGAGATGCCGGACCTGAAACCCATTGCAAGACCGTCTCCGGAAGTTACATCAGGGTTTGATGTGTAAAGATAGACCTTTCCGCATCCGCCTGTTGCAAGTAGCACAGATTTTGCGATCACGGTTATTACTCTGTTCCTGTCATCAAGAATATAGGCTCCTGCAACCTTATTGTCTTTTGAAAGCATGAACTTTGAGGTTGTGATGAGGTCAATTGCGGTATGATTTTCAAGAATAGTGATCTCAGGATGATTCAGAACGGCATGTTTGACAGTTCTTATCATTTCAGATCCTGTCATGTCTCCGGCATGAACAACTCTTCGTTCAGTGTGTCCGCCTTCTTTGCCAAGATCAAGCTTGCCCTCTTTGTTTTCGCTGAACCTGCATCCGAGATCCTGAAAATGCTCAATGGATTCCGGTCCATTCTCAACGAAGAACCTGACAGCTTCGGGATCGTTCAGTTCACAGCCGGCATTAATAGTGTCATTAATGTGTTTCTCAAAAGAGTCATGGCTAAAATCAACAACACTTGCAATTCCACCCTGAGCGGTTGCGCTGTTTGAAATTTCCAGAGTCTTTTTTGTGATAAGGAGAACTTTTATCCCTGTTTCGGCAAGGCTTAAAGCCGCAGAGAGACCGGATAGCCCGCTTCCTATGATAAGGGCTTCAGTTTCGATTCTTTTCATTATTCCATTATATACCAGAATTCACTGATAAGTTCATCAACAGCACGGCTGATTATCTGTCTGTCCTGCTCTTTCATGTTGATAAACTTGACGCTGAGTCCCATGAACTGGCCATCTTCGTTAGATCTGAGAACGAGGGCTTCCGTATTGATTATATGGTCTGTTCCGGGAACCTGGAACTCAAGCTGTATGGTTGTATTGTCCGGATAGGGATTAGGAGAGAGGATGTACATTCCGCTTACACTGAGATTTCCGGTCTGCTGAAAGTAATTTGCATTCCCGTCGATGTTCCTGATCCACATTTTTACAGGAATTCTTTCCTTAGTCCTTCTTTCTCTGTTTCTTCTATCTGCATCATCTCTACTGTCTTTAGGAAGTTTAAACTGAAGTCCTTCACGACGGTCTTCTTTTTTTCTTCTGTCATCCATACCTTTTCCCTCCGGTAAAAATAATCACAGTGAAATATTAACCAATCATATCATAAAGTCCAATTTATCAGTTAACTGGCGGCTCATACACAATGTTGATGGAGAATGTCATGTAGTTGTCGTTGTACATGAAGTTTCCGTAGATACCGCCACCTCTCGGCTGATAGAACGCAATGCTGAATGTTTTCAGTGTCGTGCCCCAGGAAAAGTCTTTGGAGTAGGACAGATTATTGAATCCCAGTCCGGCTCTGAACCAGCTGTATCTGAACTCAAACCCGGTGTAGAAATCGAAATCCTTAAGGTCGCTTCGGGGATCAGGGAACTTTTCCTTTTCAGCTTCGATATGATACTGCCATGCGTTATTGAAATAGAACATGTCAGCGATATCAAATTCAAGCTGGAGACTTATCTTTCTGGGGATAGCCTTGCCTGAAAATGTCCAGACATCAGTTGCACCGAAACCAATATACATAAAGTCAGATATCCTGGCAGAAATTCCCACATCAAAAGAGTGGCTTTTTATATCTTTTTTCTGAATAGGGGCATAGTCTCCAATGTAGTGGTTAAGATTTATCCCGCCGAAAATCCACTTGTAGATCGGAAAAGCGAAATTTGTCTTTATCATATTAAGGTTGCTGTGTCTGGCATATAGAATTCCGCCGCCTATTTTTGAAGTGCGGGAGTCACTTACCGAGCCTGAGGCACTGTCGAGATAGTGATAGGAAGCTGAAACTGTGAATAACTGCTGCATTAGAGTAAGAGAAGGGTTCATGATGAACTGTGCATTATGGCTCAGAATAGCTCCGCAGCCTTTTCCGCAGTTATGGGAATCAATAGTGTGGGAAAGTTCCTTATGCCTGTTTCCCCAGGATGTATCTGTAACCGGCTCAAGCGGATCTTCGGTATATTCCTGAGCGCTCAGGGTTATACCTAGGAAAACAAGAGCGACAATGAAAAGTAGTTTCCGTCTGTTTCTACATTCCAATTAAAGTCTCCTTTTGAAGAAGTGACTGATAAGATATATAAACCAAGGCCGTAACCTTTTCCAGTATTTTTTTGCATAAAAGGACATCTGAGCTGGGCTTTCGGCCTTTTAAGTCCTAGAGATCTTTTTATGCTGTTTGTGAACTTAAGAGAATTTTCACAAACAAAAAGTTTATTGTTTCCGGTACTATGTTCATCCCAGTTATGGACGATCTCTTCAGCAATATTCCGGAACATAAATCCATTGAGTTTTACTTCCAGTTCAGATGTTTTGACGACCTTAACCTCTATATTCAGTTTCCTGCACAGAGTTTCTATATTCTCGACCAGTTCAGGGCCTGTTATGCTGTCGCCGGATATATTTCCGGAGTCCTGCAGAAGGTGTCCGATAAAGTTAACCTGCTGACCTAAACGGTTGCCGGATCTGACTCTGTTCAGTATAAGATCATGTTCAATATATTCATAATGCTCGAAAGGTGAAATAAGGTTAACGATGTCATGGCCCAGTCTGCTTATAAAAAAGTTGCCTGGATGTTCGAGGATGAACTTTTCCTGATCTTTTTCATCAATATGCCGGTCTGTCACAACAGTATAGAAAAACCCCCGATTATTACTTAGAAAGGTTTTTTCATCCTTAACGAAAAGAAGGTCTATATCCTTAAGCGTTTCACTGGTAATATCTTTTTCCGTGATAATGGAATCGGCAATATTTTCATGTCCTGAACCTTTAACAGCTGCACTTGCAAACCACTTTTTACTCATAGACGTACCCACTGACAGCAATATCAACTGAGTTTAAAAATCTCATGACCGCAAAGGCTGTCTCTTCTCTGGATGCACTGGTGTTGCCGCCGTAAGCTATTACAATTCTTGAAGAATCTGCCCTCATTTGGTTGAATGTGGAATCAACGGCGACCCATCCTTTTCCTGTGTAGACTTCATTCCAGTTATGAAAGAAGAAAGTTCCGGCACCATCAAGAACAAGCCCGTAAACCATTCTTACCGGAATCTTAAGAGCTTTGAGGATCGCAGCAAGAAGAGTCGAATGCTCAGTACAGTCTCCGGATCTTTTTTTAAGAACTTCGCTTGCGGAAAGGTTGCCGTGCCGGTAATTTTTGTCACTAATATGCGAATACACAAAAAGGACCGCTTTATAAATTTTCTGTTCGTCTGATTCTGTCCCTGATGCTATTTTCTCAGCTGTCTTGATGATCTGAGGATCGTTACTATCCTCGAATATATTTGCAGCTATATCTTCATTGTCAGGTTTTTTTCCTGAACACGGAGTAAGCCTGGAGTCCATAGTTACAGAGCTGCTTCCGGGAGATCCTTTTACTGACTGGTAGCAGTTGGTAATAATCTCCGGGATCTTTTTTCCCTTGACATTGAAAGATACTTTGAGGGTTTTTCTGGGCCTTTTTATTGAGAGGCCTTTATTTTTAAACGAAGTATTCTTTAATACATCGAGCTTTTTCTTGCCGCTTTTCCTGACGGGAGCCTTTGCGTGCCTATATCCATCCAGCGTATATGTTATGAGTCCGTTTTTAACCGAAGAGCTTACTACGAGATGATCCATGACCGTATACTTAATGGGAATACCTCCGTAAGTAACTGTCGCGGTGACAGATCCGTCAGGATTCTTTTCACCCGACACTTTTACCCGGCTTACAGCCAAACTGTCTTCGGATATAACATCGGTGCTGAATCCTTTGACTATATCTTCTGCGGAATATTTCTGAAATATTACGGAAAGAAAGGTAATGTTACTTTTGAGCTCAAAAGAGTTGGATTCAACATTGCTGTTTTTTGTGATCTCAGAATAGAAAGTCCCGTTTTTCACAAAGCCTTTTGAAGTGACTTTTGAACCCAGCTGATCTGTTTCGGTCTTTATAAATACCGGTTCAAAGCTGTTGCATAGAACGCCGAGTATAGTCTTTGACGTTATTTTAAAATCGATATTTCCCCGCTTAATGTTCATGGTAGAGCTCGTCTCAAGTTTTTTGATGCATCTGCCGTTCTTGTCTTTGTATTCTGACCAGGTATCAACGCTTTTTCCAATATCGAAACCGGACATTTTTATAGAGTAGATATTCTTTTGGGCAAATAAGTTCAGAAAAGAAAAAAACATTAAAATAAGGACAGATCTTTTCATAACTTTACCATCAGTTAAACTCAGAAGATTCTAGACGATAGCTGCATAAATGTAAAAAAAAACCGGGCAGAAACCTGCCCGGCATGAAATGATTGTTATCAGCTATCAGTAACATTCGCCATAGGAGGCCGACTGTTCATCTGTAGGATCCAGAGGCTGATCTACAAAGTCATAGTAAGAAGTGGCATCCCAGATAGGAACAAGTTCGCAGAGTGTAACGTCGAACCTGCATGTTTTATAACTTGTGGCATCAATATCAATACCTTCGTCTGTCATAGCTACATCTGAAACAATAGCATCGCCTTCATAAGACGGATTGCTCTCAGGTCCTGGAAGCGAATTGTCCCATTTGATCACTGCAATAACTTTCCATTCATCAGGTTTGATCGTGAAAAGTTTTGAAGTTTCCGAATAGTTGTCTTTAGGACGGATAGTTGTTCCACCCTGAGTTCTCTCAGGTCTTGCAGCTTCAAAACCGTCAATGAGGATATCGACTCTGGCATGAACTTCGTGTGCTGAACCGTCACCATTACAGCCATCTGTTCCCGGTTCACAGCATGTGCTCCATGTTGAATCAGCAAAACCCTTAGGAGTACAGTAGGAATATCCTACAACAACAAGGTACTGGTCATCAATTATTGATTTGTCAGGCTTTCCGTCATTATCCTTATCTTCAATAGGTCCGAGACCGATAGTTTCGGGGTTCTCATAGTTATTTCCACCCCAGGTGTTATCAAGGTCGAATGTTGCATTCCAGGCAATAGTCTCACGAATGCTCTGACTATCGACAGATTCAAGACCCTGGTCAGCAAAGTAACAGTCATCGTGACGGAAGAATTCTTCGTAGTCAGGTTTTCCGTCAGCCGGGTTAACATCCTCTGTCGGAGAATAGCCCATTCCTTCAAACTGCTGACTTGTACACATAACGCCGTCAGTCGGAGTGTATCCCATTGGTCCTGCTTCAAGACTTGATCTCTTTATCAGGTGGATATCAAGGTCGACCTTTGTTCCTTCCTTATCTGATTCAGCTTCAGTTTTTGTTTTAAAACCTTCAACCCATGTAAGCTGTGCAACAACACGGGCCTGCGGGATGATCTTCGGCACAACTGTTATCTCAGCTGTGTCACTGACAAGATCAGTTTCCTTATCAACTGTTTCTGCCTGAATATTGACCTTGTAAAATCTGGTCTTGGTCTTTTCACAGTATTTCTGGCGGCACAGAAGGAAATTTGAAAGATCAAGGAAATAGAACTTGTCTCCAGTATTTGAAGGTTCGGTTCCACACTCGCTTTCACATTTTGATTCACTGTATTCAGGGTTAGGATCTTCCAGATATCTTCTGGGGGTAACCATCAGACCTGTAAATTCAGCTTTTTTAGGATTGTCGCCACCAAGATCCGGAAGCCACTGTCCGGCTTTACCTTCGCTGTAATCCGGAATCACAAGAGCAGACTCGTCACGGAGAGGAGTGGGGGACTGTTTCATTTCCCATTTGTACTTGATGTAATATCTTTCCGACCAGTTATCAAGACACTTTGTAGAGTCCTCAGGATCAGAAACACATGTTTCCTTAAGGTTCATGGTAACTTCATCTTTAATGTTTCTGTATGACATAGGTCCGCCAGTTGTATATTCGAATGTCACGTGAATGATAGGTTTCGGCGGTTTGTTAGGCTGTCTTGTGATCTGGATCTTATAGCTTGATGTGCCTTCAGGACAAGTCTCACTCTTATCTTTTCCTGTGTCATTTGTGCATACCTCAATAGCAAAATCTCCGGCAAGAGCAAGTCCTTCTGCAAGCTCAGGTTTGTCCTTGAGAGCTGCCGCAGCTGCCTTGCTGTATGTAAGAAGGATCTTAAACTTAGGATTATACTTAGATTCGCTGAAGCTCTTTTTACATTCCATATCTCCTTCTACGGCAGGGTTGAGATTAAGCGGACAGAGAGATGCTATTTTGGAATCGTTATCTGTAGCAAGGTTGTCGAAAGCAAGAATCTTTGATCCCCAGGTAACGTTATCTTCAGGAGCGATTCCGTTCGTTGTCTGCTGGATCTGCATCTTAAAGAGATTCCTGTAGGTGTTGTTCTCAATATCGTCTATCTTGTTTCCTTCAGGATCAAGAAGGTTGATCTGAGCTATCTTAAGCTCACCTGTAACACCTCTGTTGTAGATCTCGAAAACTTCTGTGAGATCATCGCCTGAAGCGGTATTGTCGTCAGCAGGCGGGTTGTTCTCTTCAGTAGCATCGGTATCATCGACCTCTTCGCCTTCAGCCTTGAAAACGATTACTGTGTCATCATCATTGTTTTCTTTATCGCCGCCGTTTCCATTACCTGAATTGTCAGGATCCTCTGTTTCATCAGTAACTTCATCAGGAACTTCGTTATCTGTAACTTCATCATCGTTGACAACTTCATCATCATTGACAACTTCGTCATCATTGACAACTCCGTCATCATTAGTTTCATTATCCGGCTGTTCCTGCTCGTTATTAGGCTGGTCCCACGGATAGTAGGCAAAAACCTTCTTTGCAGGGTTGGAAGCCACTTCCGGTTTTCCCTCAACATCATAGCTGTTGCAGGAAGCGAATGCGGAAACCAGCAGCAGTAGCAGTGTAATCATTAGTAATTTCTTCATCTTTTCGATCCTCCAAGTGTTATTTTAACCGTACACCTCGTAAAAACTTCAAAGAAGTATAAATTGCAACGAGAAAAAGTCAAAAAAATATGACTATATTCCCTAGAGCTCATTTTGCCCCTTCTAACGGTTGGTAACATCCGGACAGGATATTTACGAAAAAATGTTTTCTTGAATTTGATTTCCTCCCTGTATAAACTGTGTGCCGAATGAACGGGGGAGTTTATGGCGGTTTCTCAAAATAGTTGGATAACATGTCTTGAGCCGGAACTTAGAGGTCTTTTCCCCGGCACAAAAGTTCATTTTACCGAGTGTATACAGTGCGAAATAAAGGGTTGTCCGATAAAAGGATATTTGTTTTCGCACTATTTTCCAAAGTGGGTTTCTCTTGAAGAAAGTAATCTCAATAAAAAGATAATAGAACTTAATAAAACTCTTGCCAGAAGGAAGAAAGGGACTTCACAGCTTTACTGTCCCAAGAAAAAAAATGCCTCAACTTCATGTACGGCGGGAACTAAATTCTGCAGATACAACATTATCTGCGGCAGATATACAAAAAGAAACACAGAAGAGTTTATAAAGTCCATAAGATGGAGGAAAGTGATGATCTATGTAGTCATGTATCTTGACGGAACATCAGAGGTCGTTGACAGAAGCCGGTTCAGTGATGTCGATATCGACAAAGTTGAAAGGGTCTATCCCGGTAATTATGAAGTTACTGTTGTGTCTGAGCTTGTTCCGCTTGGAGAAGAGAAGGAAAAGCTTACGGAAACAGTTGCAACTTTCAAAGACAAGTACAACGGAGCTGTTGTGACAACAGACGGTATGGTGGAATTCGAGGAGTGGTTTAAGAATTCCTCGACAGGAGACAGTGCCGTTATTCCTGAAAAAGTGCTTGTGCCGCAGAAGACCTACAAGGTTAGAAAGATCAAAGGCATGTCTGCTGTTTCGGGTGGAAAGGGCGCAAAGAAGGTCGATGTTCCGGAGGAAGTTAAACCTGCACAGAAACCTTCTAAGAAAAAGGTCGAGGATGACAGACAGGCATCGTTGTTCAATGAACCGGAAAAGAAAGATGCTCCTGCAAAAAAACCGGCAAAAAAACCGGTAAAGAAAATAGCGGAGAAACCTCAGACAGCGAAAAAACCGGCAAAAAAGACAACTAAGAAACCTGAAAAAGGGAAAAAATAGACTCAGCTACCTAAGTATGTAGAATATCTTTGTATTTGAGATATGGAGGTGAACGATGGCTTACAAGATCAATGATGAAGCCTGTATCAGTTGCGGAGCTTGTGCCGCTGAATGTCCTGTTGATGCAATAGAGCAGGGTGATTCAGCCTATTTTATAAGAAGTTCGGCGTGTACAGACTGCGGACTTTGCGTAACAGTTTGTCCGGTTGACTGTATATCAAAACAGAATTGAGGGGTTAGACCATGATCTACAACGGAAAACACTATAAGCCGTATGTATCGGCATTCAACAATGAGAACTTTGTGAGCAGGATAGTCGGAAGAAAAGGCTCGGGACCTATTCCGACAGGAAGGTCGAAAGTTACTACCATTGATCAGGTCATTGAGATCCTGAACGATGGAGATGTTATTTCCTATCCGCATTATTACAGAGTGGGAGACAGGGGTCTGGAATTTGTTATCTCAAAACTCAGAGAGCACAATAAAAAGGGAATAATTCTCTATGGTAACGCGCTTTTTGACAATACCGATCCATGGCTTTACGAAGCATTCCGTGACGGTGTCGTCGGCGGTATTTACGGCAACGTGTACAGAAAGTTCGGAGCACACATAACAGCTGGGGATTTTCTTCCATGGAAGGGAGTCGGTTTCAGTCATGGAAACCGTGTCAGAAAACTTCAGACAGGTGAAGTCAAGATAAAGGTTGCTTTCGGCCCGGTTCCCATCGCCGATATCCATGGTAATGCGAACGGTATGATGGG
>CAZTKP010000025.1:0-23834 GCA_964614215.1 uncultured Spirochaetales bacterium | reverse complement strand
GTTCCGTCAAGCTTTGTAACAATAATTCCTGACAGATCAACAGCCTCGTTAAACTGTTTTGCCTGACTTAAAGCATTTTGTCCATTATTTGCATCAATTACAAGAATGGTTTCATGCGGAGCACCTTCACGAAGATTTGAGACAACTCTTTTTATCTTCTTCAGCTCCTCCATAAGATTAACTCTGTTCTGCAATCTTCCGGCGGTATCTATCATCACCACGTCTTTTTCCTTACTGACCGCACTTGTTATGGCATTATGGGCAACCGAAGCAGGATCCGCTCCGTCCTTGTCACTTATAACGACTGAATCCGTTCTTTCTCCCCATACCTTTATCTGCTCGACAGCCGCAGCTCTGAAAGTATCTGCCGCGGCAAGGACACAGCTCTTTCCTTCTTTAGAAAATCTGCTGGCCATTTTACCGATCGTAGTGGTCTTGCCTGCTCCGTTAACTCCAACCATAAGATAAACAGATGGTTTAGCTGTTATTTCAGGCATTTCCTTATGAACAGAAAGCAGTACATCCTTCATTTTTTCCTTGAGAAAATTCCTGATATCTCCGCCTTCTTTCAAAAGCGTTCTGTTCTGCTTTACTTCATCCATGAGCCAACCAACCGTATTTACACCGATATCAGCAGTATAAAGGATCTCCTCCAGCTCTTCTATTGTCTCATCGTCAATGGACTTGCTTCCAAAGATACCCTTAAGTTTAGAGATAAAGCTACCTCTTGTCTTCTCAAGACCGTCTTCCAGTGTTTTGGTACTGTCTTCAGGTTTATGTTCTTCAGGAACAGCTCCTTCTTCCTGACCGTGAGTAAGATCAATGGTCATCATCGAAGCAGGTCTTTTTTCGTAGCCTTTTTCAGAACCATGCGAAAGGTCAACAGTAGGAACTTCCGAGGGTTTTTTCTCTTTTTCCCCGTCAGTTCTCTTTTCTTCTGTTTTCTGTGCGGTATCAGGGATAAAAATAACGACAAGAAGGATAATAAAAAGAAAGATCGGAACTACATAAAAGAACAGTTCTCCGTTTGTGTAGGCATTTTCTATCCACTGAAAAAGATTCATCACAACCCTCTACAAAATGATCTTAAAAAATATTAGATTTCTACAATGAAGTCAAGTTAATACCTGTAGTGATCAGGTTTAAAAGGCCCTTCAACTTTAACACCGATATAGTCTGCCTGATCCTGCGAAAGCTTTGTCAGAGTAACACCGAGCTTACCTAGATGCAGTCTTGCAACTTCTTCATCAAGATCCTTAGAAAGCCTGTATACACCTGTCTCGTACCTGTTTCTGTTAAGATCGATCTGTGCAAGGACCTGATTCGTAAAACTGTTGCTCATTACAAAACTGGGATGTCCTGTAGCATTTCCCAGATTTACAAGTCTTCCTTCACTTAAAAGGATTATAGAATGACCGTCGGCAAACTTTATCTGGTCCACCTGAGGTTTGATGTTGATCTTCTCAACACCTGGAAGTTCGTAAAGTGCATCGACCTGTATCTCATTGTCGAAGTGCCCGATATTACAGACGATAGCCATGTTCTTCATCTTTTCCATATGGTCCGTTCTGATAACATCCTTGTTGCCTGTGGCGGTAACAAAGATATCCGCATCTTCAACAGCCTGCTCAAGCGTTCTGACCTCAAAACCTTCCATTGAAGCCTGAAGAGCACAGATAGGATCTATCTCGGTAACGACCACTCTTGCTCCGAATCCGGCCATAGACCTTGCACAGCCCTTTCCGACATCACCGTAACCGCAGACAACGACTGTCTTGCCCGCCACCATGATATCAGTAGCACGTTTAAGCCCGTCAGCAAGAGACTCTCTGCAACCGTAGAGATTATCGAATTTCGACTTTGTGACAGAGTCATTGACATTAATTGCCGGAAAAAGAAGCTCGTTCCTTTCCATCATCTGATAAAGTCTGTGAACACCGGTCGTAGTTTCTTCACTTACTCCGATTATGTCCGTAACGGCGTTATGCCACTTACATGAATCCTCCGCATGAACTTTTCTGAGCAGATCGTTAAGTATTCTCGCCTCTCTACTGCCCTGAGGAGCATCAAAAAGCGAAGGATCATCCTCACACTTGTAGCCCTGATGAACCATCAGCGTGGCATCTCCGCCATCATCTACGATCATGTTCGGACCTTTGCCACCCGGGAAAGAAAGTGCTTCAAGTGTACATTCCCAGTATTCTTCGAGAGTTTCACCTTTCCATGCAAAAACAGGAACGCCAAGATCTGCAATAGCCGCAGCAGCGTGATCCTGAGTAGAAAAAATATTACAGCTTGCCCACCTTACATCAGCACCCAGAGCAACGAGAGTCTTTATCAGCACTGCCGTCTGGATCGTCATGTGCAGACTGCCTGTTATTCTCATGCCCTTGAGAGGCTTTTCTTTACTGTGTTTTTCAATAAGAGCCATCAGTCCCGGCATTTCCACTTCCGCAAGTTCGATTTCTTTGTGCCCGAAAACTGAAAGGGAAATATCCTTGATCTTGTAATCCGCCATTTTCTACCTCAAATTTAAAAGTAATGATCAAAAAACTAGAAACAATATACACTTTGATTTTTCAGAGTCAATTTCATAGATAAATTTCAATAGACAAAAAACAACGCAAGTACTTAAGATATCATAACATTTTGTTTTTATTGAAGATTAATTTCTTGACATATTAATTATTAAGTATAGAATCCCAATAGTTGTATTAAATACAGATATATTTTTTAGCGAGGGTAACTTATGAAAGTCTTTACAATTTTTATTATGGTTATTCTGCTGTTCTTTGCTTCCTGCGACGACAGCAGCAAACCTGAAGTTGATGATCTTGGCAATGTCGATCCCGACACTGTGGTCACTGATAGCGACCAGGAAGAAGCGGTTGACAACAACCTGCCTCCGAATGATAACCACACTGACAAACCTGATGAAAATGAGCAGAACGACGAAGTAACGAACCCCGATGATGACTCCGCACAGACAGATGACATAACTGATCCTGATGATGATACCGTTACAAATACAGATGATGATACCGTGGAGGTTGACAACGATATTATAGATCTCTGTCCCGGCAACCCGGAAAAGACCGATCCGGGCATCTGCGGATGCGATGTTCCTGACTATGATTCGGATGGTGACGGACTCATGGATTGTGTGGACAACTGTTATCTTGTGAAAAATGTCGATCAGATCGATTCAGATAAAGATACTAAAGGTGATGCCTGTGATAACTGTCCCTATCATGCAAACGTAAAACAGGGTGATACTGATGGAAACGGCGTAGGCGATGTCTGTCAGAACGACGTACTACTTGTCGATACGGACAGTGACGGTTTCAGAGACGTTGTCGACAACTGTCCTGAAATACCTAATCCAAGTCAGGCTGACGCTGACAGTGACGGTGTCGGCGATGCATGTGACAACTGTATTAATACCGCAAATAACGATCAGGCTGATGCAAAACCGGAAACTCCGCAAGGTGATGCATGTGAACTTCTGGATTTTGACGAGGACGGCATTTATGACCATCTTGACAACTGTCCTGAAATAGCTAACTCCGGGCAGGAGGACATAGACAAAGATAAAGTCGGAGACGTCTGTGACAACTGTCCTGACACTGCAAATCACGATCAGGCTGATTTCGATGGAAACGGAACAGGTAACGCCTGCGAGCCCAACGATGCTGATGGAGACGGAATACCTGATGAAACAGATAACTGCCCTAACCTTCACAATCCCGGCCAGGTGGATTCAGATGCTGACGGCGTAGGAGACTCCTGTGACAACTGCCCTGCTGTCGGAAATGCTGATCAGACCGATTCGGATTCAGACGGCATCGGTGATGACTGTGAAGATGTGGATACAGATTCAGACGGAATTAAGGATACAGATGACAACTGTCCTTCAACTCCTAACCCTGGACAGATAGACACTGACGGGGACCTTCTCGGTGATGAATGTGATAACTGTGATGAGATCGCGAATTTTGACCAGCTTGACGTTAATGCAAACGGTATCGGAGATGTCTGTGAGGAAAGCCCTCTTCTCAATGACAGCGACAGTGACGGTATCGTCGATGCAAATGATAACTGTGTGGACGTTCCCAATGCGACACAGGGAGACGGAGACCTGGACGGTGTCGGTGACGCCTGTGACAACTGCCCCACTATCGCAAACGCAGATCAGGCTGATGCGGATACTGTAACTCCTCAGGGAGATGCATGTGAGCCGGGTGCACTGGATTCTGACGGAGACGGATACAATGATTTTATAGATAACTGCCCTGACATTATCAACGATCAGACCGATACTGACGGAGATATGATAGGAGACGCCTGCGATAACTGTATTCTTATTGCAAATGCCTCTCAGGCTGACGTTAATCCCGCTAACGGGGTCGGTGACGCATGTGATCATGCCGATGCTGACGATGACGGACTCTACATCTGGGAAGATAACTGCCCCAATGTGGCTAACCCCGGACAGGAAGATGATGATCTTGACGGTGTAGGTAATGCCTGCGACAACTGTCTTCTCCTTCCCAACGCCGATCAGAAAGATACCAATCCGGCAAATGGTATAGGCGATGCATGTGACGATGCGGACAGGGATGACGACGGACTTTATAATTGGAATGACAACTGTCCTAACCATGCGAACCCCGGACAGGAAGATACTGACAAAGACGGTGTCGGTGACGCATGTGATAACTGTATTCCGATCCCGAATGCCGATCAGGATCCTACAACATGTGCCGCGGCGGATCAGGATAGCGACAACCTCTACGACTGGGAAGACAACTGCCCTGAAGTGAACAATCCCGGACAGGAAGATGACGACCTTGACGGTTGGGGAGACGCCTGCGACAACTGTCCATATACAGCAAATGCCGATCAGGATCCCACTGCCTGTGCTTTTTTAGATACTGATGGTGACGGAGTATCTGACTGGGATGACAACTGCGTTATCGATCCTAACCCGATTCAGGAAGATGATGACGGTGACGGTGTCGGTGATGCCTGTGACAACTGCCCGAGTGTAGCCAATGCCGGACAAAATGCCGCTGCCTGTCTCGATTCTGATGGTGACGGAAAATTTGATACTGTTGACAACTGCCCTGCAGTTTCCAATTCAGGTCAGACGGATCTTGATGGTGACGGAAGAGGAGATGTGTGCGACAACTGCCCTCTTGCAGCGAACTATGACCAGGCTGATTCTGATTCTGACGGAACAGGTGATGTATGCGAAGAGGAACCTTACGATAACGATATAGATTCCGACGGTGTTGAGAATCCTTATGATAACTGCCCTGAAATTGCAAACTCCGGACAGGAAGACAATGATGGCGACGGTGTAGGTAATGCCTGCGACAACTGTGTTGATGTTGCGAACTTCAACCAGGTGGATGACAATGGTAACGGAACAGGCGATGCATGTGAAACTATAACTCTTCCGCCGGAAGATGTCTGTGAAAGTGCAGATATAGAAGGAACAAGGATCAAACCTAATGTATACTTCATTCTTGACAACTCAGGATCCATGGACACGTCAACCGGTGAAACAGGTTCATATTACTGCTGCTGTGAAACTGATACATGGGGTAACTGTGAAGAATACGGATACTGCTGCACAGGAACTCTTAACCGCTGGGAAGTTCTTATGAATGCTCTTAACTCCGAAGCCACAACTATGTCAACTGACTTCAATGTCGGTGCCGCATACTTCCCGGGAATGAGCAGTGACAGCGATGAACCTAAGGAATGTATAGACCTCATTGCAAATAGAGTTCTTTCAAATTTTGAAGCATGCAATGTTTCTCCGGGTGGTGGAACTCCGCTTCCCCACTCACTTAACAATACAAGGTTGAGACAGTACTATGAATTCTCAGGTGATACTTACTCAGCTGACAGAGGAAAAGCCGTTGTTGTTATTACAGATGCCGAATCTGTAGACTTCAGCATGACAGATGCACTGAATTACACAAATCAGCTTAAGAATGCAGGAATAAAGGTCTACTTCATGGGTTACTCCGGTGTTAACGAAAGCAATATGGTTCAGCTTGCCGCTGCAGGTGGTACAACTCCATGGTATGAGATCAGTGACACATCAAGCATTATTGCGGCCCTTAACTCAATTTCCGCCACGATGATGCCTTGTACAGTCAACGTTCCTCTTAATGATGGAGATGATGATCCTACAAGAATGGAGGTCAGCATAGACGACGAGGGAACTCTTCATGCTGTTTCTCAGGGTTCTACTAACGGCTGGACATACAACACTACCACTCAGATACTTGATCTGAACGGGTCTTCATGCGACGATCTCAGAGCTTATGCGACAGGTGCAAGTGACCCGGCAGACGTAGGAGTTATCGTTAAAGTTGCATGTGAAGTGCCCTGTACTCCGACAGGTGAGA
This sequence comes from uncultured Spirochaetales bacterium, assembly GCA_964614215.1. Lineage (GTDB taxonomy): Bacteria > UBP6 > UBA1177 > UBA1177 > UBA1177 > CAZTKP01. The sequence continues at coordinate 17,409 of CAZTKP010000025.1, read as the reverse complement.
TCTGTGACTATATTGACAATGACTGTGACGGACAGATCGATGAAGGAATAACCTGTAACTGCGGATATGAGGTCTGCGGAGATGGAGTTGATAATGACTGCGATACTCTGATCGACGAAGGATGCCCGAGCTGTATTCCTGAACCTGAGATCTGTGATGACGAAATTGATAATGACTGTGACGGACAGATCGATGAAAACTGTACAGGCACAGGTTGTGTTCCTGAAGATGAAATATGTGGCGACGGCATCGACAACGACTGTGATGAAGCTATCGATGAAGGCTGTCCGACATGTATACCTGATCCGGAGGTTTGTGACGGAGTGGACAATGACTGTGACGGACAGATCGATGAAGGATGTCCTACCGGCGGCGAATGTCAGCCTGAACCTGAGATCTGCGGAGATGATATCGATAACGACTGTGACGGACTTGTTGATGAAGGATGTCCTACAGACCCTGACTGTGTACCTTCAGCCGAGATCTGCGGAGATGGAAAAGATAACGACTGTGACGGTTCAATTGATGAGAATTGTGAACCGAGCTGTATTCCTTCGGCCGAAGTCTGTAACGACTACGTGGATAATGACTGTGACGGTGAAGTTGATGAAGGATGTCCGGGCAGTGGCGGATGTGAGCCTCAGCCCGAGATCTGCTGGGATAAGATAGACAATGACTGCGATAATCAGGTTGATGAAGGATGTCCTACATGTATTCCTGAATCAGAAGTATGCGGCGACGGAATAGATAACGACTGCGACGGACAGATAGATGAAGGTTGTGATCCCAGCTGCGATCCTGTTCCAGAGATCTGCGAGGACGGCATAGACAACGATTGTGACGGCGATATCGATGAAGGCTGCAGCACATGTGTTCCTAGTGATGAGATCTGCGAGGACGGCATAGACAATGACTGTGACGGTCAGATCGATGAAGGCTGTCCTGATCCTGACGAATGTGTACCTTCACCTGAGATCTGTGATGAGATAGACAACGACTGTGACGGTCAGACTGACGAAGGATGTTCTCAGGGTTCCTAGATCCTAGGCTCTTTTAGATCTTTTCTTAGACTTTTTCTTCTTTTTACTTTCACCATTTTCCTTAACTTCTTTTACAGCATTCTCTCTGTTTTTAGAAATTGACATAAAGACTATCGCTGCTGCCGTTGTAAGTAAAAGATAAAGGAACCAGTTACCGAATTTAAGGTAAATGGTGTCATATTCATAGATAGGAACTACCGGATTAAGTGTTGTACGCTCAAAAAGCTTCGTCTCATGCTCAATAGAACCATCAGGAAGAACAATACCGCTTATGCCTACGTTCGCTGCTCTCACGATCGTTCTACCCGTCTCAACAGCTCTGAAAGGATAAAAGCTGCCGTGCTGAAAAGTTTCACTGGAGTATCCAAACCAGGCATCATTTGAAATATTAAGAAGAAGCTCTGCTCCGTTTAATACAAAATCTCTTACATTCTCACTGAACGTTCCGTCGTAACAGATCAGAATTGATGTCTTCACCTTTCCGAAATCATAGACCGTATGCTCTGTGCCTCTTTTAAATTCCCCTACCGTATTGGGAACTATCGTTGAAAGCCCGATGGAGAACAGAAAGTCCTGCATAGGAAGATACTCGCCGAAAGGTGCCAGTTTGATTTTTCTATATATTTTCTGTATTTTCCCGTTCTGAACAAAACCCGCCGCGTTGTAGAACTCTCTTTTTTCGCGGTCGATCATATCAAGCCCTACGACCTGATTCTTAAAATAATGAGCATCAGGGAAGTATCTGTTCCAGAGATAATCGTACTGCGTAAAACCCACAGGAACACGCATAGGCATCCCCGCCTCGTACCATACAAGAATATCTGTATCCTTATCAAAACTGTTGATCTGCTCAGTAAGCACAGCAATGATCTCGTCCATGGTCTTTTCCTTGGAGTTGATATCGTACTGATTGATCGAAGGCTGCATTACAGCGAGTTTTACTTTCTTTACTGGTTCAAGGTTTCTGAATGTATAAAGTCTGTATCCTGAATAAAATGAAAGTAACAGTACAACAGATAAAAGAACGATCCCCTCTTTTTTATTTTTCCTGCCGTTAAACCATTCGTAGGCATACATCGACATCCAAACTATCATGAACGATAACAGATAGATAGCTCCTATCGAAGACCATTGAAGAGTTACCGGATTGTTATATTGAGAATGTCCCAGACATGACCAGTAGAAGTCAACCGGAAAAAATGTTCTCACAGTTTCCGCCGTAACCCAGAAAACTCCGGCCACCCAGGGTTTTCCATACCCTGCCTTCCTTGCCATTTCAAAAAGAAACAAAAAGAGAAGCCAGTAGGTGCTTATCGCAGTGAACATGACAATAAGAAGGAGAGAAGTGCTGAATACGGAAACTCCTCCAAAAACGTGAATGGAATAGTATGCCCAGTAAAAGACGAATCCATTCGCTGGAAAGCAGACAAGATAAAGTGCAAGTGTTTTATGCCTGAACTTTTCATAGTGGTCCATTATGTAGAAGAAAAGCGGAATTACCGGAAAGATAAATATCCATCCGATAGCTCTGTGAAGCCACACGGGCTGTTCGCTTCCGGGTATTACAAGCGGAAAACTTAAGGAGAAAAAAAGTATTAGAAAAAAACCTGCCGCTATCCTTTTGTACAACTCTGCCCTGTCAGTCCTCAATTCTACCCTTCCAGTCATCGATCAGTTCATCCATTACTATCTTTTCCATTTCTCTCATTTTTTCACGGTCATTTTTCTTATTGTGATCGAGTCCCAGAAGATGCAGGACACCGTGAACTATCACAAAGGTCATTTCAGCATTAAAAGTCGTTCCGTAGTCAACAGAGTGTTTTTTGACAACTTCAGGACAGATAGCAAGATCACCAAGCATAAAACCTGCAAATTCAGCACCTTCACCTTCGTGGAAAGAAAAGGAAATAACATCTGTCACCCTATCTATCTTCCTGTAATCCCTGTTTATTCCCCTGATCTCATCTTTATCGACAAAAAGCACAGATACTTCATAATCTTCTTCACTATCCCACTGAGCCAACTTAAGTGTCTGAGATATAATTCCTTTTATTTCCCTGTCTTTGAGAGGAATGCTTTTTTCTGTCTGATTTTCAATGTGAATTATCATTTTCTCTATTCAGGATACTCTACTCTTGCATGATAAATTCCGGAAAGTGTCTTAATAAGACTTTCCTCAATAATATTAAGATCTTTCAAGGTCATATTACACTCGGACAACTGCCCTTCGTTCAGCTTTTTACTTACGATCTTCCTGACAGTATCCGATATCTTCTGGAAATTCTTTTCAGGAATACTTCTAACGGCAGCTTCAGCACTGTCAGCTATCATAAGAAGAGCCGTCTCTCTCGTTCTCGGTTTCGGTCCCGGATACTTGTAAGTAGACTCACTTGCATCAGGGTCCTCTTTCTGAGCCTGACGATAGAAATATTCAACAAGTGTAGTTCCGTGATGCTGCCCGACAGCATCCTCTATCTTTTCTCCCAGCCTGTATTTTCTCGCCAGATCCAGACCGTGCTTAACATGATTTATGATTATCATGGCAGACATGGAGTTTGAAGGCAGTTCATCATGCTTGTTCTTTCCCGCCTGGTTTTCCGTAAAGTACTGAGGCCTTTCAAGTTTTCCTATATCATGAAAGTAGGCCATGACCTTACAGGCCAGAGAACTTAATCCGACCTCTCTCGCAGCCGCCTCGACAAGCGATGCCAGTGTGAGACTGTGCTGATAAGTACCGTTTGCATGAACGGCCATCTGCTTCATTAACGGATGATTCAGAGTAGAATATTCAAGAAAGGTTATATCGGTAGTGTAGCCCAGGAACCACTCATAGATAGGGATCACACCCATGATGAGCAGACCGGAGAGCATCGCCCCCAGAAAAGACATGAGAAAGGCTCTGGGAAGGTTATCTGCGGGAAGAGTTGAGTCCATAAGAAAGAACATCAGCGTAAGGACCATAAGCAGCAGAGAAAGGAAAAAACTGATCTTTATAATATTTCCTCTCTTCTCAATATGCGTCACCAGATAAATGTAAAGCAGTGAGCCTATGAAATAAAAAATAGGGAAATAAAGGTTGTCCGGAAAAATAATGATGAACATCCCCATCAGCATGAGCAGAAAAGCCAGAGCTGTTTCAGTATTAACAAGAAGTCTGACCGTGGCAATAAGGAACGGCACAGGCATGAGAAAATAGAATATTCTGGCATCTATGCTCCCCATCCACTGGCTGAAAGGCACGGAAAGACTAACTATCATGTTGAAGAGAAGAAAGGCGAACACCGTCTGAAGTCCGAGAAGAAGAACATCTTTGTTTCTTGAATTGTACTTACTGACAGTTCTTTTAAACGAATGGTGAATGATCAGGATCAGAAGAAGAATATAGATAAAATTCTGTAAAAATACACGTAAAAAAGACTTTCCTGAAGACTGCTTGGCCATTTCCCGAAAGATCATTATGTCTCTCTTGTTAATAACCTCTCCCGCCCTTTTTACGACCTCACCGTTCTTTATTGTGAACTCTTCTCTGGCAGCATTGTTCCATGCGACAAGTTTTTTCTCTTCAGTCAGCTCGTTCGAAAGAATTATATTGTCTTTTATGGTCCAGTATGCAAGTGATGCAACTACTTCAAGTCCCTTCTGAGTAAGATCATTTGTCTGCTGAAGGACATTCTGACTGTACTTTATCTCCTCTCTCAGGTTTTCTCCCGAAATAACTTTATCAAGAGGAACACTTATTATCGAGTCACCTTTTTTCACAGCTATATGACCGAGCTCATATTCCGGAGGTATTCCGTCTCTGGAAATGTAGTACGAACCCAGTCGCAGGTGAATATTCTCAACGGCTTTTTCTATTTTCTCAGAGAAAAGAGTCTCAATAAGTGCTGAAAAGACCTCATCATTTATCGGAACACCTACTATTTTCTGAAATTCATCCCTGAAAGTATTAAGCTCTTTTACAACCTCTGCTTTTTTCTCAAAACTGTTAAAAAGTTGAGGATCTCCGGCCATTGTCTTTGCGTAGAGAGGCAGATAAATTTCAGGAAGCCCTTCGGACTGTCTTAGAGTATCAAGTATGGTCATTTCCAGCTTCTGTCTCAGAAGTGCGAAGCCTTTTTTCAGACTTCTCGAAGAAAGGTCTACGTCAACTACCTGATAGTGAGCCGGAACGTTCTTCTCAGATTCGAGCCTGTTCTTTCTCGATCTGGCGTCATCAACTATTGTGTAGTCTCTGTTCGCACGGACTGAATACTTGAGAACCTTACCCACATCCTTGTCCGATACGGGATAATCCATCTTCAGTTCGTTGGGAATGGAGATATACGCAATAATAAGGGACACTGCTATAAGTATTATTATCTGTGAAGTTCTGTCCTCTATACGAAGCCAGTTATTAAACTTCATCTGAAAAACTTCCAGCCTGTCTTTCCTGCCGTTCTTCACATTACTTTTTTTATCCATTTTCACCTGCAAGCACTTCAGCTTTTATCAGATCTTCCGGATTGGTGATCTTTATGTTACGTAATGAACTTTCCACAACTTTTATCGTGTCATGAACGAGCATTACAGCACCAGTATCATCCGTTACATTTAACTTTTCGTTCCTTACCTTCTCGTGACCTTTAAAAAGGATATCGAACCTGAAGGTCTGCGGGGTCTGCAGATTTCTAAGTCCCGATCTGTCAGGAACTTTAATAAGGTTTCCTCTATCCACCATAGCAACAGTATCCGTACATTCCACTGCCGCAACAGCTCCACCGTGGGCCTGTGCCTCATCAACTGTTCTTTTCACCACATCCTTATCCACAAAGGGTCTCACAGCATCATGCACAGCGACAATTTCCGGCTTTTCATTTCTGAGTCTCATTAACCCGTTGTAGACACTCTCGCTTCTTGTCGAGCCGCCTTCAACGATATCAAGGATCTTATCGAGGTCCTTAAGCTCCATGCGGTACTCATCAAGATCCTGTTTTCTGCCGACAACGACAACGTTATCAATAAAATCAAAGTTGCAGAATTTTTCAACAGTCATCCTTAATATCTTTCTGCCTTTTATCTTCAGACTCTGTTTGGCCACGTCCGATCTCATTCTTGTACCGCTGCCGCCGGCCATTATTAAAGCAACTGTTTTCATTTTCTTCACGCGCAAAACAAATAAATTAGCTTTGTCATTATAGTTTATAGGAGATTATTATCAAACTTTCGCTTTAAGCCAGCTGTTTTTTCTGAAAAGCAGAATAAAAACAACACCGTTTGCAAGCATACTCAAAGCTATTGTTATCCAGACCCCGTTCCCTGCCATATCCAGCTCGACGGCAAGGAACCATGCAAGCGGGATCTTCAGGAAAACAACGGGCAGACTTATGTAGAACGAAGGTTTTGTATAGCCGGCCCCGGCAAATGCACCGCTTTCAATTATTATCAGAACTGCCTGGATTATCTCTGCCGGCATTACGATCCTCAGATAATTTACGCCTTCTCTGACAAGCGAAGGATCGGAGTTAAATATTGAAACAAAGAGATCCGGAAAGATGAACACTGTGAGAGAATAGACAAAGATAACCGCCGATACAAACTTTATAGCGGAAACAGCTCCTGCTTTTGCTCTGTCTTCCCTTCCGGCTCCCAGATTTCTTGCAACAAATGTAGAAACACCTGCTGCAAGACCCGTGGCAAAAAAGTAGGCAAGAGCCTCGACCTTGTGACCTATTCCCATAGCGGCGACCACGTCCGTACCGAATGAAGCCGCAACTTTTGCAATAAAATAGTAAACTATCGAAAAGAACATTCCGGTAAGTGCAACAGGATATCCCACTGTGATATATCTTCTGAAAGGGATCTCCTGCCCTACCTTTTTAAAAACTATCCATTTGTTCCTGAGAATTATCACAATAAAAAGGATAGAGCCGACCAGGTAACTGGCAACAGTTGCAAGTGCCGCGCCCTTTGTCTCAAGTCTCGGGAAAGGTCCCATGCCAAGCATAAGAACAGGACTCAGAATGATGTTCAAAAGAAATGTCGTTCCGTAAACTTTGACGGGAGTCTTGGTATCTCCCCAGGCTATCATTACCGAGTGAAGCGAGAACATCAGAAACCCGAGAGGCGTAAAGATTATCATTATTCTCAGATACTCTATTCCCGCTTTGTAGGCAACAGGTTCCAGATCTATCAGTCCTACCAGAGGATCTATCATCGGATAGAGAAAAAAAGTAAGGACAAACCCGAGAAAAAGAGATAGTTTTAAAGATCTCCAGGTATTGCTTTTTGCAGTCTGAACCTTGTCCTCGCCTATGTTTCTTGATATTCCGGCAACTATCCCGACCGTTACCAGAGCGGAAAGAGCATGCATTGCCCAGATTAGGAAGATGGATGCACTCACACCTGCAAGATAATCCTTCCCCAGATGTCCCAGCCAGAACATATCCACGATATTGTATCCGGCTTTAAGAATGTTGAGAATTATCACAGGAATGGAAAGTATCAGAACCGACTTTGCAGGATCGTCTCTGAGCATATCGGTCTTAAATCTGCTGAGCATAGTTACTCCGAAAAAGTTCTGTCAGAGATTAAATAAAAGCTGAATAATGTCAATTAAAGAGATCTATGGAAGAGTGAAGGTGGCAGGAATGTTGGGAAAGGAGAAAAATCTTCCTCCACAAGTGCCGCTTGAACCGCCAACCTCTACCGCATAGGCATACAGTGTGTGAGTTCCGCTTCCAAGCTGCGTCACGATATCATCTTCAAGAGCATACCAGAAACCGTGTGTGCTGTCACCGCCGCAGATGTCTCCTACAGCCTGCTCTCTCGTAGTCCCCGCTCTGATCCACTTAACTACAGGATCACCTGAAAGATTACCGTCCTTATAGAAGGCAAGATGGATCAGAAGATCCTTGCTGTAGTCGTCTCCGTCACAAGTCCAGCCCCACAGATAACTTCCAGGACCGTCAGTTATTCCGTCAAAATTACCGACCGGATTAGTCGAGACAGGTGAGAAGCTGAGGTCGTCTATCACCATTCCGTCTTCAACATAACTGTAATCCGAGTAAAATCTCATTCCGAAGGTGAAATTAGATGTAAGACAACCTGAAGGCAGTGTCCATATTCTTTCACTCCAGTCAGACCAGGTCTGAGTTTTTAATGTTGAATCATTGCTCCAGGATGAACCGCCGTTTCCACTACAACGTGCCTGAATATAATCAAAATCGGAAGATGTGCTTTCAACATATCCCATATAATAAAAAGTTGCCTGGACACTACAGCTTGAACAAGCTGACATATTGTGTCCGCCTGAAATTCTTGATGTCTGATCCCAGTCGTCATCATAGATATCATCGTATCCGAAACTATAGGAGCCGCTTCTTGCTCTATAAGTATTCCTATTCCAGTAAGTTGTGGTTGTCCAGTCCTGATTGCCGTCATCCCAGTCATAGTATCCACCGTTTGGAAGTGACCATATATAATGCTGACAAGTGTATCCTGACCAGCATTCACTGATCGAGAGATCACATTTCTCACCTACTTCGGAATTACAGTCAGCATCTTCAGTACACATAACACACTCATATATCTGAAGACTTGTATCGCAGACAGGTTTGTTAACATCTGTACAGTCGGCATCCGTCGTACAGTTGTGTGCCACACATTCCGTTCCAGTCCATCCGTATCCGTCTGCACACTTGTATCTGCAGGAAGTTGTGCTTGCTGTTTCGTTATATGAGGTCGTACTGTCAGCAGGAAGCCAGGTGCTTCCGTTCCATGTCTGAGTATAACTTGAAACCGTGTTCCAGACAGTTCCGGTCGCAGGCTTTGCTGCACAATTGAAAGTTCTTGAATTGACCTCACATTCACTTCCGTTCCATGTATATTCAGTTGCGCACTTGAACTGACATGACGTAGTGCTTGCTGTTGTGTTATATTCCGTAGTGTTATCCGCAGCAGGAGACCACGCACTGCCGTTCCATGTCTGTGTATAGCTTGAAACGGTGTTCCATTCAGTTCCTGTCGCAGGTTTAGCTGGACAAGTATGGGTCTGAGTATCAGCTTCACAGACACTTCCGTTCCATGTATAGTTCGTGTCACAGATAAAACGGCATTCTGTTGTACTTGCAACTGTATTGTACACTCCTGTTGTGCTTGGAACCCAGGCCGATCCGTCCCATGACTGATCAATTGATGAAACAGTATTCCAAGAAGCGTTTGCAGGAAGACCTGTACATGCCTGATCTTCCCGAATAGTGCCTGTACACTCCGATCCGTTCCATGTAAAGTTCGTCAGACACTGGTATCTACAGGCTGTAGTGCTGGGAGTTGTATTATATTCGGTTGCTGTATCAGCAGGGAGCCACTCTGTTCCGCTCCATGTCTGTTCATAGCTTCCAACTGTGTTCCACTCGGTTCCAGTGCCAGGTTTTTCAGGACAGTTGAAAGTTCTTGTCGCTCCCACACAGGCAGTTCCGTTCCATTCATAGTTAGTAGTACATTTAAAACGACAAGCTTCACCACTTGCTTCCGTGTTGTATGCTGTTGTCGAATCAGCAGGAAGCCACTCTGTTCCATTCCATGTCTGGGTGTAGCTTGAAACTGTGTTCCAGTCTGTTCCAGTTGCAGGTTTATCAGCACAGGTGAAAGTTCTTGTATCAGCTTCACAGGTAGTTCCATTCCAGGTATAGTTCGCAGCACATTGATATCTGCATGCCTCATTACTTGCCTCTGTATTGTATTCCGTTACAGACTCTGCAGGAAGCCATTCTGTTCCGCTCCATGTCTGGGTGTAACTTGCTACTGTATTCCACTGAGTTCCCGTTGCAGGTTTATCTGCACAGGTGAAAGTCTTTGTATCCGCTTCGCAGATCGTACCGTTCCATGTATAATTCTCAGCGCAGATATAACGACATGCAGTTGCACTTGCAGTTTCATTGTATTCCGTTGTTGTATCGGCAGGAAACCAGCCTGTCCCGTTCCATGTCTGTTCATAGCTTGAAACTGTATTCCAAAGTGTTCCTGTGTCCGGTTTGGCATCACAGTCAAATGTTCTTGTAGCCGCTACGCACATTGAACCGTTCCATGAATAGTTCTCGGCACAGATATATCTGCACGCTGTTTCAGATGGAGTTTCGTTGTACTCTGTTGTTGTGGCGACAGGCACCCATTTTGTTCCATCCCAAGTCTGTTCATAGCTTGAAACTGTGTTCCACTCCGTTCCGATAAGCGGTTTGGTATAGCATTTAAATATATGGATCTGGGAAACACATTCAGTACCGTTCCACTCATAGTTTTCTGCACATTTATACCTGCATGCTGTTGTGGAAGGAGTTTCATTGTATTCCGTAACTGTTTCAGCCGGTTCAAACTCTGTACCGTTCCATGTTCTCTCATAGCTTGCAACTGTATTCCACTCTGTTCCGTTTGCAGGCCGTTTCTCACATTCAAACGTTATAACTTCAGGATCACAGACATCACCGTTTACTGAATAATGCTCTTCGCAATCCCAAAGACATGTATCATCGGCAGGATCCCATGCAGTTCCATTCCAGGTCTGAGATATCATTCCATCGGCATTTGCCGCATTCCAAACTGAATGGTCAGGTTTTAAATTTGTACAGGCAGTATCGCGGGTGTCCGCTGTACACTCCGTTCCGTCACCGCTATAGTTAATATGACATTCACAACTATAGGAACCCGTTGAATTTATGCAGTCAGCATTCTCGTCACAATCATTATAAAAACTGTCAAGGCACTCGTTGAGATCTTTACATTCTCCCTGACTCCAGTAGTAACCGGTCTCACATCCGCATTTAAAACCTGTTCCCTGGATCGTACATGTTCCGTCACTCATGGATATCTCTTCGCAGGGATTGGGATTACATGGCGTCGGCACAAAATTATCTTCGTCCGCAACTTCCTCATCAACTTCGTCAGTAACCTCTGAATCATCAGTCTCTTCCTGATCATCAGGGTCCACTACGTCCACATCGTCCTCTTCGTCCTTCACTTCCACATCGTCCACCTGCTGTTCATCCACTGGTTCGTTATCAACCACTGTGTCATCAGGCTGGGTGTTATTGTTATCAGGCAGATCGCTTGAATTGTCAGGTATTGTCGTTACATCACTGTCGTTTTCTATCCTGCTATCAGTATCGGTATTTGAAGTTCCTTCAACGCAGACACCGTCCTCACAAACTAGACCGTCTTCACAGTCCAGAGATGTAATACACTCGTTGCTTTTTTCACTTGTACAGGATGCTAAGATCATTGTTGTAAATACACTAAGAACGACTATCCATTTGAAACTCATGAAACCCTCCAAAAAATAAGACCAATAATTTTATTAGTAGTTGCGTATAATGTCAAGGTGAAGTTATTGACTTTCAATTACGAGTCATTATCCTGAATCCGCTGTGTGTTAAGTAATTTATGAGGTCAAACATGAATTTTATAAAAATTTCTGCAGTATTTTCAGTATGTGTCATGATTTTAAGCTGTACAGCCGAGAACAGCTCAATATTTTCAGATCATGACCAGATTCAGGATATTGAAAGTGTCTCTGATCCTGACCTTATTGCTGATAATGAAAATGAAGTGGACCAGATCGTTGATGAAGACATGCAGGATGACTTTAACACAGATACAGATATTGATGAAACTGAAGATGTGGATCCCTGTGAGGGATTTATTGAAGAAGACTGTGACACTTCATACTCTGAATGTGTCGGTTTCAACGTGGTGAAAAAATGTACTATTACCGAGTGCGGAAAAGCAATAGTTGAGGAAACCTGTACAGACACCTTCGGCTGTTTTAACGGTGAGTGCGTAGCCGATAAATGTGCTGATGAATGTGTTCCGGGAAGTGAAGATAACGGAAAGACCTGTGAATTCTGGGACAACAAAAACCTCGATTGGGCTGAAACTGACCAGACAAACAGACTTTATGACAGATATGAAGAGTTTCAGAGATGGCAGCATAGCGATCTGATGCCTTTCGGCGGTGTTGCCGATGCTCATTATAAAACTGAAGAACATAAGGAAATTGAAAGATATGACGGCGTGGGTGATTCCGCTATCTGGACGGGGACATACCTCGCGGCAGAATCCATCAGATATATGGTTGACGGCTCAGTCGCTGCTAAACAGAACGTGATCGATCTGGTCAATACCCTGCATTTGTTCTTTAATGTTGCGGGTTCTCCGGGACTTCTTTCAAGGTACGCCTATGAATCAAAATACAGAAATGAACCTGAGGGCATCAGACTAGGCGGAGACACAGAGTGTGCTTCTGACAGAGTTTTCTGTGACATTCTCTACGATGGGAAAACTTATGACTACACAGGACATATAAGCCGGGACCAGTATCAGGGAATACTTATGGGCTACTCTTTTGCATACGATGCTCTCGGTGAAGATAACGAAGATATCAGAAAGATCATAAGAGACGATATTGTTGAGTTCGTTCAGGTTATAATGGAAAAGAAACATGTCTATGTAACACTCACTTACGACGGCACACCTATTCCGTTCCCGAGCGGTATCGACGGAAGATTTATGGTTCTGGCACCTAGAGAAATGAGCAACAACCACATAGTTATTGACTACTGCTCAACTGAATCTGCAAGCTGCTCAACAAGTATGCACGGATTTCAGGAATTCATGCCTAATATCTCCACATTTTTACGACCGGCGATATCTTTTCTTCCAAAATCGATTCCCAGAGCAGGAAGTGCGATCATGCTTGCAAACATTTTCAACATAGGAATTCAGGTAACGGAAGGCATCGAAGGTTACGAAGAGATAAACCAGCAGTTCAAGGATTTCTACTACACTAACGACGATGACTGGGGCAACGTGAATGACTGGCTCGATCAGGCGGAACAGTGGTTCTACACAAACGAATGCGGGGAAAGTTACTACGGGATCAACATTGCAATGGAACCGATGTACAACCTGCTGAGACTCGAAAAAGATATGGATATAAGGGGTCGAATTTATTTTAATGTTCTTCAGGCAAAAATGTGGGAAAAGGTAAAAACCCATAAAAACACCTTCTTCACCTACATCTATTCATCTCAAGGCGGTTTTTCTTCAGAAGTTACCGGAGCTGCTACCGATCAGTTCAAAGGTTTTACGGAAGCACCTCATATCTTTAAACCTGTTGACCTTCGTGATGATCCCAAATATTCTGATCGCGAGGATGGATGTACTGATCAGGTGAATAACGACACTGGCGCAGTCGATGTTGCAGACAGAAAAGCAGCTGATTTCATGTGGCAGAGAAATCCTTTTGAACTCTATTCAGGCGGAGATCCCAAAAAGATCTTTTCAGGAGTTGACTACATGCTTGTCTACTGGATGGGAAGACTTTACAACTATATTGAAGATGATTCCGAGAACCGTTGTTTCAGATGGAAGGAAAACTAAGGAGGAAACTTATGAACCTTGTTGATGACAGCACATGTTTTGTATGCGGAAAGCAAAATAAGAACGGACTTCAGCTTGATATTCACATGGATGAGAAAAGCGGAACTGCCTGGGCGGAAACTGTAATTGATGAAAGGTTCTGCGGATGGGCGGGAGTTGTTCACGGCGGAATAGTCAGCTCGCTTCTTGATGAACTAATGGCCTACGCGGCTTTCACAGTTTATAAGTCAGGAGTCACAGGAGAATTGACCGTTAAATTCAAAAAACCTGTTCCTACACAGAAAAAGATCAGAATTGAAGGAAAAATAGACTCAAACAAGGGTCGAATCATCTTCGCCTCTGCAAAAATTCTCTTTGAAAACACCGTCATGGCCGAAAGCACCGGGAAGATGGTGATGATAAGGAAAGAAAAAGATTAGATCACATCTCAGCCTGTCTTGAAGGGCCGTCAGGTCCGGGATTTCCGTCGCTTGTTCCGCCTGTTCCGCCGGGAGCTACATCATAGGTCACGGTATTTTCAGCAAAAACGGATCCGTTTATTGAATAAATTCCATAGCTTGGACCACCTGCACCTCCGGCTCCGGTTCCGCCTTTTCCACCGTCACCTCCAGCTCCGCCCCAGCCGCCGCAGCCGCCGTCTTCCTGTTCGTTACCACCACCATGAGGACCTCCGGCACCACCGGGAGCTCCGGTTCCACCAAGACCTCCGGTTCCACCGTTACCGCCTTTTCCTCCACCTGATGTGGCTATTAAGGTGTTAGCTATTGTTATATCTGTGGACTCAAAACTGTATATTCCAAAAGAGCCTCCTCCGCTCTCACCTCCTTTTCCTCCTTCTCCGCCGCAGCCGCCGCCACCGCCGCCGCCGCCTGCAGAACCGTAGCTGTTACAGTTTGTATCTCCACCGTGACCGCCACCGCCACCGCCACCACCGGAGCCGTGGACTCCTGTCTGTCCATCTTTTGGAGGATTTGGGGTAAAACCTTCCTGCGTAAAATCGGCAAGAATAACTGCCGGGGCATCATCCCCGTCACCGCCGGAACTTCCGTCCCCGCCTTTTGAGTAAACTGCAGAACTTGATGTTTCAATGCACTCGTCCCCCGAAGAATGGGAAACTCCGCCCAATCCCCCTGATCCGCCTCCATTGGCGCCTGGAGAACCTGCATTTCCTGAACTGTCACCATTTCCCGGAGTTCCACCTTTTCCGCCAGTCATTCCGCAAGCACCAGTCGGACCACCGCTTCCACCTGCCGGAATACTGCACGAGTCACAAAGACCGCTGCTGTCTTCACAGCCTTTCTGACCATCCCCACCATTTTCTCCATCTCCGCCGTCAGCACCATTTGCTCCGTCAGCTCCGTCGGCACCATGGCCTCCGATGACAACACAGTTATTTATTATCATTGATGTCACTTTATAGAGAAAAACTGCGTAACTTGAGCCTTCTCCCGACTCTCTATCGGCTGAAGTTATTGTTAGATGATTGAGGTCGACACCAGTAACTTCTTCACCGATGACACCTATCTCTGCACCTGAAATTATAGTTTCGTTCTCAACTGCACCGTCCCAGTCAGGAACACCGCTGAATCCGCCATACAGACTTATTCCGTCAGCAAGGACTACTGTTTCTTCGTAAACTCCTTTTGCAATGATAACATCCGTCTTGCCTTCAAGTCCGGCAAGCTCAATACCTTTATTGATAGTTTTTACCGGATTTTCATAGGAACCGTCATTGAGATCATCGTCACCGTTAGCTGTATCAACATAGATATGAGCTTCTCTCATTCCGTCGACACCGTCACAGTTCACATCCTTAAACTCAGAGTCAAGCACATCTGTTTCCGAATAGTCCGGGCCGTAACTGGCAATTGTACACTCCAGCCACTCAGTTCCGTTACACTCCTGTTTCGCAGCCGCACAGATTCCCAAAGTCAGTGGACAGTCAGGTGCCTCGTCATCTTTAAAGACATCGATCTTTCCGTCACAGTTATCATCCTTTCCGTTACAGAGCTCTGTTTCTGTGTGATATGGAGAAAGACAGACCTCGTTACCTTCCACGCATGCCATTTTCCCTGCAGCACACTCGCCTTCAAAACCTGTATCACAGGCCTCGTCCATCCCTTCAAATGTCTCATCGATCTTATCGTTGCAGTTATCATCAACACCGTTACAGACCTCTTCCTTTATCGGAAAAAAACAGTATCCGCTCTCACATTTATTGTCAGTACAGGGATCATCATCCTCGCAGTCAGTATCTTTGCTGCAATGATTTCCTCCGTTCTCATCGGAATCATCTTCCGTGTCATCAGGCAGACTGTTATCATTCGTGTTCGTGTCGGGCTGTTCATTGTCAACAATTACAGAATTATCGGAACTTCCATTATTGTCCGTAAACCCTCCTTCATCCTCAACACACTTTCCGTCTACACAGACAAGACCCTGTGCACAGTCAAGGTATGTAAAGCATTCCGTTTCCACCTCACCGCCAGTACATCCTGAAAACTGCAGAAACCCGAGAGCTGTAGTCAAAAATATCAGTTTTTTCATGCTGTCACCTAAAATGTGTAATCTATTCTGTTCATTCCTTTAAGTTCAATAGGGATAAGGGTTTCCAGATACGGACTGAAAACTGTTTCTTCCTGTTCCTTACTGCATTCACCGTTCTCAAGGTAGTAGAGAGCTTCCCTTAACGAATCTTCCTCAACATCTCCGAAATCGTGCTTTATATCATCCTCTGACTGACATGTTGCGTCTATTCCGAAATAGTAGTCACCGTAGTCTTCAGAGTTGGCGTTTTTAAAAGTAATGGGCACTATCATCTGATCACAAAAGGACTTGGCATTCATTCCCACAGGTTTTCCGTATGTTGTGTCACCGATTATGGACACTTCAATATAGGGATCAAGCGAGTTTATGACCATTTCCGAAGCACTCGCTGTTCCTCTTGTGGCAATTATCGCCACCTTTTCAACGTTTACACTGCTGTCGAGTTCCTTTCCTTCATAGTTGTAGTTGCTGTCCTGGTGTTTGTCGTTATAAATTATCTTTATTACATTTTCACCTTTAACTTTCTCTCCCGCAATAAGATTTACCAGCTGGTGAGCTATCTTTACGAGTCCGCCGCCGTTGTATCTCATATCCAGAACAAGAGCCTCGATCCCTTCATCCTTAAAAACGGCAAATGTCTCATTCAGCTCATCTTCGGAAGGAGTAATGAAAGATTTGAACATCAGGTATCCGGTCTTTACACCTGCATTGTCGATCACTAGCGGATTTATCACGGACGGTCTGGTATAATCACCGAGGTAAACAGTGGTCTCTATTGTTTCGACCCCTCCTTCCAGAAGCGTCATATCCACAGGTTCACCATCATTTGAAGAGTCGTAGACATTGGTCCAGTCCGTTTTTTTCTCAAAGTCCTCATCTTCGCTATGTTCCTGATTATACGTCTTATTTTCGTCAAGTTCAGCAACTGTGAAGCTGTTTATAGCAAGAACCTGCTGACCTCTTTTAAGGCCTGCGACACCCGCCGGACTTCCGGGATAGACCATTGAAATAAAAAGGTCGTCATTTTCGTCTCTTTTCCATGAAGTTCCCATCCCGTAACTTTTTCCGGCATAGTAATCATCATGGTCTTCAGTTTTCACTGTGTAGCTGTAATGATCCACGTATCTTTCGCCGTCATGATACTTCAAAATATCCAGCATATCTCTCATCGTTTCATATTCGGCAGGATCTATTTCTGGAAGATGCTCATACCACAGATACCAGTCAAGCATATAA
Organism: uncultured Spirochaetales bacterium; assembly: GCA_964614215.1. Taxonomy (GTDB): domain Bacteria; phylum UBP6; class UBA1177; order UBA1177; family UBA1177; genus CAZTKP01. The sequence continues at coordinate 175 of CAZTKP010000025.1, read as the reverse complement.
CTGTACGCGGCATCATTGATCTCAGCCTGACTTTCACAGTTAAGCTCTCCCTCTTTATCGTGTATGTCAAAACATCCGGCAATAAAAAAAACTGTAATAAAAAGGATTAGAAAATTTTTCATGACAACCTCCACTAGCTACCTAATTCTATCACTTTTTACTAATTGTTCAACCG
>CAZTKP010000024.1:0-24005 GCA_964614215.1 uncultured Spirochaetales bacterium | reverse complement strand
ACATATCCATTTTTCACTGAAAAAGATGCAGTTTTCATGATCAAACCCCAAAAGGTCTATCTCTGTACACTCTTCCAGATCAACAAGTATAGGAAAAGGCGTTTTTATAGTTAAGTCTTTTCCGGGGCTTATAAATCCTTTTGCTCTGGAGTTATCGAAGGGAAATCCCATCCAGAGAAAATCGGAGTTGACCATGTTTTCAAGATGCCATTTATCTGTTCCAACAACCAGAGTGCCGGGTTGAACGAAGTAGTTACTTTTCTGATCTTTCAAGGTAGGTAAGAACTTTTTTAATATCTTCCCAGGTGGGTCTCTTATATTGCTGGTTCCTAAGGAGTGCACTGGGATGATAAGTTACAAAAACGGGGATATCTTTATACTTATAACTGTTCTGACGGGCTCTGGAAATGCTTGTTTCCAGTTCCAGGAGGTATTTTGCCGCCACCTTTCCAAGAAGAATGATGGCCTTAGGTTTAATGAACTCTATCTGACTTTCAAGATAGTCCATGCATGCTGACGCTTCATCCGGAAGAGGATCTCTATTTCCGGGAGGTCTGCATTTGACAATGTTTGCAATATAAACCTGTTCTCTTGAAATTTTCATTCCGTTCTCAATGATCTTTGTCAGCAACTGACCTGCTTTTCCCACAAATGGGCGTCCAGTACGGTCTTCATCGGCTCCCGGGCCTTCACCAATGAACATTATATCGGCTTTAAGACTACCTTCCCCGAAAACGACCTTGTTCCTTGTCATTCCCAGTCGGCATTTCTGACATTTGGAAACTTCCCGACTTATTAGATCAATAGTGTTTTTTTCAGGAATATCCCGGTTAATAACTTCAGATTTAAGACGAGGTTTTTTTTCAGAAATTAGATTTAAAATCTCTTTTGAAAATGATTCTGAAATGTAAAAAGGCTGGAGAGTCTCCTGCCAGTTCAACCAGTTCTTAATATTTTCGGGAGTGATCAATTCTTTTTTCTGCCATATCTTAGAATGAAAAGATTGTCCTCTATGGCGTTTGCGGCTGTTTCTCTGATCTTCGGGTCTTCCTGGTTTTTAATTATCTGTTTAAGAAGATCCTGAACAGATCTGTCCGCTATCTTTGCAAGAGCATCTATCGCTATTGATTTTGCAAGGATAGATTTTTCTCTGATAATAAATTCATAAAGCGGTTTTGCACCTTTTACTGCGTTAAGTTCTCCAATTGCGATAGCAGCAGCAGTTCTTATTTCTTCCAGAGAATCTTCTTTAAGTATCTTTATCATAAAAGGAAGTGTTTCTTTGTACTGATATTTTCCAAGAGTTGTGAGAATGACCTTCTTCCAGTAAAGATCACCGCTTTTTTCGAAAAGTTTCATTAATGTTTTTGCTGTTGTCGGGCTTTTTATTCTGTCAAAATAATTTGAGAATTCGAGCTTCCTTGCTGAAAGTCTTTCTTTTGTAGCCTCTTTAAGAACAAGTTCTGTAAGGTCTTCACCTTCGTAATCCGAAATAATTCCGAGAACTGTGGCGAGCCAGTCTGATCCGCCGCTCTGGATCTGCATTGAAAGTATCCTCAGTGTTTCGGGTGCATCTATCTCGATCACAGCTCTTATAAAGAATTCCTTGTTTGACGGAGGTTCCGGATACGGGAAACACTCACTGGAAGGAGGGGAGTAGGTTTCAACATTGTTAAGGATTTTCTCAATTGCTTTTGCGCCGGGCTTACTTGCTATCTTCATTGCTGCAATGGCGAACGCAGTAACCGCATCCTGAGACATATCACTGAGTTTGGGAATGATGTTCTGGTTGAAATAAATTTCTCCCATAACTTTTGAAGAATGCTTGACAGCAAGACATTCCAGTGTGTCACCCAATTCAAGCAGTTTGTCATATGTGGCAAAATCAAAAGAGATCTCTGCAATTTTTGCTGCAACAAGAGCATTTTTCAATTCAGCAGTTTTTTTGTCTTTTATGTATTCGTTAAAAAGTTCTATAAATGTTTTTCTGGTTGAATCAGAAAGCATTTTATCTGATTTTTCACGGATGGCATTCACAGCGACTTCAAAAAGTCTAATGTCAAAAGGCTGCCAGAAATTCATTTTATAGGGAGAGTTGAACGAAAAGTTGGTCATGTTGTTGTTGACGGGGACACTTACGCTGTCCTCGATCAGTTTATTTTCACCGCCATCTTTCTTTGTCATGAAAATATAATCAACACCCTGTTTGTAAGGGTCTCTCTTATATTTTCTTCTAATCTTTTCGTTATCCAGGTTGTTTACGATAATGTCTCCTTCGAGCTCGCCTACGAAAGAGGTCTTAACCCTGACTCTGGCCTTTGTCTGTCCGCCTTTTATATAAGTTCCGAAAAAGATGTTGTCCGCTTCGACAATTGAGTTAAAGAACTTTTCAGTCTTTAGCTCGATCTTGTCGTCAAGAACAGAGGAATATTGTGCCGATAAATTCAAAACCGGAAAAAGTAATACAAATGACACAACAAAAAATATCCGCCTTATCATCATCATCCTCCAAAAATAAGAGCTCCTCAAAAAAAATGTTCCGTGTATAAATTATATATAAAATACCGCTTTGTCAACATAAACTGAATAATGTAAACCTTGACTTTAAAAGAGGGCATGAATAAAATCCCTAAGTTTTTTGAATTTACTGCTTATCTGGAGTTTTTTATGAATTACGGAAAAACACTCAATCTACCCCAAACAGACTTTCCAATGAAAGCCAATCTGCCTGTAAGAGAGCTTGAGATCCTTAAAAAATGGGATCAGATAGGGATCTATTCAAAAATGATCGGAGACAACAAGGACAACCCCTCATATATTATGCACGATGGGCCTCCCTATGCTAACGGAAGTCTTCATGACGGACATGTTCTCAACAAGATTCTTAAGGATATTGTCGTAAAGTATATGAACATGACAGGAAGATATGCGACCTTCAAGCCCGGATGGGACTGTCACGGTCTGCCCATAGAGCTGAAAGTTGCTGAAAAGCTCGGATCAAAGAAAAGGGATATGTCCGAAACAGAATTCCTTAATGAATGTAAGAGTTTTGCGATGAAAGCTGTGGATACTCAGCGGGATGAGTTTAAGCGTCTTGGTGTTTTTGCTGACTGGGAATCCCCCTATCTCACCCTGTCTCCTGAATATGAAGGAAAAATAGCGCATCAGTTTGCCAATGTTGTTGAAAGCGGAGCGCTTTTTAAATCAAGAAAACCTGTTCACTGGTGTCCAAGTTGCGAGACGGCTCTTGCTGAAGCGGAAATTGAATATGATGACCACAATTCACCGTCTATTTATGTAAAATTCCCGCTTATAGATGAAATGGATGAGTTTAAGGGTGAAAAGGTCAGCTTTGTTATATGGACTACTACTCCCTGGACACTTCCGGCAAACCTTGCTGTGGCGCTTCATCCTGATTTTGAATACAGTGCGGTAAAGTTCAGAGATGAAATATTTATCGTTGCTTCAGAGCTTAAGAAAAGTTTTCTTGCTGCGGTTGATGAGGAAGATGCTCCCACAGTTAATGTTTTCTCCGCTTTAAGATTTGAAGGAATGAGGACGCAGCATCCGTTTATGAACAGAGAATCGATAGTTGTCTATGCCGATTATGTCACTGCTGAAACAGGTACAGGTTGTGTTCACACCGCTCCCGGTCATGGTCAGGAAGACTATATGACAGGGCTGAAATACGGTCTGGATGCTTACGCTCCTGTAGACAACAAAGGTGTTCTCCTTGACGAAGTCCCTCATTTCGGCGGACTTCATGTTTTTAAGGCAAACCCTGTAATAGTTGAATATCTCTATGACAACGGCTTTCTTCTAAACAAGAAAGGTGAAACGATCAGTCACAGCTATCCTCACTGCTGGAGATGTCACAAGCCGGTAATATTCAGAGCTACCGAGCAGTGGTTTATCTCTATGGATGATACGGGGCTGCGAAAAAAATGTCTCGATGAGATCGAAAAAGTGGACCTTATCCCTGCCTGGGGAAGAAAGAGGATAACTCCGATGCTGGAGAATGCTCCCAACTGGTGTATATCAAGACAGAGACTTTGGGGTGTTCCGATAATAGCTTTTTCATGCAGTGACTGTGGCGAAAAGATTGTTGACGGTAAGATCGCACATCATGTTGCTGACAGAATAACCGAAAAAGGTATTTCTGTCTGGCATGATGAGGATGTTTCAAGTTTTCTTCCGGAAGGATTTACCTGTCCTAAATGTGGCGGCACTAAAATTGAAAAAGAAAGGGACATATTGGATGTCTGGTTTGACAGCGGTGTCAGCTGGGCTGCGGTTCTTAATGGCGAAAAGGGATATGAGTATCCATGTGATCTGTATCTTGAGGGAAGTGATCAGCATCGCGGATGGTTCCAGTCCTCTCTGAAGTTAAGTGTTCTTATAAATGACAAGGCTCCGTACAGAAAGGTTCTTACTCATGGCTTTGTTGTTGACGGAAAGGGAGAGAAACTTTCAAAAAGTAAGGGTAATTTCACTCCTCCGGACAAAAGGATAAAGCAGCTCGGAGCGGAGATACTGCGACTATGGGTTTCTGCTGAAGATTATCGTGATGATATCAGGATAAGCGACGAGATCATAAACAGTTTTGCTATTTCATATAGGAAGATAAGAAACACCATACGCTTCATGTTCGGTTTTCTTAGTGATTATGAGCCCGGAGAGCATTCTTTTAAGGATGAGGATCTTTCATCTATAGATCAGTGGGCCCTTGCAAAATGGAAAATGAAGCTGGAACTTCTGCTCAGAAAATATGAAGACTTCGAGTTCCACAGAGTTTATCATGAAATACTGGACTTCTTTACAGTTGACATGAGCTCGATCTATCTTGATGTCATCAAGGATAGATATACAATGAAGGCTGATGATGAGAGAAGGCGGAGATCGCAGTATACCGTCTACAGAATATTGAAAGATGTCATTGTTCTGCTTGCTCCCATACTAAGTTTTACTTCTGAAGAAGCTTACGGATACATGCCTGGAGAAAAGAAAGATACCGTTTTTCTTGAAAAAATGCCTCAGGCCGGTTTCGGAGAGAAAGAAAAGGCAGTTGTTGAAAAGTGGAGTAGACTTATAGAGGTCAGAGAGGCTGTTCAGAAAAAACTTGAAGCTTTAAGAGCAGATAAAGTTATAGGTCACTCTCTGGATTCTTCTGTTAAGCTTTTCTGGGAAAATATCCCTGCTCTTGATGAAGAGTTCGAAGCTCTGGAGTCGATCTTTATAGTTTCCGGTGTTGAAAAGGCGGAAAGCGCAAAAGGCCTTGAAAAAATTGAAGATCTTAACCTCTGGGTTGGCGTCAGAGAAGCCTCTGGAGAAAAATGTCCAAGATGCTGGAAAAGAAGAGAACTGAAAGATTTTACCGAAGAGATAACCGGAATTTGTGAAACATGTTATGAGGCTATTAAATGAAGCTCCAGCTTAGGAAACCGGAATGGAGAAATGCTATCTATCTTTTAACGGTTACTCTGCCGATAATTGTTGTCGATCAGATCACGAAGGTCTGGGCAATAGCGTTCAGAGACGGCAGTGAAAAAGTTGTCTTTGAAAGCTGGTGGCGTTTTATCTATGCCGAAAACAGAGGTGCTCTGTGGGGAATAGGTAATAACTTCAGTGAGTTTTACAGAAAACTGGTTTTCCTGGGGATATCTTCGTTAATAACTCTGGTGATAGTTTATCTTCTGCTGGCCTACTCTGAGAACAGGTTGATGAAATATATCTACGGTTTTGTTCTCGGCGGTGCTCTGGGAAATCTGTATGACAGGTTCTTTAGAGGCTATGTAATTGATTTTATTGACTGGCACTGGGGCAATGCCTATCACTGGCCTACGTTTAATATCGCCGATGTGGCAATTGTAGTAGCGGTCGCTCTGATGTCGATAGAGATTCTTTTTTATCAGAAAAAAGAAGAGAAAACGTCATGAGACCTACCCTTTTTCACATAGGAGACTGGGGCGTTTCAAGTTACTATTTCATGGGAATGGTCGGTCTGATCGGTGGTTTTATCTTGAATTACTGGGAAACAAAAAGGAGAGGGCTTGACCTCAAACTTTCTATTCTCGGAGCAGTTGTTACCAGCATAATGGGCTATATCGGTGCACGGGCGATGCATATTGTCTTTGACGGTTTTCTTGATATCTACATTCAGAAGCCGCTTGCAATGTTCGCTTTCTGGAAAGGTGGTCTCGCTTTTTACGGAACGGTCATTTTCGGACTTCCGACAGTGGTCTGGTGGTTTAGCAGACACAAAGCTCCCATACTTAAATATCTTGATAATTATGCATACGGAATTGCTTTCGGAGTAGGTGTGGGAAGAATAGGCTGCTACCTTAACGGCTGCTGTTTCGGTCAGATAACATCTTCAGGATTTTCAAATCAGTTCATAAAGTACGGATTAAGTGCAAAAAATCAGTTCGGCAGAGATATTCTTTTAAATCTCAGGGATGTTCCCTACCCTGTAATTCCTTCTCAACTGATCTCCTTTTCCGCAAACATGGTAATTTTTCTGTTTCTCTGGATCTACGTTAGGAAGAGATATAAAAAGGACGGAACGATCTTCGGTCTGTGGATGATACTTTACGGAATATTCCGTTTTATCATTGAGTTTTTCAGAGCTGATGACAGAGGACTTTTCTTTAACAATATGCTTTCCTCGTCCCAGCTGATCGCCATTATTGGAATCGTTTTCGGACTACTTCTCCTGAAACTGCCCAACGAGCAGGAAAAAGCAACTACTTAGATCACAGGCACTCACTGTATTTTCCAGGAGTTCCTCCTTCGTTTTCTGAACTACAGGCATGTCCGTCACTGTCAAAGTTTATCGAATATCCTTTTTCTGTGTCGGCTGCTGACGGATCAGCCTGCGCCTCAAGAGTTTTCACCCCCTCTTTTTCACAAATTATCTGAACGGTTTCACTCCCTGTCAGTCCGCCATCGGCAATAGTTGTATCATCCACCATCATCCACAGGGTGTTGATCTCTCCGAAAGATGCTTCATTTCCTGTGATAAGGGCCGTTTCTCCGGGCTTTAGGATCATCGATGCTTCAAGGTCAACTGTTTCAAGAGGGTCTATTCCCTTTGCATCATTTTTATCGTCAATAAAGCAGTCTGTAAGATCAAAGTCCATTTTTCCGTTGTTGTATATCTCAACGAACTCCCAGCTTTTTTCAGGTTCTTTTATCGGAGAGTGCATGATCTCGGAAATTATGATATGGGGTTTTTCCGGTTCAGTTGTAAAACTCAGGAGCTCTTTCTTTATTTCCGTTGTGGTGAAAACGGAGAGCGTAATCACGTAATCTGTTTCCGGCTCCAGATCTTTCAGCGAGAAACTGCAGCTCTTAGGACAGATAACTGACAGATTCTCAAGTTTTGCAGCCACAGCACTTTCATCCCTGATCAAAACAGACACTGAATTATCACTTGCGGTGTATTCGTATTCAAGAGTTCCCGGCTGAGGTTCGGTCTCGGGCAGATCAATCGATATTTTCTCTATTTTTTCATTTCTTTTTACAGAAAGAACATCTTTGAGAGTTATTGAATTTACTGGGCTTTTATAAGAGAAAACTATCCAGTCATCGAATTGGAATAGATCTGCAGGTTGAGGAGTTATCTCCTGGAAATCAATCTTTGTTTCGCTATCAAAAAGAACTCCTACAGTGGCACTTTGAGAATCTTCCGGTATTTTCTGGATGACTTCGGCAAGTTTCGGGCCTGTCTCGATCTCAAAATCGAGAGTTTCTTTTTTTTCAGTAAATTCTTCACCGATCATAAGGGGTTTGTTGTCAATTGATTTTAGTGACTGGTCTATGGAGATAAGGATCTCACTTTCCGCCGGCAGAGGAGGTTTGATCACAACATTTTTCTGATCTACTTCAACGGTCAGCTCTATTTCCGTTGCCGGTTCTATTGCCGCTACTCCTTCTATCGTGTCGGGGTTGACCTCGAAGTTAAAGCCGATAACTATGCTTTCTTCCGGCATGTATACTCTGTTCTCGGGATGTATCAGACAGACAAAAGGGTCGTATTCGTTCTTTTCAGGTTTTGAGATATCACAACTCAGAAAAAACAGGGATATCAATATAAAGACACTACTTTTTTTCATTTTTAACCCCGCAGGTCTTCAGATCGAAACCCGTAACAGATTTAAACCACCCGCTGTGTTTTTTAGCCTTGATCTTGAGAAGAAGCAGCTTGTCTTTCGGAATTTTGATCTTTAAGGATTCGACAGCATTGAGCATTGCCTGAAAATAGTAGACATAACTAAGTTTGTCTATCATTTCGATCTTGAGAAAATATAACTTCTGCTCCTGGTCGCTGAATTTTATCGTGTCCGGATTGTAGACGAGTTTCGAGAGGTTGAACTTTATTCGCCCTCCAACCTCCCAGGACTGTATGTCTCCGAAAGTAGTGTTGTTTTCATCCGGTCCCACAGTTATGTAGTCTTTCCCTACAGCGATGTTGTTTCTCTGGTAAAGATAAAGTTTTTCATCGCTTTTGTATTTTCCCCATGCTGAGATTTCCGGCAGAAGTCCCGCGACCCTGGTGTTTTTTCTGGAAGATACAACAGCTTTTTCAAGATCTTTGATGTTTGCCAGTCCTTTTCTCAGCATTTCATCAAGAGATATACAGCTGTACTTTTTTTCAAGATCTTCAGTTGAGACTTCGCTGTCTTTTAAAAATCCGGCCATGATCTCGAGATCACTTTTTGTTTCCGCATAAGTTTTAATCGTCAGTAAAAAAGTCAGTGTTATCAGGGTCAACGTAGCTATCCGACGCATCATTTTCGTCCTCTCTTTCTAAAATATCTGTTATCTGGTCTCTAATTTCGTCGATCTGTTCGGAACTTATGAAAATGTTCTGAAATTCTCTGTAGAACATGCTTTCTTTTTGTTTAGATTTTCTGTTGAAGTCAAATGAAAGATAGCAGTACCAGCCGTAGTGAGTTCTTTCGAATTCTCTTACGGCTCTGAACTCAAAATTCAGCAGAATTAAAAAAATCGTCACTACTACCACCGGCGAGTTATTTTTCAGCATAGCGAACAGAATCAAAATTAATATAGTGCAATTTAATGTTAATGTAATCTAAAGTCAAGAAAAAGTAATTTTGACTAAGAGGCTGAGGTGTAGATAATGTTAACGGACATCAGGAGGAAAACATGAAAGTAAAATTTCTGGACTTGTCTAAACAGTATGAAGGTTTAAAACATGAAATAGATTCGGCGGTACGGACAGTTTTTGAAAAAGCGCAATTCATTAAAGGCGATGAAGTAAAAAGCTTTGAAAACAACTTTTCAAACTATTGTGATGCCGCTCACTGCGTAGCCTGCGGTAACGGGACGGATGCGCTGACATATCTTCTGAAAGCTATGGACCTTAAAAGAGGTTCAACAGTAATTGTTCCGGCTAACACTTTTATAGCGACTGCCGAAGCAGTTCTTGCCAATGGACTTAAAATTAAATTTGCCGATATTGACGACGATTACAATATTTCTGCAGAAAGTGTCGAAAATCTGATCGATGAAGATGTGAGCGGAGTTATAGCCGTTCATCTTTACGGAATGCCTGCGAGGATGGAGCAACTTTCTAAAATAACAGACAGTTCCGGAATAAAGCTGATAGAAGATGCGGCACAGGCCCATGGGGCTGAAATTGACGGGAAAAGAGTAGGCTCTCTTGCAGATGGAGCCGCCTTTAGCTTTTATCCGGGAAAAGTTCTGGGTGCAGCAGGAGATGCCGGGGCGGTAACAGTTAATGATGATAAGATTGCTGAAAAAGTCAGAATGCTTTGTGATCATGGACGATCTGAAAAATATTTTCATGAATTTTCAGGCGGCAATTCAAGAATGGATACAGTGCAGGCCGCAGTTCTGAACATTAAACTTAAATATCTTGAGATGTGGGTCGAAAGAAGGAATGAAGTTGCTGAACTGTACATGGATCTTCTGCAGGATGTTCAGGGAATAGAGCTCCCTTCTGTAAGGTCCGGCATAAGACATTCCTGGCATCTTTTTGTTATAAGAACTGATAACCGTGACAGGCTGGTGGAATATTTAAGAGACGAGGGAATTCAGTGCGGGGTACATTATCCATACTCACTTCCTGAACAGCCCGCATTTAAGAAGCATCTTAAATACTGTAGAGATTATAGGGCCGTAGCATGGTCAAAAAAATATGTTTCTTTGCCGATAGGTGAACATTTATCTGACGATATGGTTCATTATGTGGCCTCAAAAATAAAAAAATTTATATAAAAGAAACTTTTTGTCGTTTTTTTACGTTAAAAAGTCTAAGCAGTTCTTTAAAAAACAGGGTGTTAAGGTTTTAAATTCTGCAAAAAATTAAATTTTTGTTGAAAAAAAGGACAAAAGGAATATAGTCGTTATGCAGAATTGGTGAGTATTGATATAGATTTAGGTTTAAATACTTGGAGGTTTACAGATGAGAAGAGTCATTTTTTTGATGTTCGTTCTGCTTTTTGCAGTTACAGTTGTTTCCTGTGGTGACGATCCGCCGCCTATAGTTAATGACAATGTTACTGTTTCAGATGATGACAGTGGAAACACTGGTGATACAGGAAATACAGGTGATACCGGTGATACTGGTGATACCGGGAATACCGTCAGTGATGACGATACAGGAAACACAGGAAACACAGGTGATACGGGAAATACAGGTGATACAGGTGACTGTGATACAGAAAGTGTCGGAAAGAACTGTTCCCTTGATAACGAGTGTGGAAAATGTAATATCTGTGTAAAGGGAAAATGTGCAGCAGGATGTACAACAGATGATGACTGTAAAATGTATACAGGTCTCAAATGTAATAAGAAACTTTACCGCTGTACAAACGTTTATGCCTCACTTCAGGCATGCGGTGAGACAAAATGTCCTACAGGTTGCTGTTATGCAGATGCCGGACTTACAGGTTTAAAATGTCTTACGACTCCTGACGCATCAAAATGCGGACTCTGTGCAAATGGTGAGATCTATATGCCCGATGAATCAAAGTGTGTTCCGGCTGTATGTTCAACTACTTCGGATCAGTGCCCGACTTTGAATGCATCGTCGACAGATCCTGACCCTGAATGTTTTGAATGTAAATCAGGTGAGTTTATCTGTACTGAAAAAACAAATTGTTCATCAGGTGTTCTTGTTAATGCCGCCCAGTGTATTCCGGCAGGACAGAAATGTGTTGCAGGTGTAAGCGAGTGCTGTTCAGGTATGCCTTGTGTAGAAGGTTACTGCTACTGATCTAAAGCTAAAGCAGATCTTTTTATAGCCGCCCTTTCGAGGGCGGTTTTTTTTTGTAGAAAACTAAAGATTTCTGACAAGTACAAAGTCATTTAGATTTATCCCGGTGTGACCGGTTTTAAAAGAAAACCCTTCTTTTTCAAGAAACGAGGCTGAATCAAATTTTTCTAAAAACGGCCGGATCTCTTTCTGTGTGTATTTTTTATTCAGGTTTGTAATTACAGCTCCCGCATATTGAGAATTTCCATCAATTCCGTCACTTGAAAGAGCGTAGAGCTCAATAGAATTATTGAGATATGGAAGAACAGAAAGGGCAAGGTGCGACATCCTGCCGCCTTTTCCGTTTTCTGAAACTTTCAGTGTCGGTTCTGTTGAAACATAAAGGTCTTTCCCCGAGTTGTTCAGATGTTCTTTAATTTTTTCAGAGAGTTCTCTTACACTATTTGTAAATCTGTCAATGAAGACAGTGTTTCCTTCTGACAAGTTAAAGTAAGAGCTCAAGTGATCTTTAAGAGTAATACAGTCGGCACATTTTATGAGTCTAGAGTTAATGGTCTTTTCTGAATAGAACGGCATGCTTCCAACAAGTTTTTCTCCATTTTCAAAGGGAATGTCACTCATTACAAATACAGTGAAGTTCTTTTCAGGAAACATAGAGGCGAGTTTCCCGCCTTTAATGAGAGAATTTTCTATTCTCCTGCGGTTCATGTCAACGATATTCATCCCGCTTGAAAGAAGGTAACTGTTTGATCTAATTGCTGATTCCATGTCAAAACTTTGCTCAATGAGAGCAGAGGCCCCTCCGCTGATAAGCACAGTAATGTTACGGATATTTAAAGCCCTGATAAATCCGATCAGTTCTTTTCCGGCATTAAAACTATGTTCCGTAATATCCGGATGAGATGAAAAAATAACATCATTTACACCCATTGGATCTGAGTTGAAAGGAAGTATGATCAGTTTGGGAATATCTTTTGTTCTGGGAAATTCCTCTGTGAACTTTTTATACATGAAAGCAGCTGATTTGCCAACTGATACTATTGCTTCGCAGGAGGTCTTTTTAAAGGGATCTTCAAAATTAAGTTTTATTGATCTGAGTATATCAATGTAGTTTTTCATCATGTTTCATTTATAGCGTCAACATCAAAGGTAAGTGAAATAGAGGCGGGAGTTTTTAAAGAGAGAAGTATCTCCTGCAGATATTTTACGGCAGAAGCAGTTTTAGGAGAGATTATTGTGATATTTTTGCGAACACGGCTTTTTATTCTTGATAAAGGAGGTTCATCGGGAGGAAAAACCTTGATGCTGTCTATTTTGTTAACAGCCTTTTCTATCTTTTTAAAAATTTTCTGAGCGGATTCGTCAACTTTTTTTTCGTCTTTCCCGGATATCCGCAGAATTGTCATTTTTGTGTACGGAGGAAGGCCCAGTCTTTCTCTCCAGGATAGTTCTTCCCTAATAAAGGAAGGATAGTCGTGAGTTTTAAGATGTTTCCATATGTAGTGGTCAGGATAAAGCGCTTCCGCCCAGATCTCTCCTTCAACATTGAATCTTCCTGCTCTGCCTGCAACTTGTGTGATGGTTTGAAAACATTTTTCAGCAGCCCGGGTTTCTTTAAAACTTAGGAGGTAATCTGCATATTTTATGATAACGTTCTTTAAATTCGGGAAGTTATGTCCTTTTGATATCATAACTGTACCTGTGATTATACTGTATCTGTTGTCGGAAATTTCCTTCACTGCCTTGTCAAATTGACGGATGTTCTTAAGGCTGTCCTTATCAAAAGATATTACTCCGGCATCAGGGAAAAATTCGTTTAGAGCCTCAACAAGTTTTTCAATTCCCATGCCTTCGAAATTCAGTTTTGAATGACCGCATTTTGAGCAGGAAAAAGAGCTTTTACTGAAATTACAGTGATGACAGAGAAGTTTCCCTTTTTTCTTATGATAGACAAGAGCAGTGTTGCAGTCCGGACATTTCTGAGTTTCATTACAATCAGGACAGATAGCGAAAGTTGCAAATCCTCTGCGGTTTAGAAAAAAAAGAGACTGTTCATTTTTTCTAATAGATTCAGATACTTTTGTGATAAGGTTGGAGGGCAGGTAAAGGTCTCCTTTAAATGGAAAACTTTTAATTTCGGGAAGAGGCTGCCGGTTTGCCCGCTGTGTAAGGATCTCAAGATTGTACTTTCCTGTTGAACAGTTGTGCCATGAATCTGATGAAGGGGTTGCACTTCCAAGAACTATTGGAATGTTCAGGATAGAAGCTTTCATTACAGCCGCATCTCGGGCGTGGTAGTAGGGTGGCTCGAAATTCTTATAGCTTCCGTCATGTTCCTCGTCGACAACAATAAGTCCAATGTTAAAGAAAGGATATGTAACGGCAGACCTTGTTCCGACAATAATATCAGCTTTGCCGTGCATTGCCTGATAAATGCTGGAAAATCTCTTCTTTTTCGTCATGAAACTGTGAAGGACCACGCCGTTCTTTCCAATTCTGTTGATCAGGTGTTCCAGTGCTCCGGAAGTGAGACCTATTTCCGGAACAAGGTAAAGGACCTGTCTGCCTGAAGCGATGACCTCTCTGCATAAAGATGCAAAAATTTCACTTTTTCCACTACCGGTAATGCCATAGACAAGAGTGGGGGAAAGATCTTCGCGTGCCCACCGCTCCTTTATTGATCCAACAACTTTTCTCTGGTCACTATTGAGAGTTGATGATATTTCGACAATTTCATCTGTACACGTGTGAGACAGGGGATCGCTGTTTCCAAAAAGGGTGTTGCTGCTGCTGATAAGTGGAAAAAAGATCTGTTTTACTATCTTTGGAAAAGGATAGATGTAATACTGCGAAAGCCATTTTAGAAAGGCTGTCTTTTTCTTATCTCTGAATAAAGGAGAGGATATGATCTTTCCGGAGATTTGCTTGATTGAGGTTTCTTTAATGTTTTCAGGGAGATCCTGGCAAAAGCTCTGCACTATTCCCCAGGTTGCTGCCTTTCTCAGTTCTATTTCGACAGCATCTCCTATCTTAAGATCAAGATGGTCCGGAATAGAGTATATGAGAGGTGAAATATCAGGACGGGGGATTAAAATTAATGCATATTTTTTTTTCAAGGGTTGTTTATTCCGGATAGAATTCTTTTCTATAAAAAGTCCATGTCTCTATCACTTTTCCGTCTTCTAAGATCTCTATTCTGCCGGGAAAAACCATTGGATGGACACTTTTATTATAATCCAGAAAACGATAGGTAACTTTGCTTAACTTTAAAGCTGCCGGAAGAAAAGATCTTTTATAGAGCACAAGTTCCGATGCCTTTGTGTAGCGCTTGTTCTTTCCTATGCTTATGCCTGCTTCATTTGTGCTTTTTACTACAGTGAGAGTTTTTTTCTCAGTATCTATTCCGGCGCTTTTAAGCGATGAAAGTATTTTTTTCGGAAAATCTTCAGGAGCTTTCTGTCCATCCAGATCATCTGAAAAGAAAAAAAGCTGTAGAAAAAGCGGAAAATCTTCCTGCTCAAGGAATGAGCTGTTCCCTTCTTTTTTCAGAGTTGCTTTTTCCTTGTTAAATTCAAAGGATATTTTTTCATTTTCCGACAGTCTGCCCTCTATTTTTATTGTTTTTTCAGGAGTATAGATAGCTTTTCCCATGTTTAGGATCATCTGTTGCGGTGTGAATTGAAATGCTGATATTAGAATTAAGCTGAGAATGAATTTCAATCTATATCCTCCAATAATTTTTTAAGTTCATTTTTCATTTCAGGAAAACTTTTCATGCCGAGATAGGCATTTGCAAGGACAAACCCCTCGCTGTTTCCTGTATCAAAGATGTGAGAGTCTTTGTCAATAACAAGTCCGTAAACTTTTTCTGTTTTTATAAGTTCCGTCATTGCATCGGTAAGGTCGATCTCTCCCTTTTTTCCTGGTTTAGCGTCAGCAAGAAGGGTTTTCATCTTATTCGTGAAAATATATCTTCCCACTATCGCAAGACAGGAGTCAGTTTCCCCTGCCGATGGTTTTTCCATGAGTTTTCTGATGTCAATAACATTATTTTCAGTTTCAATACCTTCAACAATTCCGTACATGTGTTTTTTATCTTCAGGAACTTTCATAAGAGCTATGACCGAAACACAAGTTCTTTCATGAAGTTCCATCATCTTTTTCATACTTGAAATATTGTTTTTCGGAAAAAGAAGCATATCCGGCAGAAGAACGGAGAAAGAACTGGCGCCTGTTACAGCAGCACCTTTGAGAACCGCATGTCCAAGGCCTTTCGGAACTTTCTGCCTAACGGAAACAACTTCTACAAGCTCATTTAATTCATTGATCTCTTCCTGAGTTTTTGACGTAAGTTTCTGTAAAGGGAATTTTTTATTAATGATGTCAAAATGGTCAAGAACAGAGTCTTTTCCGGCACTTGTAACAAAGACAACATATCTGCTTCCGGCTGAAACGGCTTCTTCAACTACATGCTGGATCGCCGGTTTATCAACGACTGTAAACATTTCCTTGGGGACACATTTGGATGCAGGAAGAAACCGAGTCGCAAGGCCTGCAGCGGGAATTATAGAGAAAAGCATACTATCTCCTTTTAAAGAGCTTGTCTCTCTCTTCTCTTTCTTCCTGAGCCTGTTTACATTCGATACAGAGGTCAGCAACAGGACGGAGCTTAAGTCTCTCGTAGGGGATATCTATTCCGCAGGAATCACATGTGCCGTAAGTTCCGTTATTGATCTTTGCGATAGTTTTCTGGATCTTGTTTATGAGCTTTCTGTCTCTATCTCTTAATCTCAGTAGTCTGCTCCTGTGTTCAAGGTAAGTGGCCTGATCTGCTTCATCTCCGTGAAATGTATCCGTATCACCGGGATGTTCCATTTCGTTTACCTTCTCCTTGTTCCTTTCCTCCAGTTCCTGCAATTCCTGTTCAAGAATATTGCGGAGCTCTTTGATCTGTTCTTTTGTAAGCATATCTATTCTCCTGTCAGTTTTTTTCTTTTATAAATATTTCCTGTGTCAAAGAATCGCTTCCGATATTACCAACTTCAATATCAATCTGAGCATCTCCTTCAAAAAGAGCTGTTTCAGAGTTGCTGAGACCCTGCAGAAGAATATCGTAGCTCCCCGCTGGAATGTCGTATATCTTTATGGCACTGAAAGAGTCGTCACAGCTTTGCTCAACAGTTTTTGTAAGGTCATTTGAGATAAGTGATGCGGCAATGGTCGTTACGTCGACCTCCGAGCATGAAGTTATGCTGCGACTGTCAAAATTCCAGTTAATGATAAGATCTGAAACGTTTACTTTCTTGTAGTCATTAATGTCAAGGGGAGAGTCAGAGCCTGTAGTTACAATAAATTCAGGCACCTCATATGTGATTCTGGAAACATCGGAATCAGTTGTTCTGTAAGCATTGACCGTAGCTGAATATTTCCCTGACGGTATGTTTGCAACCTCAAAAAGTTCGGCATGACATGATATTTCAAAATCAGACAGCTCCGTTTCTTTGCCCCAGATGTTTGTGCTTACTTTGTCACCGTCGTTTAAAAGGGTGAACTTAATGACCTCAATGTCGTAGTTGCCGCAGTCTGAACTGTTCCAGTTAAAAGTTATTCCACCGGAATATTCGGTCATTTCCACATTGACCTCTGTGTCTCCACTGCTGGCATCAACAGTTCCTGACCCGTACATCTTTTTGTTGTCGTTAGAGTCTTTCAGAGCAACTGTAAAATAGTAGTTATCCTTTTCAACAAAAAGAGACAGCGTGTCGGTATTTTCCGTGCAGGTAAATGTTTCTGTAGCTGTTTTTTTCTGATTGGAATCAAAAAGAGTGACCTCAAACAGTTCTGCAAGATAGGTTTTACAGTTGACATCGCTTGGGAACTTAATGTTGATGGTTAGCTCGATATTATCGGGCTTTGTATCAAAACAGCCGAAAGATAAGATTAAAATTACAGCTGCAATAAAAAAGCGTTTCATGTTTTCCTCCAAAAAGTGTCTAGACGTGATTATAAGTCAAATTGCTCCTGTTTTCAAGAAATCACTTGCGGTAAATAAGTAGTTCCTGTACAATCCTTTCAACGATTATGACGGTTTAAAAGGGGTTGTAATGAACAAAAGAATTCTTGTGATAGATGACGAAAGATCATTGCTGGAATCGATGAAGCTCATTTTATCCAGATCAGGCTATACGGTTCTCACAGCTTCGACAGCAATGGAAGGTTTGAAGACTATCAAAGAGCTTGAGCGGGACCTTTCTCTGATAATTACAGACCTTGCTTTGCCGGGGGGGTTTGACGGTATTGATATTCTTGATGCCGTAAAAGATCTTGATGTTGATATTCCTGTAATAATGATAACAGCTTACGGTAATGTTGAGACTGCTGTGAAGGCAATGCAGAAAGGTGCGTATAACTTTATGACCAAGCCTGTAAACTTTAAAGTTCTTCTTCAGCAGACACAGAAAGCTATTGAAACTGCAGCGGTCATGAGCGAGAACAGAAGACTTCAGGATGAGATCCGCTCAATAAGAACTGACGCTCACCAGATAGTCTATGTGAGCGAAGATATGGAGAAACTTCTTGAGTCTGCCAAAAATATTGCACAGACGGACGAAACTGTCCTTATTGAAGGAGAAAGTGGAACAGGTAAGGAGCTTATAGCCAGATATATTTTACGTGAATCTACGAGAGCAGGAAGGTCCTTTGTTGCTTTTAATGCGGCGGCGGTTAGTGGATCACTTATTGAATCTGAATTGTTTGGTTATAAGAAGGGTGCTTTTACCGGAGCAGATAGAAACAGTCCGGGTTATATAGGTGCCGCAGAAGGAGGTACTCTTTTTATTGATGAAATAGGAGAGATGCCGTTGGAGCTGCAGTCAAAACTTCTGCGCTTTCTTCAGTCAAAGGAATATCTGCCTGTTGGAAGTGCTGTGCCGGTCTTTGCTGATGTGAGAGTTATTGCGGCAACCAACAAAGACCTGAAAAAGGAAACGGGAAAAGGCACTTTCAGAGAGGATCTATATTACAGGCTGTCAGTCTTTCCTCTTAAAATTTCACCTCTTCGTGAGAGGAAGGAAGATATTAACGAACTGATTAAACATTTTGTGGATAAACTTTCAAAGCAGTACAAGAAAAAAGTTGCCTATCCGGATGCACAGCTTGTCAAGACTCTCTTGAAAAAGGAGTGGAAAGGAAATGTGCGTGAGCTTGAGAATTACATGGCCAGATATGTTCTTTCTTCCGGAAAAATAGAAGAGGATAGCGAAAAGAAAGAAAGTTCCGGCCAGAAAAAAAACATGACCGAAACGGTTAATGTGAGGATTGGCGAAATGACAATGAAAGAGATAGAAAAGGAAGTTATCCTGGCAGCACTTAGGCAGACAGATGGAAATAAGGCTAAGGCTGCTGAAATACTTGACGTTTCACAGAGAACTATCTATAGAAAAATTACGGACGAGGATGTCTGATCATTTTTTTGCCTGTTCCCAGACATAATCAAAGTTGAAACCAAGAGAAAGCATAACCTTGTTGTGGTTGAAAGTATCTTTCAGATATACCCAGCTATCAAGACCTTCTGCCTGATTGTATGCGCTGTCATGCTTATAGATAACTTCTTTTGCAAAGTACCAGCTTAAACCAAGTGATGCGTAATCGCAGAAGTTATAAACGAGACTGACATCCAGACCGAGATCAGAGTTGCTGCTGTCTTCAAGAAATCTATAGAGATAAGGAGCCTTGAAGTAGTTGATCCTTACAAGGAGATCAAACATGTAGATGTTTGCGTAAGGAGCGACAAAAAGACCCATTGTTGTGTAGTTGCTGCTTCCCCAGAAATTTTCACTGCCGTCACGGAGAAATCTTAATTTGTCACCACTATCTGTTGAATTAAGAATACCGTCTGCATCAATATGAGTATTTCCGTCTTCATCAATTCTTTCCGGGTTGAAGATCTGTCTTGCGGAAAAATCGAATTCCGCCATGAGTCCTATCTTAATGTTTTCATTCACTTTATAGCCTAGATCAGTTCCGATAGAAAAGAGAATGTTCTTTTTGTTGAGAGCGAAGTCGTTTCTACCTGTGCTGTCGTCTTTAAGCACCAGATTTTCATCGACCTGGTTCTGGTCATTACGATAAGTGCCGTTAGTTGTATCAAAAATACCGCCTGCGATATCTTCGTCGTAATCATGGTAGACACTACCCCAGATAAGAGAGAAGGAGAACGTGGAGTAGAACTTTCCTTTTGTTTTAAATCTGAGATCGAACCCGAGAGCCGGATCCTGAAATTTATCCTGTCCGTCAAGCATGGTTTCATTTCCACCATTGAAAACGAAGATGTTGAAAGCAAGATTCATTGTATTTGAAAGGAGAAAATCAAGACCTAATGATAATCCGAGGTCATTGAATCCGCCACCAAGGAACTGGTCGTTCAGTCTGGATTTTGTCGGGAAAGGAGCTTCACTGTCGTAAATAGATTCGATACCGAAAGGCATATAGAATTTACCTGCCTGCATGAGGAAGTTCATTCCCCAGTGTCCTTTTCTTACTGAAGGATGTGTGATGGAAAAAGAGGCATCCTGAATAATATCAAGAGCGTTAGGCTGATTCTGAGGAACAATGTTCTCCACCGGATTAGTTGAATCAGTTGGCAGAGAAGGATCGTGGTTGTAGTTAATAACGACAACTTTTTCAGTACTCAATCCTTTTGCAAAATCAAAAAGAAGTCGGCCGTTGAAGATCCTGTTTCCGCCCTTGAGATCAAGGATGGCATTTCCAAGTGAGAATTTCCAGCTTGTGGAAAGATCTTCACTTCCAAAGATCTGGATGCCGTTATCTACGAACATGAATGTTGATACTGAAAAATAAGGATTAACTACAAAAGGATCTAAAGGAACAACGGGTTTAGGCGGTTCAACAACCTCAGGTTCTTCCTTTACAGGTTCGGGAGCAGGAGCAGGCTGGGCTTCGGGCTGAGCAGCAGGCTGGGCTTCGGGCTGAGCAGCAGGCTGAGCTTCGGGCTGAGCAGCAGGCTGAGCTTCGGGCTGAGCAACAGGCTGAGCTTCGGGTTGAGCAGCAGGCTCTTCTTCAGTTTTCTTTTCTTCTGTTGCTGTTCCTGAATTGTATTTGTTCAGGTACTGCTGATAAAGATCTTTGTATCCGTCCTTTTTTTCTTCTTTCTTTTCTTCTTTTTTCGGTTCTTTTTTCTCTTTCTTCTTTTCCTCTTTTTTCTCCTCTTTTTTAGGAGCAATAGGAACTAAAGTCGGTTCCTGAGCAAAAAGACTGAACGCGAAAAAAAGCGTGATCAGAATAATTACCTTACGCATGGATTTTCCTCCAAATTATCAAAACTGATATAAACACGCAAAAATATAACAGTATGACTTATTTTTTCAAGTTTTTAAAGCGTTAGATGTTATTTAAGTTCAGACCAGTCTTTTCCGGAAGAATGGTTTACAGCAAGCGGAACTTCAAGAAAGTTGCCTGCTTTGACAAGTTCTTCTGCGCATCGTGAAATAATTTCATTGTCATTTTCAGGAATTTCGAGAATAAGTTCATCATGGATCTGAAGCAGTATTTTTGCATCCGGAAAATTATTCCGCAGCATGTGGTGGACATTGACAGTGCCTATTTTTATTATGTCTGCGGCAGATCCCTGTATAACAGTATTTACAGCCTGCCTCTCTCCTGATCTGGAAATGTTTTTGTTAGAGTGTGATATTTCAGGTATATAGCGTCTTCTTTTCATTACTGTTTCAGCATAGCCGTTCTCTTTAGCAAGTCTGACCGTTTCATCAATAAACTTTTTGACAGCGGGATAGTATGCAAAATAGCTTTCGATATATTTTTTTGCAAAAGACATATCCACGCCTGTGTCCTGAGAAAGTTTAAATGCCTGCATTCCGTAAATAATTCCGAAATTTACGGCTTTTGCGTGTCTTCTCATCTCGGAATCCACCATTCCCGGAAGAATGTTGAATATTGCGGATGCTGTCTTGCTGTGAATATCTTCTCCGGCCCTGAAAGCGTTTATAAGTTCCTTTTCCTGACTGAGAGCTGCAAGTATTCTGAGCTCTATCTGACTGTAGTCAAGTGAGATGAGTTTTTTCCCGGGAGGTGCAGTAAAAACGCCCCGGATCTTTCTTCCTTCAGCGGTCTTTACCGGTATATTCTGAAGGTTGGGATTTCTGCTTGCGAGTCTCCCTGTGGCGGCATGAGTGACAATGAAAGTTGTTCTCAGGCGACCGTCATCTTCGATCCCGTTCAATATCGGCTCAACATAGGTGGACAACAGTTTGCTGTATTCACGGTGTCTGATTATTA
Source organism: uncultured Spirochaetales bacterium (assembly GCA_964614215.1). Lineage (GTDB taxonomy): Bacteria > UBP6 > UBA1177 > UBA1177 > UBA1177 > CAZTKP01. The sequence continues at coordinate 2,428 of CAZTKP010000024.1, read as the reverse complement.
ATCCCGGAAGCGGATGGAAATCTTTTTCGGCAAGTTTTTCCAGGACTGAATGGTCTGTGCTGTATCCGGTCTTGGTCTTTTTGCCGTGAGGAAGCCCGAGCTTGTCAAACAAAAGTTCCCCTAGCTGTTTGGGAGATGCAGGATTGAAATCGCTGTCGGTATATTCTGTTATCTGTTTTTCGATGTCAGCCAGAATCCCGCTAAATTCTTCTTTGACACTTTCAAGTTTTTTCCGATCTATAAGAAATCCGTGCTGTTCCATTCCCCTTACTACTTCAAGGTTGGGCATTTCAATGTTTTCGAGCAGGTTTTTTCTTTCATTTTTAAGGTCCAGTTTGGAATTTAATGCTTCAAGAAATGCAAATTTTTCAGCGATGGTTTCCGGTTTTTCCGGAATAAACCCTGAGGAGGAAGAAATGTCGCTCATTGAATATCCGTGTCTTCCGCTATCCTGGCAGAAAAAGGCAATTTTTAAGTCAATGAACCTAATTTTTTCAGGAAAGGGATAGTTCAGGAACTTTTTAATGTCAAAAGAAAGAACTGTACTTTCCTGAGGGATCTTTCCGATATCATATTTATCAAAAACCCCTTTGTTCCCGAGATAGAAAGCGTCGTTCTCGAAAATTCCATAATAAGTTTCATTTTCCCCGGGAATAAAAAAGCCCTGTTTCCAGTTTTTCAGTTCTGTGAACAATCTGGAATCGGAATTTACAGCAGCTTCCTGCAGACCCGTTTTTTTAAGTAGTGATCTGAATCCGAACTTTTCAGCAAATTCCGGAAACAGCTTAGTATCGACACCGTTCCAGGGTGTGAGATTTTCCGATTTTAGTTCAATGTCAGATCTGAGCGATACAAGTTTTCGTGATATTTCAAGCTGTTCTCTGTTCTCAAGAAGTTTTTTCTGTACGGCCGGTTTGAGCTGATCGATATTTGCGTACAGTCCTTCAATATTCTCAAAATCGTTTAAAAGTTTTGCTCCGGTCTTGGGGCCTATCCCCGGAAGTCCGGGAACATTGTCGGAACTATCTCCCATAAGAGCAAGAAGATCTCTCATTTTTTCAGGAGTTACACCGAATTTTTCCACGACCTGATAGCTGCGGTAGTGCTTATCCTTCATTCCGTCATACATGGTGATCTTTTCATTGATAAGCTGCATCAGGTCCTTGTCCGATGATATGATCACCACTTCGTCATCTTTATGCTGAGAAATGACAGATGCTATTATATCGTCAGCTTCAAAACCTTCACTGGAAAGAGGCATGATCCCCAGTGCATTGAGCATTTCCCTTATGTGCGGAAACTGGCTTTTCAGTTCCGGATCTACTTCTTTTCTGTTTGCCTTATACTCAGGATACTCCTCTTTCCGGAAAGTCGGTCCTTTAGAATCAAGTGCGCCGATCACACAGAAATCTTCAAAATTCTGCATGGTCTTCAGGAACATGGAGGCAAAGCCGTAAAGGGAATTCGCAGGTTGTCCATCAGGAGAATACATCGGTGGCAGTGCATGAAAAGCTCTGAAAATATAAGAGCTTACGTCGATTAAGGCTATTTTCATCTACTTGACCCAGTTCTTGTACAGAAGAGTTCCTGTGTAAAGCATCTGGAAAGTCGGGAGAAGCTGCTGAATGATCCTGTTATAACTTGTAAGAGCAGTCGGTGAAACAAGAACTCTGTCTCCCGGCATCAGTTTGATCGCTCCGGCTTTTCCGGAAAAGATCTCGTCGAAATGAAGCCTTACAAGAAGGTGTTTCCCTGCCTGCTGACGTACCATGTAGATCCTTCCTTTTGAGCTGAAAGGAGGTGTCAACCCTCCGGCATCTGCAACAAGGTCAAGAAGGGTGTAGTTTCCGCTTGAAAGGTTGTATGCTCCTGGATTTTTTACTTCTCCGAGAATATACGCTCTGTTCGCACTGGAATGAGGAACGTAGAAGGTATCGCCATCCTGAAGATAATATTTTGAATAGTCTATTTTTCCTGTGGCAAGATCACTGATGTTTATTGGTACTACCAGATCTTCCCTTTTCATATAGATGAATTCGGTGGCGCCGTTTGCCTCTGAAGGTACGATTTCTGTTACTGCTTCAAGCAGATTGGTATTAACTTTTATAGCATGTTTGCCGGCATTTTTAACGTTTCCTGTAACGTAGTAGAATTTACTTTCATACTTGACAATATCGAACATTACATGAGGATCTTTAATATATTTGGCATACATTTCCTCAAGCATGAGGGAGACTTCTTTTCGGGTTTTTCCTGCAACTTTGACATGTTTCAGAAGAGGTATGTTCACCTCTCCGTTCTCGTCAACGGCGTGTCCGAAGATCTCTCCCAATTCTGTCGCCTTTGTACTGTCCTGAGGATTCCCGTATATGCTGATCTTTATTTCATCACCTATACCGATCTCGTAGGTCATTTTACCTGATTCAAG
>CAZTKP010000023.1:23040-24451 GCA_964614215.1 uncultured Spirochaetales bacterium | reverse complement strand
ACAGACTTAACAGCAAAAAGTAACACTTTTTAAAGGTCGGGATGTAGCGCAGTTTTGGTAGCGTACTTGAATGGGGTTCAAGGGGTCGCTGGTTCGAGTCCAGTCATCCCGACCACTTTTTAATTTTGTGAAAAACTTTTTTCTTACAAATGACGACGGTGTTTCAGCCGCCGGTATCAAAGCTCTTGAAAGTTATCTTTTGAAGTCAGGAAATTCGTTCTATTCCGTTGCACCGCTGTATGAACAAAGCGGGGCGGGGCATTCGATAACCCTCCATTCTCCTTTAAAAATTAAAAAATTCAGCGAAAACATCTATTCGGTTTCAGGAACTCCGACAGATTCTGTCTTTGTCGGTCTGAACAAAATTGTCAAAGAAAAGCCGGATATAGCTGTTTCAGGGATAAATAAAGGAGCAAATCTGGGAAATGATATAACTTATTCGGGAACTGTAGCTGCGGCTGTTGAAACATTTTACAATGGAATCACTTCTTTTGCCGTCTCTCTGTACATTAAAGATTTTGCCACTTTTGACGAAAGTTCTTTTGACATGGCTGCGAAGATCTTTTTTGAGCATGTTCTGCCCGAAGTTGAAAAGAAGGTTGGAGACCTTTACTTAAAACCTTATCTTTTCAATGTAAATATTCCGGCCGATATTGATCTTTCAAATGTTCCGAAGATCTGCTGGACAAGTCTCGGAAAGAGAAATTACGGAGGTGAAGTGATAAGGAGGACAGACCCCAGAGGCAATGATTACTTCTGGATAGGTGGAGATCAGACTCATTTTGAGGACATTCCGGGAAGTGACTGTAATGCGATAAAGGACGGATGCATCAGTGTTACTCCTTTGAAGATGGATTTTACAGACAAAGAAATTCTTAAAGATTTAAAAACAGAATAAAATTAAATAATTATGAAAAACAATTCAATGAAGGATGCTTTTTTTGCATCACCTGGACCAAAGACGATGAAAGAGTCTCTGACATTATTCTTTAAAGGTCTGTGTATGGGCGGAGCGGATATAATTCCCGGTGTTTCAGGTGGAACTATTGCACTTATCACTGGAATTTATGAAAAACTGCTTGCAGCGATCAAATCAATAGATATTGTCTTTTTTAAAAAGCTGCTGAAGTTTGATATAAAGGGAGCGCTTGCTGAAGTTCATATCAGGTTTCTCATTGTGCTTTTTTCAGGAATTGCGGTTGCGATAATTTCTCTTGCAAGACTGATGAATTTCCTTCTTAAAACTCATCCGGAGCCGACTTTCAGCCTCTTTGTAGGCCTTATTGCCGCATCAACATTTGTTATAGGAAAACAGGTTAAATGGAAGACATCATCAATTGTTTCGATAATTGCAGGAGCAGTGATCGCCTACGTTGTTGTCGGGCTTATTCCGGTAAATACTCCAAACGAG
>CAZTKP010000023.1:0-22940 GCA_964614215.1 uncultured Spirochaetales bacterium | reverse complement strand
AGCAGTGATCGCCTACGTTGTTGTCGGGCTTATTCCGGTAAATACTCCAAACGAGTTATGGTTTATCTTTGCAAGCGGCGTTATCGGCATCTGTGCAATGATCCTTCCCGGACTTAGCGGGGCATTTATTCTTCTTATTCTTGGAAAATATGAATATATTACCGGAACTTTGAAGGCTCCTTTTTCTGTCAATGAAATTACAGGAGATCACAACCTGCTGATAGTTCTTGTTTTCTGCATCGGATGCGCAGTAGGACTTGCAGGTTTCTCAAGATTTCTCAACTGGCTTTTAGCAAAGTGGCATAACTCGACGCTTGCATTTCTTGCAGGACTTATGGCCGGTTCCATGAGAAAGATCTGGCCCTGGAAAGGTGAAGCAGTAGTAAAGATAATAAGAGGAAAAGAACATATTATTTCTCAGGAGAACATCCTTCCTCAGAATTTTGATGTCAATTTAATGTTAAGTCTCGCACTTATCGTTGTCGGTATTGTTTTTATCCTTGTTCTGGATAAGAAATCTAAGAGTTAATTACAGCGTAAACTTAAAATTATCCACAATAATTCCGGGAAGATATGTGCTTTCAGTGTGTCTCTGTCCGTAGGTGTTTGTGCTTAAGGATCTTTCTCTTTTCTTGGTTGCTCCGACAAAGTTTTCACCGAGCATGTCGTAGAGAGAGACGTCGAATCTCATGACGTTGATGGGTGCGACGATCTTGCCGTTCTTTACTTCAAAACATGCAAATCTCGACATTCCTGTCATTGAGCAGTTTGATCTGTCAGAATAATTCAAATAGTGAACATTGTTGAGATAAATTCCGTTATCAAGTGTTTCGAGGATACTGTCCTGACCAACTCCGCCGGAACTTAGTTCAAGTGACTCAGGCATTTCCCAGGAATTTGAACCGTTCTGAGCAACTCCGTATTCTTTTGCACTTCTCGGGCTTGCAAGGCTGTTCTTATGTTTGCCGTTTTCAACAAGTGTGATCTTATCCGGTTTGATAAAGCCTGTGTTGCTGAAAAGAGGAGAGCTTCCGTCAATGTTGTTTTCTGTGAGAGTTATTTTTTCATTGAAACTTTTTTCTTCTTCCACGAGCTTGAGGAGTGAACTGTTTCCTGTTTTCTGACTCTTTATTCCAAATCCTCCCCAGCTCATCGTATGCATGAAATCGTCAACGGCGGCGGGAGCCAGATAAACTCTGTAACTGCCCGGCTTTATTGTGACAGCATCCTTCTTCATAATGGAAAGCTCTTTTGATGCCCCGTCCATTTTTTCTGCAAGTTCACAGTTTTTCCACTTAAATCCGGCATACCCTGATTTCACAGCTTTATCTTTTTCAAAATAGATACTCCAGTCAAAGGAAAATCCCGCTTTTTCAAACCAGTTCTTCTGCCCCAGACTGTTTGCAAAAGCACGTATCATTTTGCCGGTAGAAAGGATTCCCACAAGATCCTTCCGGTTGCCTTTTGCAATTATTTCATCGACCATGGAAAGTGTGTCCGGAAGTTCATTTTCCTCTGTTGTGTAGGATGAATTAATTTCAGTAGAATAGAGAATATAGGGATCTTCTTCAAGGTTGGGAAGAGTTTTTCTAAGAGTTTCAAGGGCGTTTTTAAAAAGTCTGATATCCGTTTCAAGGTTGTTGCTTAAGCTGATCACAGAACTTGCCTGACGGTTGTTACTGATAAGGGTGAAGGTACAGTAGAACTGGTCAACGTTTCCGTTCTGCCTGATCCGGTTTTCATTAAATCTGATAAAGTCTGAGACTTCGCCCTCAAGATAGAAGTGGGCAAACTCATCTCCGTTTATAAGTTTTGAGATATTGTCAGTTAAGCTGAAAAAATATGTCATTACTCACCTCCGAAAACATCTACATCAGAAAAAAGACAGACAGGGCTTGAATGGCCGACAAAAATAGCCTGATTCGGTTCGGCTTTTCCGCAGTTGGGAACGCCTTTTACTTCCACGGTATCTTTGTTTCCTACCATTTTAAGGTTGTTCCAGAAGTTTCTGGAAATTCCTCTGTAATTAGGTTTTCTTACAAGTTTTGTGAGTTTGCCGTTCTCAATGAGTTGTCCCCATTCGCAGCCGAACTGGAATTTGTTGCGGCTGTCGTCAATTGACCAGGACAGGTTAGTTTTCATGAAAACGCCTTTTTCAACTTTTGAGATCATTTCATCAAGTTTTGAATCACCTGGTTCAAGATTGATGTTAGCCATTCTGTCTACCGGAGGTCTGTTCCAGTTTGATGCTCTGCTGTTTGACGTTCCCGGCAGCTTGCTTCTGAACTGAGAAATATCGCTGCCGAGAGCTCTTTTCAGAATTCCTTTTTCAATGAGGTGTTCTTTCTGAGTCCGGTTTCCGTCATCGTCAAAAAGATAGGTGGCAAACTGACCTTCAACCGTCGGATCAAAAGTTACATTGAGAAGATCCGAGCCGTATTTGAAAGTGCCGACCATTTCCTTTGTTACAAAACTTGTGCCTGCATAGTTTCTCTCGTCTCCGAGAATTCTGTCAATTTCAAGAGGATGCCCTATGGATTCGTGGATCTGGAGAACCATCTGGCCGGGATCGAGAAGCAGTTCCATTTTTCCGGAAGGACAGATGGGTGCATCAAGAAGTTGAGCCGCTTCCTGAGCGAGTCGGTGGGCATTTTCATTGTTAAATCCCACTTTGTCAAAGATCTCAAGTCCTCCCTGCATCGCAATTGCAAAACTGTCAAGGCTTCTTCGCTGGACTTTTCCATCTTTTACTGATGTCAGTGACAGAAATGGAATTATAAAATCAAATTCCTGAACAGATTCAGTTCCTTCTGTTGTAAGAAAGATGCTTTTTCTTTTTATGTAATCAATAGATGCTGTTCTGTCAACAGTAACCTCGTCTTTCATAGCAATATTAAGTTCTTTCAGATAATTTACTTTATCAGTAAGACTTGTTGAGCTCCATGGCGTTTTTACAGGACTTGAATAGCTGCCTTTAGGGGTAAGCCTGTCAAATTCTGAGAAAGGAACAACACTTTTTCCGTTGTTAAACTGCGCCCAGTCCTTTGCTTTCCTGTAAGTTTTAAAAATTCCTTCCCGGGAGAGATCACTTGAGGCTGCATATCCGCTTCCGTCTTTATCATAAACGGTGATCATGTAGCCTGTATCATCAGCAAAAGCAGGTGGTTCGCTTACATCCTGTCTCACGCCGATCGACTGCGAGTGACTGAGAACAACTCTCATTGTTGCAAAAACACCTGTTTCTGATGCTTCCAGAAAGCTGTTTCTGACATTTTTCAGATCTATCATAGCTCCTCCTTAACAAAAAAAGTAAATGATTATATCCTTAAGTTGAAAAAATGTAAAAAACACTTCAACCCCTTGAGAATCTGAATAAAATTTAAGAAAACTTTGACTTTGTTTCTGACAGGTCATAAAAAGTTAAGGTAAATTAGAACAATAAATGAGGAAAAAATGAGAAAAATCTTTCTAACAACAATCTTTTTAGGATTGTCCATGTTCTTTTTGTATTCAGAGCCTTTAAATGAGGAAGAAGACCCGGATGATAACTGGGTTACAATTAGTGAGCGACACGGTGTTGCAGGGCAAACCCATGTTGTTAAATCTATGCAGCAATATAAAGACAGTATTTATGTTGCGGGAAAATTTATGGCGATTAAAGACACCCTTGCAAACAGTGTTGCCCGGCTTGATCTATCCACGGGTGTTTGGTTAGCACTTGGGTCAGGGTTAAGTGGAACTGTTGTTTCTCTGTCTGTCGTAAATAATGAGAAAATCTATGCCGCCGGACGTTTTACGGTCGAAGAAGACGATCATATTCATGATGGAGTATATGTGTGGAATGGTGAAAGTTGGGAAGAGATTACTCTGGAGTTTGACGGAGAGATCTTCACTACGGCAGTGGATAATAGCGGTAATCTGTACGTAGCAGGCGAGTTTAGAAATGTAGGAAGTGTTCAGGCTGACAATATTGTAAAATGGGATGGAGAAAAATGGAGTCCTCTTGGAGCAGGGTTAAATCATGAAGTGAAAAAGATACTGATTGATAATGATGGTAATCTTTTAGCGAGAGGCGGGTTTTATAAATCAGGTGAAGATGAGTCAATTGATAGCTTTGCAAAGTGGGATGGTGAAAAGTGGATATCTCAAAGTAAGGGCGGCCTGGAATCTCTTTTAGAGTTTACAATCGGAGAAGATGGATACTTGTATTTGTTTGGATATTTTGAAGAGTCAGATGAAGAAAAAATTGTAAAATGGGATGGAAATGAGTGGATTGTTTTAAATAAAAATTCTAGTGACAAGTTTAGTGGCAATATTAACATTCTCGAAGTGGATAAGGACGGTGTTGTGTATGTTGGAGGATATTTTTATTCGATAGAAGGTCTTGAAGTTGGAGGAATTACTAAATGGGATGGTGAAAAATGGCACTCTCTTAATGGAGGTGTAGATTATACTCCAATAGTTGTGATACTTCCCATAGAGAATGACGTTTATATTGGCGGTCATTTCAGAAGTGCAGGAGAAACTGTTGCTGACAACATTGCAAGATGGGATGGGAAAAAATGGAATTCAATTGGAGACGGTATTGGTGACGGGTACTATGCTGACCAGGTCAATGCTGTTAAAGTTGACAGTAATGGAAATCTTCTCGTTGGAGGAAGCTTTAACATTGGAGGAAGCCCTTATGTTGATGATATTTACTTCGCTGTCTATGATGGTGAGAAATGGATCTACCCCGATTCCGGATTGGATGGTTCTGTTAATGCAATATTGTCTGACAACAATGGCAACTACTATTTTGGTGGAAATTTTATTACGGCGGGAGGACTCAATGTAAACCATATCGCAAAATGGGATGGAGAGAATTGGAGTTCTCTGGGTTCAGGCATTGATCAGAGCGTAAAAACTTTGGCACTTGATAAAAGCGGAAATTTATATGCCGGAGGTCTTTTACATTCAGCTGGAAATGTTAAAGTTTCCGGCGTTGCTAAGTGGGATGGAGAAAAATGGAGCGCTCTTGATTCAAGTTTTTCGGGTAGTGTTTCTTCATTGTATTCGGATAAAAACGGCAACGTTTATGCAGGAGGTTGTCTGAAAGAAGAGGGAAGTGAGAGTGGATACTATGTTCTTAAGTGGAACGGAAGTAAATGGAGTAAGGTTGGTCCTCAATTGCCTAAATGTGTTGATTCTGTAGCTGTTGATAAAGATGGTGTAGTTTATGTGAGTGGCGAGTATTTTTCTATTAACGATGTTAATCTTGGCAGCATAATCAAACTTAGTGGTAACAAGTGGGAATCTCTAGGTTCCGGTTTGAACGGAGCTCAGGTAAAGGAAATTAAACCGGATAGTAGCGGGAATGTGTATTTCTGTGGCTCGATACATAAAAAAGAAAATGAAATCTATCTTAGAAATATAGCCAGATGGAACGGTGAAAGCTGGAATGCTTTAGGTTCAGGTGTTCAAGGAGGTTGGGATAGTGCATACTGCATAGATATTGATGCTGAAGGGAATCTTTATGTCGGAGGCGATTTTATTCAGGCTGGAAATAAATATTCTAATCTTGTGGCAAAGTATATTGTGCCGGATGAAGATAAAGCTCAAAATGGTGATGATTCTTCGGTTGGATGCTCTGTTTTATTTTTCTGATCTCTTACAGGTCATAAAAACATAAAGAAAACTTGACGAAGAGAGTGGTATGCCAAGAATTTAAATAGTCCTGTATTTTTTAAACAGAGGAGATGTTTTGATGATAGAGTTAATTGCAGGTGTTGCAATAGGCGGACTGATCGGCGGAGTTGTCGGCGTTCTTTTTATAAAATCCAAGAGCGGAGCGGAGATAGCTTCAAAGGTTGCGGAGCTTGAGAGTCTAAGAGATCAGTTTGAAAAACTGAAAGTTGAGGCGACAGAGTTTCAGAAAAAAGCCGAAGGATTTCAGATAGATCTTGCAAAGACACAGACAGAGAACAAGGCACTGCTTGAAAAACTCGAGAATCAGAAGTCTGAATTTGACCAGATGAGGAAGCAGTTTAATCTGGAGTTCGAGAACATTGCGAACAAGATCCTCGAAGATAAATCCGAAAAGTTCTCAAAGATGAACAATGAGAAACTTGATACGATCCTCAAACCTTTCCGGGAAAATATAGAGAGCTTTAAAAAGAAGGTTGAAGAGACTTACGACAAAGAGGCTCAACAGAGGTTTTCACTTGGAAAAGAGGTTGAGAAGCTGGTTCAGCTTAACAATCAGATCTCAGATGATGCGAAAAAGCTGACAAGTGCCTTAAAGGGTGAATCAAAAACTCAGGGTGACTGGGGAGAGATGATCCTGGAGAATATTCTTGAAAAGTCAGGACTTGTGAAGGGAAGAGAATACTTTGTTCAGGAATTCCTTAAAGATGAAGCCGGCAATATGATAAAGAACGAGCAGGGAAAGAAGCTTCAGCCGGATGTTGTCATCAACTACCCTGATGACAGGAAAATAATAGTGGATTCAAAGACTTCTCTGACGGCTTATGTTGAATATGTAAATGCGGAAGACCCTGAAGAGATGAAAAGCGCGGCTGACAGGCATCTCATCTCTGTGAAAAAACATATTGATGAGCTGAGTGATAAACGTTATGAAGACTTTGCTCCAACTCTCGATTTTGTAATGATGTTCATTCCGAACGAAGCGGCTTACGCGCTTGCGTTGCAGACTGAGCCCGGACTTTGGAACTATGCCTATGACAGAAGGATAATTTTAATAAGCCCCACAAATATGATCGCTGCCTTAAAACTTGTGGCGGATCTATGGAAACGTGAGTATCAAAGCAAAAACGCTGAAGAAATTGCCGAGAGAGGTGCAAAACTCTATGACAAGTTCGTGGGTTTTGTTGAGAATCTTCAGGGAATTGGAACTAATCTTGAAAAAGCTCAGGGGAGCTATGAATCAGCCTTGAAACAGCTGAAAGAAGGTCCCGGAAATCTTGTCGGTCAGGCGGAAAAACTTAGAAAACTGGGTGTAAAAACAAAGAAAAATCTGCCGACAAATTTAATTGATGGATAGAGCGTAATATCTTGAAAAAATTAATAAAAACATGTAAAATATGTTGTTGCCGCTGAATGGAGCTTTTTGATGTCAAAGTATTCGCCGCCGTACAAAATTATTCCGGAAACAGTAAATCTTTTATCTGAAATTAGTGAACTTGTAGGACACCTTTCAGCTGAAAATGTTTTTGATAAAGCGCCATATCTTCGTAAAAGTAATAGAATAAAAAGTATTCAGTCGTCTCTTGCAATTGAAAACAATTCTCTTTCTCTGGATCAGGTCACAGATATTATAAATGGAAAAAGGGTGGTTGGAGACTTTAGAGAAATTCAGGAAGTTAAAAACGCTTTTGAAGCTTACAATATGCTGGAGAAATTAAATCCTTTTTCAGAAAAAGATCTTCTTAAAGCTCACAAAATTCTGATGACTACTCTTATGGAGAATCCCGGCAAGTACAGATCGGGAGGTGTAGGGATAATCAAGGGGAGTAAAATTATTCATGTTGCTCCTCCTGCAGAAAATGTTCCTTACCTGATGAATGATCTTTTCCAATGGATTGCAGAGTCTGAAGAACATCTGCTGATAAAGAGTTCGGTGTTCCACTATGAGTTTGAATTTATACATCCTTTTCTTGATGGTAATGGAAGGATGGGGCGGTTGTGGCAGACGCTTATACTTTCAAAATGGAAAGACTTTTTTATGTTTCTTCCTCTAGAGAATCTGATAAAAAAAAGACAGCAGGAATATTATAATGTTTTAGGTGCTTCAGATCGGAATGCCGATTCAACGGAATTTATTGTTTTTATTCTGAGATCTATTAAAGAAGCATTGCTTGAAATTAAGCTGACCGACCAAGATAGCGACCAAGTAACCGACCAAGTTAAATTGCTTGCTAAAGTGATGAACAACAAAGCTGTTTCCGCAAATGAGTTAATGAAAAAACTGAACTTAACCCATCGACCCTCTTTTAGATCAAGCTATCTGCATCCGGCAATAAAACTCGGTTTTATTGAAATGACTCTTCCTGAAAAGCCAAACAGCAGAAATCAGAAATACAGACTTACTTCAAAAGGGTTTGTATTTAAGCAGGAAAACGAATGAAAGTTCACCTTTTTGACACTGACTGCGGTGCAGTTGCAATTATCTGGAAAGCGGTAAACGGAAAAAGAAAAATAAAGAAAATAATGATCTCAATTCCTACCGCCACAGTTGAGCAAAGAGTTGCTGTGAACTATCCTGATGTTGTTCCGGGGCTTTGTGAAGAGACTAGGCAACTGTCTGAAAAAATTAAGAAATACTGTAAAGGTCACCATGTTGATTTCAGCCTTGAAACCCTTGATCTCAGTGATATTCCTGAGTTCAGAGAAAGAGTTTACAGAAAACTTTTTGAAACTAGAAGAGGGGAAACACTAAGCTACGGTGAACTTGCGGCACTTGCCGGATATTACGGAGCGGCCAGAGCAGTGGGAACAGCCATGAAAAACAACCCGTTCCCATTCATAATTCCATGCCACAGAGTCATAAAGGCTGACGGAAGCTACGGAAAGTTTTTTGGAGCCGAAGACCTTAAGAAAAGACTCATCGAAGAAGAAAAAGGAGGTTAAAATGAATGAAAACAAGCTTTTGGAGTTGCTTTTGGTTAGAGAACAGGAAATTGAAAACGGTGATTTCGTTGAGCAAAGCAAAGTGTTTGAAAAAATCGAAAAAGAAAATCCTTGGTTAAAAAAGTAGTCTGTTTACGATTCAAGAAGAGATATTGAGAAAATTCTTTTCGACAGAATGATCGGTAAATATTAAAGAACTCCACTAGCGTTTCAAAAAATGTGACAAAACCCCAAAAAAGTGTATATTCTTTTGTGAAAAGTGTGTTGATACTGGAGTTCGTTGTGAGAAAAATTGCTGCTTTTGCCCTTTCGTTTCTGCCAATGCTTTATCTGAACGCAGGAGTTTCCATTTTTTTCTGAGACTGATATAATCTATCAGTTTCGGGGAGGGAAAATGGAGACACTGCTTTCAGTTCTTGTTACAGTTTCATTGATTATCTGGACATATCAGTTGTACTGTCTGATCCGTTCAATGCAGTCAGTTAAACTGATGGATAAGTTTAAGTTCAAACCGCTATCAGATCCTCCTAAAGTTTCTGTGATAATGACTGCGTGCAATGAGGAAGCTTCAATTGAAAAGGCACTTGCGTCAAGACTTTCGGATACCTATTCCAATATTGAATTTATCATTGTCAATGACAGAAGTACAGACAGAACTCTTGAGATAATCAATGAAACAGTAAAAGGTGATGCGAGAGTGAAAGTGGTTAATATCACTGAGCTTCCTGATGGCTGGCTTGGAAAGCTGAACGCCCTTCAAAAAGGGGTTGAAGCATCGACAGGAGAGTGGCTGCTTTTTTCAGATGCCGATATAGTTGTCAGTGACGGAGTGATGGAGCAGGTCATGGCTTATGCAGTTGGAAACGATCTTCATCATGTCGCAATGCTTCCTTCGTTTTATCCCATTTCATTTTTAGCCGATGCGGGAGTTTCTGCGATCATAAGAACAGTTATCTTCGGTTCTCAGCCATGGAAAATTGGAAAAAAAGATTCAAAATGGGCAACAGGTTCAGGGTCGTTTAACCTTGTAAAAAGATCTATGCTTGAAAAGATAGGTGGTTTTGAATCATTGAAGATGGAAGTCATTGACGACATTGCTTTAGGTCAGAAGCTTCAAAAAGCCGGAGCAAGGCCCGGGATGATCTTCGGAAGAGAACTGGTAAACGTTAAGTGGTATGACTCGACGAAAGACCTTTTTAACGGTGTGGGGAGAACTCTTTTTGCAGGAATGGGCCGGTTTTCAGGTCTGAGGCTGACTTTAATCGCTCTTTTTCCCTACTTTTTTGATATGCTGCCGTATTTTCTGTTCCTAAGTGACTCTGTCTATATTCGCACAGTTGCAATCACAACAATACTTGTTTCAGTGACGGTAGAGTACGCTCTTAACATCCATCTGGGACGCTCTATCGTTTCAGTTCTTTTTCCGCCGATCGGTCACACAATGGCCTTTGCCATCTGCATCTATTCTGCTGTTGTAAATTCTATCAGAGGTGGTATTAACTGGAAGGGAACATTCTATGATTCAAAAACTTTAAGAGAAGAAATGAGTTTTTCCCTCATTCCTTCCTCAAAAGCTGAAAAGGAGGAAAAAATTTGAATATTCATGCACTTATAGACAGCACAATAGTTGCTCTTACAAAAAAATTCGCCGGGAAAAGAAGACTTTTTAGCGAAAACGTGGAAAGTCCAAAGATATCTGAACTTGTTAGATCTATAAACTTTGATATTCCCGAGATTAAGACAGTCGGACTTTACAAAGTTGAGATAGATACTCCTGTCGGCAGGATGACCCCTCAGTTTTTTGTTCATAAGTGGTTCGGATCAAACTATCCGACGTATATTTATCATCATGGCAATAGTGAAAGGCCGCTTAAGATAAGGCCTTTTGCCAGGAACACTTTTTATAAAATATTTGTAAAGGAAAAGCCTCCTGTGCAGGCAAATCTTATTGCTCTGGTCTCGCCTCTTCATGTTCTGCCAGCTAGCGAGATGCAGAAAAGATATAAAGATATCAGGAACATAACATCCTCCTTGTCTGCAACAGCCGTTCTTGTTCAGAAAATAGTCGACCAACTTAGATCAAACGGGTCCGGCAAGGTAACAGTTTCCGGAATAAGTCTTGGAGGATTTGTCACAAATATGCACAGAGCTTTTTTCAATACAGCCGATATCTATATCCCGATTCTTGCCGGGGCGGCTCTGGGCGATGTTTTTATCAGATCTGAATTTGCCGTTCTTACAAGCGATCTGTTTAAGGAAAATCGGGAAAAGATCAGAAATATAATGAACTTTGATGAAGAGTTTATGGAAAGGACTGATAGAAATGTTTTCCCGATGCTTGGGCGTTTTGATAGATTTATAGATCTTGATACTCATGTTAAATGCTATGGTTCTCATCCCTTGAAGATCGTTGACCGTGGACATGCAACAGCAGCTTTCAGTGCCGGAATGTTGAGAGACCATGTTTTTGAGAGCAGTCTCTAGCTTATTTGCCAAAAGTTTTCAATAAAGTATAATTCTCTGTAATTTCACGGAGGAGAGGTAGATGTTAAAAATAGTTTTATGTAAAGACCCCATATTTACTACCAAAAATGATCCTGACAGGGTTGAATGGACCGAGTCTGCAAAGGAAAAGATGTTTGAAACGGTTCTTTCCATAATTAAATCAGGTAGAAATGTTGCTTTAAGCTATGCCGAACATCTTTTTGCTGATGAAGTTGCAGCATTAAATTTTCTGGAAAACGTTAACAAGGCCACGGGTGATGTAAAGCTCTACTGTAAGGAACTGATCCTCCCTGAGATACTTCTTCGACATGCTGAGATCGATCACGAAAGATCAGATATGAGCATTTTTTCCAGGATCGTTGACGACCTTCCTTTTAGTGAAGTAGTAAAAGAGACAATAGTTGAAAATTTTAAAGGATTTCCGTTTTCAAGAATTGAAGAGATGCTCAGGGATATTTCTAAAATGAGCGAAGAGGGGGCCGTTGATACAGTTCTTGAAAGTAAGAGAAACCTCTTAAGACAGGACGATGTTCTTGAAGTTGTTAATATTCAGGATGGAATAGATCAGATAGGTGGACTTGACGACCTTAAGGAATGGATAGTTGAAAGAAAAGGTAACTTTTCAAAAGAAGCGCAGAGTTTCGGTATTCCGATGCCCAAGGGCATGCTTATGCTGGGAGTCCAGGGTTGCGGAAAATCCCTGACGAGTAAAGTTATTGCCAACATCTGGAACTTTCCTCTGGTAAGGCTTGATTTTATTAACCTTTTTAAGAAAGGCCGCAGTGTTGAGGAACTCCTTAGAGAGACAGTTCTTAAGGTTGAAAGCTTTGCTCCGGTAATTCTGTGGATAGATGAAATTGAAAAGGCTCTTTCACAGGAGGGAGAAGGAGCTGAAATAAGAAGAGTTCTCGGCTGGCTTGTTACATGGATGCAGGAAAAAAAAGTTCCTGTTTTTCTTGTGGCCACAGCTAACAGGGTTTCTCTTCTTCCCCCGGAACTTCTAAGAAAGGGGCGTTTTGACGAGATCTTTTTTGTTGATCTTCCCTCGCCAAAAGAAAGAAAGGAAATTTTTGAGATACATCTGAGAAAAAGAGACAGAGACCCCGAAAATTTTAATCTGAACGAGCTTGCAGAGCTATCAGATGGATTTAGCGGGGCAGAAATAGAGCAGGCGGTAATTGATTCTCTGATAAGCTCTTTTTCCAAACAGAAGGATCTTCAGCAGAAAACGATAGAAGAGATCTTAAGAAGGACCGTTCCTCTTTCAAAAACATATGAGGAGAACATCAAGGAGCTTCGCAGCTGGTCAAGGAACAGAGCGCGAAACGCATCCGGAAACAGAAGGATCGAAGCATTTTTTGGTAAATAGAATGCATCTGTCCGAGATCAGACTTGTGGCCCAATTTCTTGATGAAAAAGCCAAAGGAGCCTTTGTTAACAACATCTACAGAAGCATGAACGGCGTGCTTATCAAACTTTACGGAGCAGAACTTGACGGGATCTATTTTAATGCTGAAAAAAAGGTGATTTTTCCTGTTAAAGACCTTAAAAAATATGAAAGACAGACAATAACAAGGCTCGAGGAAGGTTTGAGGGCCAACATCTCAGGCAGAATAAAGAACATAAAAATTCTGGACAGATTCGGGAAACTTGTCTGCATCGAAACCACAGGTAACACCCTTTATATTCCGCTTTTCAGCAGCAGTGTCTATATAAAAAACGATTCCGGTGTTCTCTGGAAGGAAAAAGAAAAGGCGGATCTTCCAGAGGAAATGCCACAGGAAATGCGGCATATAGAACCGATGTCTGAAGATCCTTTTTTCTATGAAAAAGAATTCTTTGAAAATATTGAAAAAAGGAAGACAGAACAAAAAGAGAAATTTCTTCAAAAGAAAAAAAGGAAACTTGATAATCTCCTGAAAAAGTTGATGAAAGAGCTGAAAGGCAAAGATGTTCTTGAAAAGCAGAGTCTGGAAAACGGCACGATGTTAAGAAACAATCTCTATCTTTTTGATGCAAATAAAAGAATGGAAAAAATTGAGGTCTGTAACAGCAATGGGACTCAGACAAAACTGTCCCTTGATCCTAAAATGACTGTTGTTGAGAACATGGAAAAATTCTTTAAGATCGCAAAGAAGCTAAAGGCCGGAAGAAATAATCTACTCAAAAGAATTGATGTGGTAAAAGAGGAACTGTCCGGGATAACTGTTGAGGATGTTGAGGTCCGGGAGCAGGGTGAAACCAGTCACAGAAAAAACCCGAAGCAGTCGAAACACGTTCCATATCATAGATTTGAGACTGAAAAAGGAAGGGTCTTTCTTGTGGGAAAAGATTCAAAGGATAACGATGAGCTCACTTTTAAGATATCTTCCCCGCACGACATGTGGTTCCATGCGAAAGATCATGCGGGAAGTCACGTAATATTGAAAATGAAAAGGAACGAAGCTCTTCAGGCTGATGATCTACTGACGGGTTGTGTGCTTGCACTTATGTACAGCAAGGCAAAAAAGGACATGTCGGGAGAAGTCTGGTATACGCAGAGAAAAAACCTGACGAAAAAAAAGGGAATGGCTGCGGGAAAGGTTATGGTTAAGAATGGAAAGTCAAAGTATATACGGAATGGAAAACTGCCGGACAAGGTGAGAAAAGTTGACTAAATTAAGAAGTTTGACATTTACAGCTTTGTTTTTATTGGTGTTTTTTAACGTCGACGCTTCCAATCTTTCCGGTTCTACGGCGGGGATAAAAAGCGGATTTTCTCTAATGCATGACTACGAAGGGGTTTCAAGACCGGGCTTTAACATAAAGCTTTCCTACGATCCGTATCTGGATTACAGCATCAATATAGACACGGCACTTTTTGTTTATTATGCTCAAAACGGATTGGATCATCTGATCTATCCCGGAGCATCTTTCGGAACAAGATACAACGTGAACATCTATCCGGTAACAAAACTTTATATCGGTTCGGGACTTAGCTTTATTGCCGGTGTTGATTATTCAGAAAAGGAAGATGAGGCCGATGCCTTCTTTTCTCCCGGGTTCTACGTTAAGCTTGGAGCGATGTTTCTGACAGGGAATTTTCTTTCTCTGGGACTGGAGACAGAATACGTCTGGTCAATGTCTCATCTGAAACACCTTTTTTCTGTAAATTTCAGGATGGATATACTTCTTTAAAAGTTTTACCTGTCGGTCTTTGTTACGACTGTTCTGATTCCGTAATGATCGGAGATGGAGTATCTTGTTTTTGTTTTGTTCTCTTCATCTAAGAGGATGAATCTGTTGAGAAAAACTCTTTCAGTAAAGAATTCAAGATTTTCTTTTGTGCTGAAAATAATGTGGTCGGGAACAGACTCTCTGTCAGTATTAACCATTGGATTTTCGGGACAGACAGTACATTCAACATGGTCTTCATCGTCAACATCGAAATAAGGATCATACCAGCCGTCTGCTTCAAAAAGAGCAATAGGCCCGGGGTTGTTCTCGAGAATATTCTCTCCGCCCTCTATGTTGCTTTGAAGATCTCCCATTATTATGGTAAGGTCGGCTTCTTTTGAATCGGCAATGTCCTGAAGCTCCTGAACCTGAAGAAGCTGCTCCTGTTCCCAGCTTTCGTACATTCCGTCATATTCATCGCCTACTTCACTTAATCCTGTACAGATAACATGGATCTTTCCAAGACCGTCTTTCTGTTTTTCTGCTATTACTGCTGAAAGAGCGACCTGAAGATTTCCTGTTGAAGAAAGTTTTTTCAAGTTATATACATTACTCTGAAAATCAAGTTTTGTCGCAAGGATAACACGGTTGCGTCCTTCGTTATCAAAAATTACTTCTTCTTCCTGTGTACAGTTGCCCAGAAGTTCGGTAATGTCTCCGGATGCTGCACCGCCGATACCTTCTCCGAGCAGACAGTTTCTGCATTCAGCAGGAAGAGCAAGCATCTCACCCCAGCAGTTTGTCACTATACATGTTGGGTCGGTATTTCCCATGCAGTTGTTCATATAACAGGCAAGCATGGGGGCAAGGTCGTTATCGGAACATGAAGGAGGAATTATCTCAGGCTCATCGTTATTTGTTTTTGAATAATTGACACCGTACTTCTTTCCCAGCACTCCTCTGACAGTATCCAGATCGTCTTCTGTAAAAATGCCTTGAATACACAGAATTTCTGAATCGGCTTCAGAAAGAACGTCTTCTATTTTCTGCGCTCTTTCTTCATACAGAGGCAGATCTTCTGTAAGGTTGATGTTGAAAGTTGAAAGTGTAAGGGTTTTATGACTTTTTGTAAAACCCTCCGGATCGTTTTTACAGCTTACTAAAAACATAAAAAAAAGAAGAAGAAAGAGAAGGTGGTAACTTTTCATGACAGCCTCGTATTTTTATTCATAATAAAGTGCCTTAACGATCTCGTTGAAGGTTGTGACACCGTCAGCGAGTTTTCTTATAGCCGCTTCCCGCAGAGTCATCATTCCGTCAAGAACAGCATTGTTTCTGAGCTCGTCCGTTGTAGCCTCAGACGAAATAAGGTTTCTCATCTTCGGAGTAATAGGCATAAACTCGATGATAGCAGTTCTGCCTTTAAATCCGGTATATCTGCATTTTACACATCCTTCAGCATCACGGATCTGGTAGTTGTTATCGACAGGAAGGTTCAGAGTTATCTTTTCCTCTTCGCTCATATCTCTGTGGTATGAACAGTGAGGGCAGACTTTTCTGACAAGTCTCTGGGCTACAATTGCATTGAGAACACTTGCGATCATAAAAGGTTCCACGTTAAGTTCGCGGAATCTTTCGATTGTTGACGCGGTGTCATTTGTGTGCAGAGTTGATATAACAAGATGCCCGGTCAGGGCAGCCTGAACAGCATTTGTCGCGGTCTCTTTGTCTCTGATCTCTCCTATCATGACAATATCCGGATCCTGTCTCAGAATGTGTCTTAATGAGCTTGAAAATGTGATGCCGGCTTTTTTGTTGACCCCCATCTGGTTTATCTCATCGATCACTATCTCGATAGGGTCTTCAACGGAAATTATATTGATCTCCGGAGATGCCATGTTCTTCAGAGTTGAGTACAGGGTAGTTGTCTTACCGCTGCCGGTAGGGCCTGTTACGAGAACCATCCCGTACTCTTTTTTCAGAACAGTCTCGAACATTTTTTTCTGTTCAGGAGAAAAGCCGATATCAGAGATGCCTTTAATGAAAGCACCGGCCTCAAGAATTCTTAGAACCATTTTCTCTCCGTTGACAACAGGAACGGTACTTGCCCTGAGCTCAACTTCAAGTCCTGTTTCGGTAACAACTTTAATTCGTCCGTCCTGAGGTCTTCTTTTTTCTGCAATATCCATTTTTGCAAGCATTTTAAGTCTGCTTAAGAATGGAAGGTGTGCCTCATAAGGAAAGCTGTAGATAGTGTGAAGAACACCGTCAAGTCTGAATCTTATATGGGTCTGATCTCTCTTGGGCTCAATGTGAATATCGCTTGCGCCCTGGTCAATAGCGTATTTGAGCATATAGTCGACAGCATTTATTATATGTTTGTCGTCCATATTTTTTGCCTTTCCGAGATCCGTAAGGTTCTCAAGGTCGTTTATTGTATCTTTTGTTCTGTCATCTGCAGCGGCCTTGATAGATTTCTTAAAACCGAAAAGGTCGCCTATGATGTCTTCAATGCTCTTTGCTGAAGCAACGACCGGAATAATGTCTGATGATGTAGTGGCTGAAAGCTGGTCGATAATATCCATTCTGAAAGGATTCGCCATTGCAAGCACAATGCTTCCTTCTTTTTTATAAAGCGGAAGAACCCTGTTGATCCTGCCGTAGGACGCGCTTATTGTCTTAACTGCAAGCTGGGTATCGATTTTCAGAGGATCTATAACAAGATAATCACAGCCGGCTCTGGCGGCAATGAGCTTCAGGATCTGATCCTCCTCAACCTTTAGGCCCTCTTTTTCACATATGAAAAGCAGAAGCTCCGTAATAAAAGCCGATTTCTTGAAGGTGTTCTCATACATTGAGTTGTAGTAGTCCTTCTTTGCAGAGATCACCTTTCGCTGCTGATTGGTTATTACAGAATATTCCTCAAGAATATCAAGCAGTAACGGAAGTCCCAGCTCTAATTTCATCTGTCAGACCTCACTCCTTGTTCTCAAAATCTCCTACCGCTTCCTTTATCTTTTTGAGAATTTCAACGTTCTTTTCGTTAGCAGCCTTAAGTTCATCAAGTTCGCCCTTGATCTTTTCCAGTTCCTCTTTCTGTTCCTGTGCTGATTTTTCAAGTTCGCCGGTCTTTATTTTCAGCTCATCGTTCTCAGCAGTAATGGTCTCGAGCATTTCAACTTTTTCGGCATTTTTATCAAGTTCGTCGTTAAGTTCTGAAACCCGGTCTCTTTTTTCAATAAGCTTCTCTTCGATCTCGTTCTTTTCTTTCTGAAGATTTTCGAACTGTTCAGCAAGTTCAGCTCCCTGTGCCACAGCTTCCTGGAGTTCAGCAACCTCATTTTTGAGATCTTCAAGCTCTGTTGCTCTTTCTTCGTGTTCTTTTTCCATTTCTTCCATGCTTGTGGAAAGAGCGGCCTTATCGATATCGAGTTTCTGTTTTGCTGCCATTATTTCTTCATTTTCTTTCTGCAGTTCGGCGATCTTTGCTTCAAGCTCTTCTCTGACTTCTGCAGTTTTATCTTCAAGGTCTTTTTTAAGTCCTTCTATTTCGGCCTTTGATGATTCCTGAAGTTCAGTTAGCTCTTTCTGAGCTTTTTCCATATCTTCAATAGCTTTCTGTTTTTCCTTTTCTGCTGTTTCAACATCACTATCGACCTTTTTAACTCGATCCTTCATTTCCTTGTTATAAACTGAAAGAACATCGTTCTGATCTTTGAGTTCGCTGATCTTTTCCTTAAGTGCCTGAATTTCTTCACTGTCACCCTGTGATTTTGATTCCTCAAGTTCCTTGAGCTCTTTTTTCAGGGTTTCGTTCTTTTCCTTAAGTTCTTCCATTTCATCGCTGAACATGGTCACGCTTGCCTCAAGCTTTTCAGCCTTTGTTTTTATCTCGTCTCTTTCTTTAGTGATGCTGGCGAGTTCTTCATTTATTTTATCAAGTTCATCGCTGCTGGAGGCGTTTTCAGAAAGGGATTTTTCAATTTCAGCAACTTTTTCTTCGAGTTCCTGAACCTGAAATCCTTTCTGTGCGACAGCATCTTTAAGTTCTCCGTTTTCGGCCTGAAGTTTTTCAACGTTTTCATTGAGTTCAGCGTTAAGAATAACGAGCCCTTCGTTCTCTTTTTTAAGTTCGCCGGTATCTTCTGCAGGAGCTGCATCCTGTTTTGAAGCAAGCTGTGCTTCAAGATCGCTGATCTTTTTCCGGAGTTCTGTGACAAGTTCACCACTGTCTTCGGACGGGGCTTCCGTAGCTTCGCCAATGTCTTCAAGGAACGGATAGATCGCATGTGTAACAGCAAGGATCGTTTCGTTGTCGGCAGGAATGTTTAAATAGTAGTCAGCCTTGTAATCAAACTGACGATGCCTGTCAAAGACCTCCTCTGTCGCTTCGCTTGAGGTGATGAGAATAGGTGCGTCGGCATACTCCTCTATCTCTCTGATCTTTTTGCAGAGCATAAACCCTTTCATACCGGGATTCTCAACTCTGATAATGAAAACGTCTATCTTGTTCTTTCCGATGGTTTCCTGAACTTTGTTCTCGGAATCGGTAAGAAAAACTTTGAAACCGTAATCAGAAAAAAGTGATTTAAGTGTCTTTGCTGTGTTTTTGTCTGCTTCGTAAACAAGAAGATTTCTACTCATGACATTCCTCTAAAATTATTTCAGTTTATAAGCTTAGATAGTGTTTTTTTTACCGTTTTAACAGAGTCGAGCCCGTTATCTCTAAGTATTCTCAGAAACTTGGGTCCGCCCATTTTCAGTGTTTTCAAATAACCGTAAGCGACTATCTTCAGTAGTCCGATATGTATTTTGATCTCGGTGTTTTTCCTTATCTCAGGATCCATGATGACCTCTATGGCGTGATCAAGAAAATCCTGCGGGGTTTCATGCGGTGTGGCAAGCACTTCCTGAACAACTGCGTCCGGAATGTTAAAGGTCATATCCGGCTTCTGTCCTTCCAGAAACTGTGAAGCATAGGCCTTTCCTCTGCTCTGAAGGATAAGAACATCTTCGGGAAGGTCGGTGATTATTCTGATGGAAGCCTTTTGGGAAAAGGACAAGAAAGCTTTCTGAGCACCTTTATTATTTTTAAAATATGTTAAAATACCCTGCTTCATATCAAACCATAACACCTAAAGATGGGATTTTTTACCACAGGGCCTAAATTTTTGCAAGGAATTTAAGAGTTTCGCAGGGCGAGGACCGTTCTCTTTATTTCATTTCTGCTCATTTCCGGATAGATTTTAGACGCGAGTGTCAGTGCATCTTTGCCGCTCATTTGATAATTGTTAATTAATTCAAGCACTTCCTTGTCAATGGTCTGTTGCTCTTCAGTTTTTTCCACAGGTTCGGCCACAACAGTGAACTCTCCTTTTTCGGTAACATTTCCGCCACAGTAAACAAAGATCTCTTCAAACTGTTTAGTCAGTTCTCTTCCGACCACGATTCTGCATTCTCTGTTTTTGAGTATTTCAAGAAGATTTGAAACCCTGTTTGGTGACTCGTAGAAGATTACAGGCATTTTCAAAGACAGAAGTTCGTCAAGTTTTTCTTCACGAACCTTGCCTTTTGACGGCAGAAATCCTGCAAAGATGTATGAATCGTTCAGAGACCCTGAGCATGAAAAAGCAGCGGCTGCTGCACTTGGTCCCGGTATCGGCAGAACCTTAATTCCGCTTTCAAGGACAGCTCTCACCAGATGTTTGCCGGGGTCGCTCACAGCGGGAGTTCCCGCATCGCTTATCATTGCGATGTTCTTTCCGGATTTCAGTTCTTCGATGTGTTTTTCTGTGACACTTTTTTCATTGAACTTGTGGTAGGAGAACATTTTTTTTCCAATCCCGATCCTGTTAAGCAGTTTCCCTGAAACTCTCGTGTCTTCAGCGATAATGTAATCGACCATTTTCAGAGTTTCAACAGCCCTCTCAGATATATCCGCCATGTTGCCGATCGGTGTTGCCACAACAAAAAGTGTTCCGCTCATGTTTTTCTCCAAGAAATACTCGTGACAGTATAATGTGAAAATCAATTTACATCAAATGCGTTCTCAAGATAGTCGATATCCCAGCTTCCTGCCGGGTTTCTGATAAGTCCCGCCACATCGAATCTTATGTTGTATGTCTGAAGGCAGATCCTCTTTTTCTGAATGTAGAAAAGTGCTGTCTTGATGATGTGGCTGATCTTTGCAGGACCGATCGTCTCAAGCGGCGTTCCGCCTTCCCAGAACTCTCTATCCCAGCTTCGTACCTCCACAAAAACAACGTAATCATCCTTCTGGGCGATAATATCGATCTCTCCACCGCGGATGTAGTAGTTTCTGTCAAGGATCACATATCCCTGTTCTTTCAGCCATTTAGCCGTAAAAAGCTCAGCCTCTGCTCCGTATTCTCTCGTGTTCTGCATAGAAGACCTCAAAAAAATCTATTTAAAAGCATCTTATATCGATTTCAGATTAGGTCAAGAAAAGGGAGATTATCTTCCGACGTTCTTAATAAGTCTCTGGACATCACGCTTTACATCTTTTTCCTTGATGTCGGAGCGTTTGTCATAGCTTGTTTTTCCGCGTGCAAGACCGATCTGGAGTTTTGCTTTTCCGTTTTTGAGGTAAAGTTCTATCGGGACGACCGTGAAACCGCGCTCTCTGATCTTAGTGTCCCATTTTCTGATCTCTCTTTTGTTGAGGAGTAGCTTTCTTTTGCGGTTTTCATCGTGATTCCACCTGTTTCCGGCAGTATATGGAGCAATGTGAAAACCTATTAGCCACGCCTCGCCACTCATGATATCGATAAAACTGTCACGGAAAGACACCTTTCCGTCACGGATGGACTTTATCTCAGTACCCACAAGAGCAAGACCCGCCTCAAGACGGTCAATTATCTCGTATGTTCTGAATATTTTTTTATTTTTTGCTACAACCTTTACCTTTTCCATGGAGCCTCGAATAAACAAAATCAACGGAAAGAGTATAGTCAGGAATCTGAAAATTTGTAGAAAACACAGAAAGATAAGATTTTCGGGAATAAATTTGAAACATTGCATGTTTGTCTTAACAGAAATCGGAAGCCGTTCGGCAAGTTCCTTTTCTTATCACGCCAAAAGTCCACAAATCAATCCCCTTCACGGGGATTTTCTTTTGTTTAATAACTCACCCCTCTAAATCCGGACCTTTCCCTAAATCCCTTACCTGAAGGCAAGGGAATTTATTTACTATTTGAGTGGAGATGAGTATATTTGGTGGAATTTATAAACTGAACTTTTTCACTTAGAACATTGGTATAAGTGTGAAAGTGATTTATGGATTGGAGTAAGGCAACTTTTTAACCTCATCACCGGCCCTCCCCCAAACTTCTTGTCAACAAAATAGCTTCCATCGGGTTTGGATTTGAATCCGCCAAAGTCTTGACTTGAAAAATCGAATCAATATTATGACAAAGCGAGCAAAGAAACGAGGAGGTGCTGATGGTTGGAAAAACAATAAAAAACAGGGGCATAGCTTTGCCGGTTGATTCACTTTTTGAAAAGGTCGTTTCTATCCTTGATGAAGCTAGAAGCAATGTTCTGCGTTCAATAAACAGCAATATGGTGACAGCATATTGGTTAATTGGCAGGGAAATAGTTGAAGAAATTCAATCAGGTGAAAAAAGAGCAAGTTACGGTAAAAAAGTAATAGAAGAACTATCAGAGAAACTAACCGATAAATATGGAAGAGGCTTTTCAACAACAAATCTCAGATATTTCAGAACATTTTATTCTGTATATATTGATCGTGAACCTGTAATTCACCAGATTGGATCTGGCGTTTCTGGAAATAGTAACATTCGCCAGATTGGATCTGGCGTTTTGGAAAACATTGAGACAGCTATTGATAAAGTCGACTTTGTAAAGGGATTTTCTCCGAATTTAGGTTGGTCGCATTATCAATTATTAATGGGCGTTGAAAACAAAAATGAGAGACTTTTTTATGAAATAGAGGCAGAGAAGGAATCATGGGAAGTTGAACATCTTAAAAGACAGATTAATACTCATCTTTTTGCCCGTCTTTTAAAGAGCAGAAACAAAGACGGTGTAATGGAATTAACAAAACAGGGTGTTGAGCTTAAATTCCCTGCTGATATTATAAAAAACCCTTATATTCTTGATTTTATTGGTTTACCGGACAGAGAAACATATCATGAATCTGACATGGAAAATGCAATTATAAATAATATCCAATCTTTTCTGCTTGAGCTTGGGAAAGGATTCGCCTTTGTTGCAAGACAGAAAAGGATGCAGTTTGATGATTCCTATTTTTATATAGACCTTGTTTTTTACAACTGTATTCTGAAATGTTATCTTCTTATTGATCTTAAAGTTGGAGAACTTACACATCAGGATATCGGACAAATGGACGGTTATGTAAGGATGTTTAATGAGAACTTTATTAAAGAAGATGACAATCCCACGATTGGATTGATACTTTGTGCAAAAAAGAAAGAAAGCATAGTGAAATATTCAATATTGAAAGAAACCAATCACATTTTTGCATCTAAATATATTCTTTATCTTCCGACAGAAGAAGAGTTGAAAGCAGAGCTGGAGAAAGAAAAACATCTTTTTCTGAAAAAAAAGCACGGAGAAAATAAATGAAATCGAATATTCCGGAGCATTGG
>CAZTKP010000022.1:0-25152 GCA_964614215.1 uncultured Spirochaetales bacterium | reverse complement strand
GTTTTTCCTTTTCCGTTTATTGCTCCCTGAAAAAGACCGAAAGGATACTCCGGATGATAAATTCCTGTCGAGATCCAGAATTTGTCCAGTCTGCCCGCTTCAAGAAGAAGTCCACCCATCGGCTTGTATTCAATTCTATCTAGCTTATTTTCAAAATCCTCTTTCCAGACGCTCAGCATGAAATCAGTTCTCATTCTGAAGTATTTTGTACTGTATGAGATGCCCATTGAGCCCATGCCGCTATTGTTAATTTGTTCCAGATCATCACTGTTAACATTGTCTTCATCCGAATCCACTTTGTGCTCTATTCTCTTCGATCTGGAGTACGTTCCTGAAACATGTATTGTGACATTTTCATCAAGTTTACGATCGTATTTTGCTCCCACACTTCCCTGAATGTACTTGTCTGTCGTTGAACAGCTGGAAACTGTAAATGTGTTAAAAGCTCCGAAAACCGTTATCGCATTATCTTTTTCATCCTCTTTCACTGGTTTTGCTTCAATCGCACCGGCAAAAAGAATGAAAAAAATCAGAAATCTGATGAAAACGTGTTTTTTCATTGGTTATTTCAACGCGTCAATGTTTAGAATTGAAAAGTAGAACTGACCGTTTTGGGAAGGGAGAGGGTCATAATCGGCTCCTACAGTGAATTTTCCATCAGGATCTTTGTCTGAAATTGCAACGCTGAAATCAGCATAATACTCAAAATCTCCGATGATTTGGCTTTCACCATTTCTTATTAGAATTACATCATCAACACCATCAATATCAAACTGAACAGGAGGCTGAATTGTGTAATTAGGGATATCTTCATCAAGTCCATACCCGTAAACACATAATGTGGCACAATCAAGCATTGTTGATCTGTATACGATGGAATCAGGTTTCAGACTGAATTTGTCAGGCATAATGCCATTCACAGCAATCCAGGTGCCGTCTTCGTGAGAAACAGCTGCGACTTTTGCCATTCCCCAATAACTCCAGATTGTATAAAACGTGATTTTTTTTCCTATCATTGAATCAATAAACATTTCCTTGTCATATCCGTTAAATCTTATTGTGTATCTGTCGGCATTCCAGCATTTTTCACCCTCGGCTTTACCGGAAACATCAGTGTATTTCTGATTTTCTGAAACATAATAATAATCTGATTCAGGGATCGTGGCATCAGCGGAAAAGTTTTCGATTTCTCCGCCAACAATACTGTCAATGGTCATTGAACAGATCATTTCAGGATTTTGAGAATCAACTATCGGGTGGTCAGCAGGCTCAACAAGATGAAGCATCTTAAATGTTCTTTCACCTGGGTTTGCACACTTATCTTCTTCGTAGGTGACAATTGCAAAGTTGCTGATTCCGCCATTTGGCTGTCTGCAATTTTCTTCGTCAATTTCAAAATCTTCATCGTTGTTTTCATTATCAACTATCTCTGTGTCTGATCCATTCAAAGAAAAACGGGTCAGGAAAACAGATCCTTCATTATCAGAATTCTCGTTGTGTCCTGTGAAAAAGACATTTCCTTTCATATCAGATGAAATTGAAAAAATATTACTTTGTTCGCCATTACTCCATTCTTTTAAATATTTATTATTTCCATCATAATCAAACACTGAAATAAGAAATGACTCACGACATTCTTCGTTTTTGCAATATTCACTATTTGAAGCACTGCCGGTGACAACAACATGACCTTTTCCATCAACAGTCAATGAATATCCTGAATCCCAGGCGTCAGTTCCAAACTGTTTTGTCCACTCTATTTCAGATGCTATGTTGAATTTTGTGACAAAAATATCAGTATCTCCGGATGACTCATTTCCCTCATAAGTACCTGAAGTCATTCCTGAAACAAAGACATAACCATCAGTATCGACAGAAATTGAATTGCCGATTGTCCATTTTTCGGGTACGCCCCAGTTTTTGCTCCATAATTTTTTGCCATTACCGTCAAATTTAACGATAAAGCTTTCACTTCTATCTCCGCCACCTTCTGAATCAGAATTGTCTTCTGTTCTGCCCACAACATAAACATTGCCTGAAATATCAACGGCAACCGATTCGACCATTAAATGGTTTTCTTCGTCCCATTCTCTTTCCCACAATTTGATGCCTTCACTATCAGTTTTCATTAAATAAGGTTTTTTTGAAGTATCGTTGATACCGCCGACAAAAATATTTCCTGATTTATCAATTGCAATACTTCGAATATAAAATTTTTTATCGAATGGACGGCTTAATACAATTGTGCCGGCATTGTTGAATTTTGTAATAAGCAAATAGTCATTGCGGTTACTTACTACAAAGCAGTTATTCCTGCTATCAGTGGCAATAGTTTTTCCTTCAATTACTGTACCGATTGAATCATTGAGAACGCTCCAAATAATTGTTCCGTCAGGAGATATTTTTGTGAGAAAGAATGGTTTATCGTCATTTTCTAAGCTTTCACTCTGGTAAGAAAATTCGATATTGTCGCCTGCAACAAAAATCGAGCCGTCTTTTGAAACTGCAACACTTTTTCCGAGGTCATTTTGTACAGACTCACCAAAACCCCAGTAAACGGTCCATTCTTCATAAAATGTATCTCTTACTTTATCAACACTGTTTTCACCACAGGAAATGAAAACCGTTGTCAGAAGAAAAACAAGTAACTTCAGCATGTTAGCCTCCTTCGTGTTATCTTTTACTCCAAAGCTCCAATGTTAAGAACTGAGAAATAGAACTGTCCCGTCTTTGTTTCAGCATTAAATTAGTGCCTTAAAACAGGTAATTTTATTAATTTAATAGCAGTATCCTTCAACGCAGGGCATGCCCGAACAGCATTCGCTGACTCCCGGAACGCACCTCTGTCCGGCAGCTATACACTGAGCAGCCTCAATGATTTTTAAAACTGATTCGCCGTATGGATTCTCTTTGCATATAAATTCTCCAGCCTTACATTCATAGAAATCTGAAAACTCTTCTTCTGAATTAAGTTCAGGGCAGTTGTCTGATGTCGTTGAGCAAGTTGCAGGCACACACTTTAATTGCTCAGGTATGTAAACTTGACCATTTAAGCAGACTCCGCATTTTGTTGCGTCAGGGGTTGTAAGACAATTTACCCCGGTTAATCCTTTAAGAGCATAACAGCAGCCCGTGGGGCATTTCACTTCCCCGCATGCCTGAAGTGAAGCATAGATATTGGTGCATCGGTAAAGTTTTTTATTGCATCTTACGCCTACGTACATTTTGCAGTCGTCATCGCTCAGACAACCTCGTCTGCATTTCCCTTGTGAGCAGATATTGCAGGTTCCGCAGTCTATGTCCCGAGTGCAGTTCATTCCGATGCTCAGATCATTGCAGTTTTCAGCGGAGGCAATGTCGTTATCAACAGTCCCGGAATCAAGGAACTCATTGTCAAGATCTGAATAAATATCAAGCTCAGAATCTTCCGAGTCCTCATCTTCAAGTTCACTTAGGTTGACACAGACATTGGAAACACAGGTGAGCTCATCGTCACATGTTCCGTCCTTATAACATTGCTGGCGCAGTCCGCCTTCCTCCAAAAAATCAATCGTCTGATTTCTGCCGCAAGATATTAAAATAATTAGAAAAAATGTAACTAGAATGGTGCGGCTTTTTACTTTTTTCATGTTTTCTCTAATAACAGTAACCGTCAACACATGGAAGTCCCGAGCAGCAGTTGCTCATAGGTCCTGAAACACATTTTTCACCGGCGGATTTACAGTTTGCTACATTTACCACTACTGAGGAGCTGTCGCAGCCACTCGGGATTTCCTTACAGATAAACTCCCCTGATTTACATTCAAAACATTCAGGATAAGGATCGTTTGAAGCTGAGTTGTAAGCCATACACGGATCAGTTGTTACGGAACATACAGCAGGAATACATTTTGAATCTTCGGGCATGTAGATCTCGCCATTTGCACAGAGTCCGCATTTCGAAGCGTCAGGAGTTATGAGGCATTTTACTGCGGTAAACCCTTTTTCTGCATAACAGCAGCCTACCGGACACAGTGTTTCGCCGCATGCCTGAAGCGAAGCGTAGACGTTTGTACAGCGTGCAAGTTTTTTGTTACATTTAAGACCGGTATACATTCTGCAGTCATCATCGGATTCGCATCCTTTTGAACATTTTCCACTAATACAGATGTTGCATTTTCCGCATTCTACATCAAGTGTACAGTTCCTGCCTATATTTTCTGTTGCACAACCGTCTTCGTTGTTTTCGTCAACCACGTTTTCATCAGGTTCATCGTAAACATCCGGATCGGAGCTGTTTTCAGTTGTATCGTTTGTACCGGTATCGTTATCTGCCAGCTCATTAAGATCTACACAGACATCTGAAACACAGGTAAGTCCTTCATCGCAGGTGTTGTTGTCATAACACGGTTCACGAAGTCCGCCTTCGTGGATCTGATCTGTAGTTTGTACATTGCCGCAGCCGACAAAGAAAATTAGAAAGATCATGACTACGTTTGTAAAAAAAAGAATCCTTCTCACAGTTCATCTCCCTTTGTTCTATGCGTTCTTTGCTAATCTATATCAAATGAGTGAATTTGTCAAAAGATGATTACAGGTTTGAATTGAGAGAGTTTTAATAGCAGTATCCTTCGACACAGGGCATGCCTGAACAGCATTCACTGATACCTGCAACGCATTTCTGACCGGCCGGAGTACACTGAGCGGCATTGACAAGAACACCTGAAGAACCTTGAGAGCAGGCAGTGTCTTCTTCGCAGATGAATTCGCCTGATTTACATTCAAAACATTCAGGTTTTTCTTCTGATGAATTCAGAGCCGAACAGTTATCAGTTGTTGTTGAACAGACTGCTGCAACACATTTCGATTCATCCGGCATATAGATCTCGCCGTTTGCACAGAGTCCGCATTTTGATGCGTCAGGGGTTGTAAGGCATTTCATAGCTGTAAGGCCTGCTTCCGCATAGCAGCAACCTGTAGGACATTTTGTTTCACCGCATGCCTGAAGTGAGGCATAAACGTTTGTACATCGGTAAAGTTTCTTATTACACTTGAGACCTGTATACATTTTACAGTCATCATCTGTTGTACATCCTGCTGCACATTTTCCTTTTACACAGATATTGCATTTTCCGCATTCATTATCAAGAGTACAGTTCTTTCCGATACTTTCGGTGTCACAGTTGCCGTCACTAATATTATCATCAGTAGTTTCTTTGTCGTCCGGTTCTTCTGTATCAGGTTTTACATTGTCGGGAGAATCGGTCTCATTTTCATCGATAATTTCCTGATCACCTTCACTAACACAGACGTTTGAAACACAGGAAAGACCTGAATCACATGTCCCGTCGGTATAACAGGGTTGTCCCGCGCCGCCAGTTTCTTTCATTGGAACTGAAGTTTCTGTACAGCTAACCATTGAGAAAAGCAACAGGAACATCAATATACACACGCTGCTGATATTTTTCATTTGAATTTCCTCCCCGGTATAAAAAATAATCACTACTCACAGTTGTAACGGAGAAAATGTATCTAAAGTTTTTTTACTGAAATTTTACTTCAACAGGACTGAGTTCCCACGCTTTGCCGTTTCCGAGCTGACCAGCATTGTTGCTTCCCCAGCAATAGAGGTCTCCGTTTTTAATTCCGCAAGTGTGAGCTTCGCCAGCTGCCACTTTCTGCCAGTTTGTTCCGTCAAATCTCTGCGGCTCATGAGTTGCGCCATCGGAACCGGGATTAAATAGTTCTGAAAAATCTATGGCACCCCAGCAGTACAGTTCTCCTGATGCAATTCCGCATGTATGGTATGATCCTGATGAAATTTCAGACCAGTTGGATTTTTCTCCGACTTTCGATGGTTTTTCAACAACGGGAGAGTTGACATCCATTCCCAGTACGCCATAGCCATTTTGTCCCCAACAGAAAAGTTCTCCGTTTCTGATTGCGCATCTGTGTTGTCTTCCTGATGATATTTTTTCCCAGTCTGAAAATTCTCCTATCTGGAAAGGTGAATTAATTTCCTCTTCGTCAATGTCGTTTATTTCATGGTTTTCATTGTATCCCCAGCAGAAAAGTCCGCCATTTTTAATTCCGCATGAAATATACCCGCCTGTGGAAACAGATGCCCAGTTGTCTTCTTGAGAAAAAAGTACAGGTGAATAAACCTGTGCCCCCCAACAGTAGAGTTCATCGTAGCTTATACCGCAAGTCTGATAGCAGCTGGAAGATATTGTTTCCCATTTTTTATCAATACCAATCTGCTGAGGCGTGTTGCTGTCAGCCATTGAATCATTTCCAAGACTTCCTGTAGTATTTTCTCCCCAGCAGTAAAGTTCATTGTTCTTAATTCCGCAGGTAAAAGAGTCCCCACAGCTAATTTCAGTCCATCCGGGATCATTATCTACAGAAACAAACGAGGACTGAGAAATGTTTGAGCCGTTTCCGAGCTGCCCATGTCCGTTCCGACCGGTACAGTAGAGTTTTCCGCTTTCAATGCCGCAGGTGTGTTCATATCCTGCTGAGATATTTTCCCAGTTTTTTAATTCTCCAATTTTTTCCGGTTCATAAACGTATGATGATTTGCCTAAACCTAGTTGAGCCTGACTGTTAAGACCCCAGCAGAAGAACTTGCCATCGTTGACCCCACATGAGTGATATCCTCCTCTGGAAACAGTTGACCATTTGTCAGATTCTCCTATTTTTACAGGATTTTCTCTGTCCACTTGAGTTCCGTCACCTATCTGACCAAAGTAATTCGTTCCCCAGCAGTAAAGCTCTCCGTTTCTAATAGCACAGGTGTTATCAAGAGATTCTGATTTCCAGTCGGAAAATTCGCTGATCTCAACGGGAGTTATTTTCTCCATACCTAATTCCCAGCAGAAAATCTTGCCATTCTTTACTCCGCAGGCTTTTTTGTAGTAATCAGTCGAAACGTTTTTCCACCCGATATCTGTAGTTTCTGCACCTGTGTCTGAGTAGTCTCCTCCCCAGCACTGTATTCTACTGTTTCTAATTCCGCAGGTGTAACGAGAGCCACCTGAAATTTTTTCCCAGTCATTTTTATTCCCTATCCTGACAGGAGTGTCTCTAAACTCTGTTGTTCCGTCACCAAGTTGTCCGTAGGAGTTGCGTCCCCAACAGTAAAGTTCTCCCGATCTTATTCCGCAAATGAATGTTTCGCCAGAGCTGATCTCTTCCCAATCGTTGTCAATGCCGACTTGTGACGGAGAAAGAAGTTCATCCGGATATTCTTCAACAAGATAAGCAAAAAGAAGATTACCCCAGCAGTAAAGCTCTCCGTTTCTAATGGCACAGGAGTGGTGAAAGCCTACACTTACCTTTGTCCAGTCATTGTATTCTGTGATTTTTGTCGGTTTTTCCAGATTATTGAATGTTCCGTTTCCGAGTTGTCCGAAATAGTTGTTTCCCCAGCAGTAAAGTTCTCCTGACTTTATTCCGCAGGTATGCATTCCGCCTGTAGCGAGAGCCGACCATTCACTTTCATTAGCGATCTCCGTGTCATCGTCGTCTCTGTCCTGTAAGATTCCGACGGCATTTTCTCCGCATGAGATAAAAAAAACCAACATAAGAAAAATGATTAAAACAGAAATGTTTCTCACAGGTTCTCTCCCAACATTTTATGTGTTCTTAGCTAATTTATATTAAATGGATGATTTTGTCAAAGGAAGGTTCGTGGTCAGAAACTTCCGGTATCTATGAATTTTTCGGTGAGTTCTCTGATTTTAGGAACGGCCGTAGTGGCGTTTTCGTGAAAAACCTCTGTAAATGATCGGTCCATCATCGGTTCAGGGTCACGGTTGTTAAGTATTGAGAGTTTAAAGTAGTCTGCGATCCCTCCGGCATCGATCACATGTCCTGAAGTTCCGATGGCGATGAAAAGCCCGTTTCTGCAAAGAGAGATCTTTTCATAAAGTGTCTCGTAGGCAGGAGCAGGCTCATGGAACATGACAACGTTGTGTCTGATGTCTGAACTTTTGCAGCGTGGACAGGTCCTGCCATTAATTGAATCATATCCGATATCCCAGATATTCCCGCAGTTGAGACACCTAAGATCCCGAAGAGTTCCGTGAAGATGAATGACTTCAGGGCAGTCCGCTTTTTCAAGCAGATCATCGACGTTCTGGGTGAGTATTTCGATATTTTCAGGATACTTTTTCTTAAGTTCCGCCATCATTTTATGGGCATCGTTAGGCTTTTTATCTTTAATATCGGCCCTTCTCATGTCGTAGAAATCGAGAACTTTCTGCCTGTCCCTTGCAAAACCCTGTGCAGAGCAGACCTCCATGATGTCATACTCTTCCCAGAGACCATTTGAATCTCTGAACGTTCTGATGCCTGATTCTGCTGAAAGCCCTGCCCCTGAAAGTATTAGAACCTTGTTCATTTTTGCCTCGTTAAAACTGTCTGACATGAAAAGTTTCTGTTTTTTTATTAATTTTGTCAACATACATAACCTTATATTGACTGTTACTTTATTTTCTGCTAATTTCCACTGTCGAACTTGTTGTTGACTAACTGAAACTTTGTTGAGTCCATGTCACGAAAACCGAATAGACTTCCCGTTGTTCTCCTTTTTGTCGCAGTCCTGCTTTTTCTTCTTGTAGTTTTTTATGAAGATAATGAAAAACCTGCTCAGGAAGTTGACGAAAATGTTCCTGAAAAGGTTGAAGACACCAAAAAAGAGTCCGCTCCGGAAAAAAAGACTGAAGAGAAGAAGGTTGAAACTCCTGAAAAAGAGGAGAATTGTGAAAAACCTAAAGAGGAAGTTGAAGCTCCGGGTCCTGAAAGTGCTCCTGCAAAAAAAGATGTTGAGGAAGAGGAATCTACCTTTTCGGATAATGAGCAGGTAGACGAGGACATCATAAAGGAAAAGGAAGTGGCAGATAAAGAAGGTTTTATTCATGGAAAGATCCTGCCGCATAAAGGTTTTGAGGAAGCACTTCTTAAACTTCCCGGAATAGAACTTCGTCATGCAATGGAGATCAGTAACGCCATCAGGTTCAAGGTCGATCTCAGATATCTCAAGGCAGGTGAGGATTTCAAGGTCAGACTTTCAAAGGACGGCGAAGTCGAGGAGTTCGTTTACTACCCTGATGTTATTACCTTCCACATTCTGAAAAGAGATCCTAAAACAGGGAAACTTGAGTACACATCAAAAATTCTTCCGACTGAAAAAAGATACCGCATAGTCGAGGGACCGATCGAGACCACTCTTAACCAGGCACTGATCGATAGAGAAGATGTCACAGGAACGATCAGAGCTGTTACGAACGGAATTCTGAGTTGTGTCGTCAGCTTTAGGACAGATGCCAGAAAAGGTGATAAATACCGCATACTTATCGAGGATAAATACTACAACGGACAGATGGTTCCGGGATCGAAGATCCTCTATGTCAGCTATGAAGGCAGAAGGGCGGGATTCAATGAAGCCTACAGGTATGAGGACAAAGATGAAAAGTCAGCGTTCAATGCTCACTATACAAAGGAAGGAAAAGCTCTGATAGCCAATGCGCTGAGACTTCCAGTTGACAGAGTTCATGTCACCAGTCCGTTCGGGATCAGAAGACATCCGGTAACAGGAAGAAGATCTTTTCATAACGGAGTTGACTACGGCGGCCCGACAGGATCTCCCGTCTATGCCGTTGCTCAGGGTGTAGTTGTGGAAGTTTCGAGAACCACTTACGGCGGAAAGAAAATAGTCATAAAACATGCTGACGGAACTAAGACATACTATCTGCATCTTCATCAGTTTCTCGTGAAACAGGGACAGGGTGTAAAGCCCCGTCAGAAGATCGCACTCATGGGAAGAACAGGTCGTGTAACAGGTCCTCATCTTCACTTCGGAATAAAAAGTCCTCAAGGTAAATGGCTGAATCCATTAAAGAAAAGGATGATAGCAACACCTAAGCTTTCAGGTGCGCGCTTTGAAGCTTTTAAAAAGCAGATGAAGAAAACGGCTGCACTTTTAAAAGATACTGAAAAGCTTGAAAAATGGCTCAGAGACTACGATATAGGCCCTCAGCCGGCAGATTTTTACGGTAAATACGATATCTGATCAGATCCTCTTTTCTATCCAACTGACAATTTCATTGAAAAGTTCAATCTTTACAGGTTCTTTGTGGACTTCGTGACGGCATCCTTCCCATAGTTTAAAGGTGATATCCTTAATTCCCGCTTTTTTATAATTTTCATAGGCGATGGTTGATGTTTTTCCATTCTTTCCGACTGGATCCATGCTTCCGGCAAAAAGGAACATCGGCATATCTTTCGGTATCTTAGCAATTTTCTTTTTCTTCTGCATATTGTGGAGCATGTCCATAAGGTCTCTGTAAAAACCGAGACTGTTCATAGTTCCGCAAAGAGGGTCCGCAATAAATTCATCGGCAACTTTGGGGTCAGTGGCAAGCCAGTCGTAATCTGTTCTTCTGGGCTCGAACTCCTTGTTGAAATCGTTCATTCCGTTAGTGAAGAAAAACGGGATGACCTTTCTCGATCCGTAGATAGCAAGAAGAAGTTTAAGAAGAGTTTTATTCGTCAGGACTTCAAGCATACAGTAGTTGCCTGTTCCTGAAAGAATAACTCCCTTAAAATCATTGGGAAAAAGTGTTATAAGGTTCCGTGAGATAAATGAACCCATTGAATGTCCCAGAAGAAAGACCGGAACTCCGGGATGCTCTCTTTTTATAATCTCTGTAAGTCCGTGAACATCGTTCATGATCTTAGGGAATCCATCCTTGTCATAAAAATGCCCAAGATCCTTCTTTATCTCAGCTGTAAGCCCGTGACCTCTATGATCTTCCCCGTAAACAGCAAAACCGTTTTTGCTAAGAAATTCAGCCATTTCCACGTATCTGCCGATATGTTCGTTCATTCCGTGAACGATCTGAATAATCGCCTTGATCTTTCCTTCGGGAATCCACTTTGCGGCGCTTATTTTTAAATGTTCACTACCTTCGTAACTGAATCTTTCCATCACTCTTCATCCTCCCATTTCCTAGATCTTTCAACAGCTTTTTTCCATTGGTTGTAGTATCTTTTTCTATCATCTTCACTCATCTGTGACCCGAACTTTGTTTCAACTTTCCAATTCTTTTCAATTGACTTAAGATCTTTCCAAAGACCGGTGTGAAGCCCAGCAAGATAAGCGGCTCCGAGAGCTGTGGTCTCAATAACCTGCGGTCTGAAAACAGGGGTGTTGAGCATGTCACTTTGGAACTGCATGAGAAAATTGTTTGAACATGCTCCGCCGTCAACTTTAAGTTCCGACAAGTTGAGTCCGCATTCATGGTGAATCGTTTCAAAAACATCCTTCGTCTGATAGGCGATCGATTCAAGAGCAGCACGGATAATATGGTACTTACCTGTTCCCCGGGTCAGTCCGGTGATAGTTCCTCTGGCATACATGTCCCAGTAAGGAGTTCCAAGACCGACGAAAGCCGGCACGATATAAACTCCGCCGTTATCTTTAACTCTAGTTGCGAAGTATTCGCTGTCAGGGGCCTTATCAAGCATTCTCATCTCATCTCTGAGCCACTGGATCACAGCTCCGCCGATAAAGATGGAACCTTCAAGAGCGTAGGTGACCTTGTCTCCTATCTGCCAGGCGACAGTGGAGAGGAGTCCCTTTTTTGAACGAATGATCTTTTCTCCGGTGTTCATCATGAGAAAACAGCCTGTTCCGTAAGTATTTTTCGCCTGACCTTTTGAAAAACAGGCCTGTCCGAAAAGCGATGCCTGCTGATCGCCTGCAATACCCGTAATGGGAACGCTGATGCCGTCGAGAACTGATGGGTCTGTCTCGCCGAAAAGACCGCTCGAAGGTTTTACTTCCGGCAGCATTGACCTCGGAATGTTCAGTTCTTTCAGTATGTTATCATCCCAGATCATCTTTTCGATATTAAAGAGCATTGTTCTTGAGGCGTTTGAAACGTCAGTTGCGTGAACTTTACCGCCTGTAAGTTTATAAAGAAGCCACGAGTCGATAGTTCCAAAGAGAAGATCTCCCTTTTCAGCTTTTTTTCTGACACCGCTCACATTATCAAGTATCCACCTGATCTTTGTGCCTGAAAAATATGCATCAACAACAAGTCCTGTAGCCTTTCTGATCTTTTTTTCAAGCCCTTTTTTCTTGAGATTGTCACAGAGAGGGGCGGTTCTTCTGCATTGCCAGACTATCGCGTTATAGACCGGTTCACCTGTTTTTCTGTTCCAGACTACGGTTGTCTCTCTCTGGTTCGTTATACCTATCGCCGAGATCTCCCCGGCACGGACGCCTGCTTTAAGAACAGCGTCCTTTATTGCGGAAAGCTGAGTGTTCCAGATCTCTATCGGATCGTGCTCGACCCATCCGGGTTTAGGATAGATCTGCCTGAATTCCTGTTGTGAGACTGCAATTACCGAACCAGACCTGTCAAAGATTATCGCTCTTGAACTTGTTGTTCCGGCATCGATCGCAAGGATGTAGTTCTTCATGTTTCCTCCTATCCGAAGTTCGGGATATCTTAACACATTTCAGTACATAATAAATACTTTCTTGAAAAAACAGTTCTTTTTTAATAGAATCCTAAGGTTGTTCACTAATTGGAGAAACAGATGTCCAAAAAAGCTGAAGTCGGACTTTTAAAGCTCGTTCTGATGCATTCATCCCTGGTAGTGATCTGTTTTGCCGTGATCTATCCGGTTCTATGGGTAATAAAGATGGCACTGAGTCCTGAGCAGGGGTTCTCTCTTTCTGCAAACCCTCTGCCGACGGAATTTTCTCTTGTGAACTTCAAAGATGTGATCTTTACGACCGATTCTCACGGAGGATGGCTGTTCGGGAGACAGTTCTTTAATTCTGTGGTTATATCCGCAGCTACGACTCTTCTGGGAATTACTCTGGCGACGACCGCCGGATACGCCTTTTCCAGATTTGAATTTCCCGGAAAAAAACTGGGAATGAAAATGTTCCTTGTCAGTCAGATGTTTCCCGGTGTCGTAATGGCTATACCACTTTACATTCTGCTTGACAAACTGGGTCTGCTCAACAGTATGGCGGGGCTTATTCTGGTTTATTCCACAACGGCTATACCTTTTTGTGTCTGGATGCTTAAAGGATATTTCGACACGATTCCTAAAGATCTTGAGGAGGCTGCACTTATTGACGGTGCCAGTCAGTGGACGATATTTTTCAAGGTCATAATGCCGCTCGCGCGTCCCGCGATAGTTGTTACCGCACTTTTCAGCTTCATGACAGCATGGAACGAGTTTATTCTTGCGGCAACTTTTCTCGGAGACGAAAGATCGTTTACACTTCCTGTAACATTGCAGAATTACGTGGGAAGTTACTCTACGGAGTGGGGCCATTTCGCTGCAGGTGCTATCATAGTTTCCGTACCTGTCATGGCACTTTTCTTTGTACTTCAGAAACACCTTATCGGTGGATTGACCGCCGGCGGTGTCAAAGGATAGAACGGAGGGGAAAATGAAATTAAGAATGCTTATGGTGATTCTTCTGTCGTTAGTTGCTTTCTGGTCATGTAAGGATGAGGATAACAGCTGCTTTAACAACCTTGACTGTGATGAAGGAGAGGTCTGTGAGGACGGTGTCTGCATTGAAGATACCGGGGACACGGGGAATACCGGGGATACGGGAGATACCGGAGATACCGGAGATACCGGGAACACCGGAAATACGGGTGATACAGGAAATACCGGAGATACCATGGACGACTCAGATGACTCAGACCAGTCCGACGACTCAGAGCAGTCCGACACGTCCGACCAGTCAGAGATGTCCGACGACTCAGACCAGTCCGACACGTCCGACCAGTCAGAGATGTCCGACGACTCAGAGCAGTCCGACACGTCCGACGAGTCCGAGATGTCCGACATGGACACAGGCAATACCGGAAACACTGGAAACACAGGAGATACAGGAGATACAGGAGACACGGGGAATACAGGAAATACAGGAAATACTGGAAACACGGGAGATACTGGAAACACGGGAGATACGGCTCCGACGGGTTTTATTGCTCACTACTGTACTGGCTGGGCAGCTCCCAAGATCCATTACAGTGTTGAAAGCATCTGGACGACGACTCCAGGGGTTGCAATGACTACTGAAGGAACTTCCGGACCGGCGGAATGCGGTACCTGGTTCAGTTATACTCATGAGACTGCCTACACTGGTGATGTAACTTTTCTTTTTAACAATGGAAATCCGTCAGGGGATGCAGACTGGGGCAAAGCCTGCGGATCGGTTGATTTTACGACTTCCTATAAGGAGTTCTGGGTGGTACAGGGACTGGTCTTTGATCATCTTCCCGGCGGTTCGGAGAACTTTGACTGCCCGTAAATTTTGAGATCTTATCGAGGGGGAATTAATAGATGAATGATTTGAAGAAGATCCTTAAAAAGGCGAAAACGATCGCGATAGTCGGCCTGAGCAATAAGCCTGAAAGGACAAGTAACAGAATAGGCAAGTATCTGCAGAATACGGGTAAGTACAGGATAATTCCGGTAAATCCCACCATCTGTGAGGTTCTGGGAGAAAAATCCTACGGTTCTCTGAAGGATATTCCTGCGGATATCGAGATCGATATAGTCAACGTCTTCAGAAGAAGCGAATATCTTGAGGATCTTGCAAAAGAAGCTGTAGAGAGGGGTTGCGGCGCATTCTGGGCTCAGCTGGGTGTATATGATGAAAAGGCTCAGAAAATACTTGAGGATGCGGATATTCCCGCCGTTATGAACACATGCATTTTTGTTGAACATCAGAATCTGATCTACTAGAAAAAAGAAGGAAAATATGGAAAAGGAAAAAAGTAAGAAAAAAGATAGAATTATCACTATAGCTATAACTGCGGTCATTGTGCTGCTTCTTGCATACAACGTTTTCAGCTACTACGGCGCACAGCTGACTCTTCCCGGAACTGAGATCGCAAATGTTTCCGGTGTCGATCCTGCAACTGACAGGGCAAAGACAATAGATCTTTCTCAGGGAAAGGTACTTGTGAATTTCTGGGCTACATGGTGTGGAGCGTGCGTAAAGGAGATGCCCTACCTTAACGAAATTTCTAAAAAACACAGGGTCGTAGGTATAATGAAAGGTCCTTTTTCAGGTCAGAACTATTCAGCTGCCGATATAAATTTTGAGAATGTTCTTGCAGGGGAGGATTTTTTCAACGATTTTACAATATCCGTTCTTCCTACTTCAGTTCTTATTGAGAACGGGGTGATAACGGAAGTTCATGTCGGAATGATAACCAAATCCGTCGTTTCAGACTGGTTCGGATCTAAATGAGAAAGTATCTGATCTTATTGGTTTTTCTATTAGTTTCCTGCTCACGCACGGAACTTATGGATGACTATGTGACAGATGAGATCGAACCTAACAGTGCAACTTACGAAGCTAATGAGATCGAAGAAGGACAGGTCTACCGCGGAAAAATAGATAAACCTGAAGAAGATGAAGGTGCAGACACAGACCTTTTTAAGATATGGAAGCCTGCGGGAACACTTATAAAGTTCGTTTTTGAAAGCGAAAGTGATGATTTTCAGTTTTATGTGGGGCATTCCGATATTGCCGGACACGGCGAGTTTGTAGTTGCCGATGCTCCGGGGAAATTTGAGGCGGAATTTATCACAAGTGTCGACGGTTGGCAGTATTTTGAGATAGGAGACAGAAGAAACACGTCCGAAGAAGAGAATTTCCTGAGCGGTTTTATCTACTATTTCAGGTTTTCATCGACACATCTCTGTGACAGGGAATTTGATGAGCTTAGATCAGGCGAAAAAAAGACACTGACCTTTGATAACAGTGACTCTAAAAGTCTTCTTTTCAGCCCCGTCATTGAAGAAAACGGCTATTTTCAGCTTGATATCGATTCAGTGAACATGCTTACAGACAAGGCGATGTTTATTCTTAACTGTGACAGTGGTGAGCCTGTTGCCGGAAATGATGATGAAAGTTACTATGATAATCTTCTAGATCCTTTAATTTATTCGACTTTCACCAGAGATGGCAACTATCTGGGAGTTGTGACGAGGCTTCTTAGCGATCTTAGAAATTCCGGAAGTGAGGAGTTCAGTCTGTCTTTAAAAAAACAGCCGAAAAATGAAGAACTTGAGTCAAACAATTTTTATAACTATGCAAACATGACAGGTTTTGAGGAAGTTGGCGGAACGCTTCAGAAAACAAGTGATCTTCCCGATACGGACTGGTTCAGGTTCAATACTTTCAAGGGACAGATAATCAACGTTGATGTCACAGCAGGAGAAGGTGAAAGTTTTGACGGACAGATCTGGACGGGGAGCTATACGGTAACAGGTTCCACGATCATTCCTCTGAGGTTCAGCAGACTTTCTTCAGAAAATACCCATCATCTTAATATGCTTATGCCTTTTTCAGGGTCAGTCTATCTCATGCTCGAAGGGGACGATCTTCAGTATGATTTCAGTGTTACGAAGACAGATGAGATCAAAAACCTTCTCAGCTTTAACGGAAAGGTGTCTGAGACTCTTGAAACAACTGACTGTAAGTGGGATTTCTACAAGTGGAATATGCCCGAAACAGGAAGTGTTTTTGAAATAAATGCTCTGGGAAAGACAAGTGCGGCAGGGTTTCATGTTTTTTCTAGCGATCTTCTGCCTTATGCTTTTGTGGAACCGTCAGAGAACACACGCTTTTTTGTTCACAGATACTCGAAGACAGAAGAGCTCACGCTAGGTCTTTATTACAAAAGCTGCGACCAGAATTCCGATAACTCGATGGTCTTGCGCATCTTTCCGGTGGAGGAAAATTTTCACAAGTGGGAGAACGGATACAGCGAGGATCCTGTGATCTATGACGGCGACGGTATATATCAGGGTTTTATCGATACGGACAATTACTTTATTGAGAACAGTTTTGATATTGAGGTTCCAAGGGACGGAACACTTTATCTTACCACTGCTCCGGGCGGAAATATGCTGAAATATGACATAGATACGGTGATTTCTCTGTATAAGGGACCTTATTTTGTGATCGATAATGACGAGATGATCGATTTTCTGAATTTCAACCGTTACAGCAGACTGACATGGGATGTGAAAAAAGGTGAAAAATACACAGTTAAAGTGAGCCCTTACATGACGGAAAGTTCCAATATTGAAGCTATGAACGTTACAGGTAACTATATTCTTGACATAAGAATCAAGTAACTATATTTTTTATAATTGGTGTTTTTTTCACGAATAGGAGGAGTTAGATGAGAAAGCTATCGTTACTACTACTTGCAGCACTGATCTTAGTCAGTTTCGCAGGATGTAAAGGAGAAAAGAAACTTCAGGACCAGGTCGATGAGTTCATCCAGCAGTATATCTACACCGTTAGAGATGCAGTTGACGGAAAGAAGGGAACAATTCAGGATGTTTACGACAATATGCTCTCAAGCGAGATGAAAAAGGTCGTAACTTTCGAAGAATACAAGGACTGGGTAACAAGAAGATACAAGGGAAAGGTCGGAAAGGAGATCAGAACCGCAAAGGCCGCAATTGTTATTGATAAGCAGACCAAGGCTTTCATGGAAGCTACAGGAAGAACTTCCAACGTCGGCCGCATGGCTGCTGCAATGAATCAGGACGAATCACTTATCTTCACAGTA
The DNA here is from genome assembly GCA_964614215.1 of uncultured Spirochaetales bacterium. Taxonomy (GTDB): domain Bacteria; phylum UBP6; class UBA1177; order UBA1177; family UBA1177; genus CAZTKP01. The sequence continues at coordinate 7,525 of CAZTKP010000022.1, read as the reverse complement.
AGAGTTATTAAAGAGGGTGAGCAGTTCAAGGTTGAGCAGCAGGATGTTATGGGAGATATCATGGAGAAGAAGGAAGAGGACGAAAGACTTACAACTCTTCTCAAAGATTATAAGGGACTTATCAAGATCGACGAGATCGTCGGAAAGTGGATCCAGGGCCGTGAAGGATGGGTTGAACTTGTCGGTACCATTCTCAATGGAAGTCAGGATCTTGACATGATAAGAGTCGGCATCAGAGTTAAGTTCAAGGATTCAAACGGCGATGTCATCTGGGCTGACAAGTTTCTTGCAGTTACGGATATGAGATACGAGGGCCTGAGAAGTTCTCTTCTTCCCAACAGCGTTAAAGTCTTCAAGACAAAGGTGAAGGATGTCCCGAAGGAATGGGATCCGGGTCAGCCGCTTTCATATAGCTTCTATCTGATCGACGGAAATAAGATCTCCCCTGAAGAACTTGCTACTGAAAATAAGGAAAGAGCAAAGCTTAAGAAACTTATTGAAGATACCAAGAAGGCTGACGAAGAGGCCAGAAAGCAGATGAAAGAGATCTGGGAAAGAGAAAAGGCTCTTAAGGAAAAGATCAAGGAACTCCAGAATCAGAGCAAATAAGATCGTCATTTAGATCTCTCTTTGTGAGCAGATTTCTTAGTAAATATGGAGAGTTATGTTGATGAAATCAAAATCTTTTGACAATGTCCGCAGTTTATGCTACAAAACCGTCGCTTTAGCGGTTCTTTTACTGTTGAGTAGTGGGCTCTACGCTGCGGACATGAATCTGAAGATCCTTCCCAACCAGGCTGTTAAAGTTTCAGAAGGGAAGTATCAGCTTGCGAAGGATTTTAAGAATTCGCTTAAACAGATTCGTGCCAAGTTTATCGGAAATTCATACATCAAGGAGGATTTCCAGATAAATAAAGAGAACTTTCAGGTTTTTGTTTTCTACAACCTGAAAGAAACCGCGCGCTGGCATCAGCTTTACGTCATTTCATGGGACGGAAAGGTTTTCGCCAGAGTCTACTGATCTTTTGATCCCGGATCGTCTAACGGCAGGACCACGGATTCTGGTTCCGTTTGTCTAGGTTCGAATCCTAGTCCGGGATCCATTTTTTTTGGTGACCCTATCGTCTAGCGGTTAGGACGGCGGCCTCTCACGCCGCAAACCGGGGTTCGATTCCCCGTAGGGTCGCCATTTTTTTCTTGAGTGTTTCATGAAATTTCTTTCTAGCTATGTTTAGAGTGATTCTAACTATCTTTAATTTTTTATATTCTGTTGACAACCTAATTAGTTGAAGTTAACCTATTCGTCCGTGTGTTTTTTAACTGCTTGTTTTTTCGGAGCCTGAAATGCTTGATTACATTATTTATTTTTCCGTTTTCATTCTAGGAATCGCTTTTATCTACATTATCTGGAATTATGCAAAGGGATTAAAGGGCTCTCCCCGCGAGATATATCTGCTTTTCTTTACTAAGGTTACAGAGTATTCCGCCTATGGAGCCATTAATGTGTCGTTCGTACTGTATCTTTCGAAAGATATGGGGCTTTCTGATGTGGCTGCCGGTACATTCATGGGGGTCTATTCGGTTTTTCTATCTCTTCTTGTTATGGTGGTTGGTCCTTTCTGTGACACTCTCGGTATTAAGAAAACGCTTCTTGTCGGAGCATTCACTTTACTTTTTTCCCGACTGGTTATGCCGTTTATGCCTATTCTTCCTTTAGCTGTAATTTTCGGCTTCTTTCCGATGGCTTTCGGTATTGCTATCACCGGTCCTGTTCTCTCTGTGGGCGTTAAAAGGTTCACGACTAAAGAAACAGCTGCACTCGGATTCGGTTTGTTCTACACCTTGATGAATGTCGGGTGGGCTATTGGCGGAAGAATTTTTGACGGAATGAGATCAGCTCTGGGAGAACATACACTTTATAATGTTGGAGATGCCTTGGGCATATCACTTCCTTTTAATATTGAACTTTCGACTTATCAGCTGATCATTCTTCTCGGGTTTGCTATTAATGTGCCTGATCTTATTGCAATCCTGCTTTTTCGCGATGGAGTTGATCTGCTTGAAGACGGTACGCTTTCCATAAAGCCCCGCCATGTCGTTTCCAAAGGGTCCAGCTTTTTTAAAATGCTTATAAATACTGCAACTGACACAGCTATAAAGACCTGGAAAACACTTGCCAACGTATTTAAAGAAAAATCTTTCTGGATATTTATCGGAATGCTTTTTCTTGTTGTTTTCACAAGGCTGATTTTTGAGCATTTTCACTATACTTTCCCAAAATACGGTATCAGACTTCTTGGTGAAGGAGCGAGAGTCGGAACGATCTATGGAGTTTTAAATCCGTCTCTGATCATCTTCCTTGTTCCTCTCTTTTCTGTATTTACAAGAAAGATGAGCTCTTTTAAGGCCATTCTCATAGGTGTAACCATTTCCGCAACTTCAGTTTTTATAGCAGTTCTGCCGATAGAAAGTTTCGGCTGGCTTACTGATACATGGGTTGGAGAGCTTGTTTTTGACAGATGGCTTGAAGTTCAGGAAGCTGCTCAGACTCCGCTTTATTTTTCACTTATGGCCTTTGTTATTGTTTTCACAATAGGTGAGGCTTTCTGGTCTCCTAGGCTCATGCAGTTTGCTGCTCAGGTTGCTCCGAAGGGAAAGGAAGCGTCATACATTTCTCTTGCAGTTCTTCCTACTTTTGTGGGCAAACTCATGGCTGGACCTCTTTCAGGTTGGCTGGTTTCCACTTACACACCGCTTATTCCGGAACTTGAAGGTAAACCCGGGATTCTGGCTGCCGGAGAGATAGGGGCAAAATATGCACATCATTACATGGTTTGGGTTTTCGTCGGATCGATAGCTCTTATTACCCCGATCGGACTTGTGATATTCAGAAAAACGTTCAAGAATGTAGAGGATTCAAGCGGTAATTGACAACCCCTACTTATCTGATAAAATTACCAGACTCTAATTTTAAGGGGTGTTTTTATGAAAAAAACTGTGTTTCTGTGTGTTTTCATCATTCTCTGTTTCTTTCAGTTAAAGGCTGAGGAGGCAAAGGCGGAAGTATCTGCCGGGAATGAGACTGAGAAGGCCGAAAAAACTGAAAAAGATGAGCGGGGCTTTGTCTTCGGTAGTTACGGTAGAGTTCAGCCCGCCACTGACCTTGAAGGTGGAAGCCCTAAATGGGTTAACATTGTCAGCCACGGCAGCCGTCTTGAGCAGGGAAGTTACGTAGAACTCGATTTTGCCTATCTTTTTGCTCAGCCGGAAAACGGTCCGCTTTTTGATTTTGTTTCAACTCTGGCATTTTCAGAAAGTCTTTTCCACGGAAGCGGAAAATGGGCGGCACTGAGTGCTGTGAGGAATCTTTTTATCCGTGCTGAGAACGTTATCTTCAAACCCCTGGGAATGTGGGTTGGCAGCAGAATGTACCGTGGAGATGATATCTATCTTCTGGATTTCTGGCCGCTTGATGATGCCAATATGTACGGCGGTGGAATAGGTCTTCATTTTGATGACTGGAAACTTGACTACTATGTCGGTTTCAACCGTCTGGAAGTTGACTGGCAGCTTCAGGAAAAAGAAGTTGTTGCCGATACTTTCGGATCTGAAAGCATTACATGGATGGACAGACAGAGGCTTGTCACAGGTCTTAAATTTGAACATCGCTACATGTTTAACAGTACTTTCGGAATGAAGTGGAAACTGTTCGGTGAATTCCAGAGAATAGGAGAGGGAAAGAAGTACAACGATCCAGTAGATGATGAAGAGAACGTCATAACCTATCCTGAGGATTTCGGATGGTCTGTCGGTGCCCAGCTTGGACTTTTCGGATATAAAAAGAACAGTTTTATGAATCTTTTCTTCAAATATTCAGGGGGACTGGGAGCTTACGGGCTTTTAAATGTTCCGTGGGGATTTGATAGTGAATACAAGACCTTGGATGCAAAAGAGTTTCTCGGTGCACTTACTTCTAATCTTGAGATCGGCTGGTTCGCTAACATGTGCGGTGCCTACGTGAGATATTTTACCGATTCGGATGCAAATGACTATGACAACGATGACTACGTGGAGTTTATCTTTGCAATGAGGCCTCATTTCATTGTTCATAAATACTTTTATCTCGCGCTTGAAATTTCACACCAGCTTAAGAAGACGAACGGTCTTACGAGGCTGCCTGACGATTCTCAGAAAAATATCCTTCCTCAGGTGACAAAGCTTTCGTTCATGCCGATAGTTACGATCGGTGGGGGCAACTATGCGCGTCCTCAGCTGAGGCTCGTTTATACGGCCGCTTTTCAAAATGACGACGCGAAGCATCTCTACAATGAGGAGGATCTCAGATCGCAGCGGTCGGTCCTTCACTACTTCGGGCTGAGTGCCGAGTGGTGGTTCAACGTGGGACACAGGTAGGAGGATATGATGAAAAAACTTAGCTATATACTCACGGTTGTTTTTCTTTTAGGCTGTGTGGATGTTTCAAAAGTTGAAGGGCCGATAGATATTACGAATCATGTTGATGACTGGAGGGACGAGGTTATCTATCAGCTGATAACGGATAGATTTGCCGACGGTGATGTGAACAATAACCATAGTGTCAATAAAAAATCACTGACAGCCTGGAACGGTGGCGATTTTCAGGGAATAATTGACAATATCGACTATCTGAAAGAGCTTGGAGTTACAACTCTCTGGATCAGTCCTGTTGTTAAAAATGTCGATGAAGATGCTGGGATCGCAGGTTATCACGGCTACTGGACACAGGATTTCAAGGGTGTCAATCCGCACTTCGGAGATCTGGCGAAACTTCGTGAAATGATTCAGATCCTTCATGAAAACGACATGAAAGTTATTCTTGATATTGTCGCAAATCATATTGGACAGCTTTTCTACTATGACATGAACAAGAACGACCAGCCTGATGAAATGGTCATGGGTTCTGACCAGACATGCGGACAGTACTGTGGACGTGTTATTTCAGAAGAAAATAAGGAAGCTGCAACTCAGATGTGTAAAGAAGAGTACAGCTCAACTTTTGAATCAGGCGGTGATAACAGTGAATGCTACAATAATTGTGTAGATCGCTGTGAAAATGAGGAATATCCACAGAAAATGGGCATAAAGAGATACTCCGAGTGGGATCCTGACTTTGATCCGAGAAAAGTCAGAGCATTTTCTGAAGCCGGCGAATCAGGGCTTGCTCCGCTGAAGTGGGTTTACATGCCTGAGATCAACAGAGTTCCGCCCAATCCGCCTGAATTCCAGAATGACGACTGGTACAACAGGATGGGAAGGATCGTTACCTGGGACAGTGAGTATCAGGTCGTTAAAGGTGATTTTCCTGGTGGACTCAAAGATCTCGACACAACGAATAACGAGGTTAGGAACGCTCTTATCTCAGTTTTTCAGTACTGGATAAGTGCAATAAATATCGACGGTTTCAGAATTGATACCATCAAGCATGTAGAGCATGAATTCTGGAGAGTTTTTACTCCTGCTATGAGAGATTATGCAAAAAGTATTGGTAAGGATAACTTTTTAATTTTCGGAGAAGCTTTTGACGGAAGAGATGATCTTCTGGGAAGTTTTACGAAGAATATGGAAATGGATTCTGTTTTCTATTTTTCCCAGAAATTTCAGGTCTTTGATTCGATATTTAAATACGGTGGACCGACATCCAACTTTGAAAGCCTTTACAATCTGAGAATGAATAAGCAGGCTGACGGAAGTGATCTTCCCGAAGATGAGGATACGCGTTACGGAACAGTTTCCGGGGTGACGGACAGTGACGGAAAGACACTGTCTCCCCAGAAGATCATGGTTAACTTTATGGATAATCACGACCTTCCCAGATTCCTTTACGAACAGCCTGATGAAAAGGCACTGAGAAACGCGTTGACACTTATGCTTACAATGGATGGAATTCCCTGTATTTATTACGGAACTGAGCAGAATTTCAAAGGCGGGAACGATCCTGCGAACAGAGAGCCTCTCTGGGATAGTGATTACGACATGAAGAACGATACTTTTAAGCATATTTCGGCTCTTACAAGTCTTCGTCAGCAGTACGCTCCGCTTAGAAGAGGAGACATGAAAATACTCTGGTCGACAAATAACACCGGAGATGAGCAGGATGCAGGAATTCTTGCATTTGAAAGAACTTACAAAGGTGAAACTGTGCTTGTTGTTATCAACACCAGCAGGGAAAAAGCGTCACTTACTTCAAATGAAGATACAGTAATGCAGACATCATTTGACGGCGGTACAAAACTCAAGGATATGTTCCCCGGAGCTAATGAGAAAACTGTTACAGTTGAAAGTGACGGAACCCTCGATATCAGCGTCCCGAGCCAGTCGGCAATGATCCTTGTGAAGTGATCTTCAGCTTGACAAAGTATTTCTATGTGATACAATGTATTTCATGAGAATTGTAGGAAAAGAAACATGAAAGAATCTGCAATTTCAGTAAGAATTGATGCTGAGACTAAGAAAAAGGTTGAAGAAGTTTTTAAAAAACTAGGGCTTTCCCATTCTTCAGCGATAAGTCTTTTTTATAGTCAGGTTCTTTTGCATAAAGGACTCCCGTTCGATGTAAAATCTTCAAAAGGCATTGATTGTGTTGCTGACAAATTTGTTGAGTATGGAAAAGATGAAAAGTTTAAGAATGCGATAGTGGAGCTTGCTCAAAAATATATAAAAGAAAAAGCTCATCAGAACAATGTTGAGAGCACAAAAGAACTCTTAAAAATGGTTAAAAAAGCAAAGAAAATGTTTCAGGGAACAGGTTTCATTATTCTCGGTGTCTTCGGTAGTTTTGCAAGAGATGAAGCAGATGATAAAAGTGACATTGATATACTTTATGAACTTTCTTCAGAGTTCAGAGAAAAACACAAAGGATTTAAGGCAATTGCTGAAATTGACAGAATAAAAGACAAGTTGGGGAATCTTTTTAACAGGAAGGTGGATTTAGTTAATAAAAGTACTCAGAAAGAAGGAAAAAGCAGGATTCTTGATGAGGTTGTATATGTCTAGAAAGAGTGATCTCGCAAGATTAGAATTTATATTAGAAATGATTAAAAACATTACTTTTATTGCTAAAAGACATGGCTCTGTAAAAAATGCATTGAAAGATATAGAAGGCCAGAATGCTGTTTTTATGTGTCTTATTCAGATCGGTGAAAAAATAAAAAGGATAGAGTCGGAAGATCTAAAAGAAAAGTTGCCTGTTAAGGAAGCATCCGCCGTAAGAAATTTCATAGTTCATGATTATTCCGGTGTTGACCTTGAAATTATAAAAGAAATTATTGAATCCGACTTGCCTATGCTTGAAAAAATTGTGAAAGAGATTCTTTTGTAATCATTCCTTAGAAAGTTCTTCAAAATCCTCGGCGTATCCTAAAAGAGTTTTTGCCAGAGTTTTTCTCTGCTTTTCTGTTAATGTCTGAGCCAGTTTCCATAGACCGTTCTTTGAGCGTTCTCTTCTCATTTTTACAAGTTTAAGTTCTTCTTCGGTGTAAAAAGAATC
>CAZTKP010000021.1:0-26361 GCA_964614215.1 uncultured Spirochaetales bacterium | reverse complement strand
TATCCAAAATTATACGATGTTCAACATTATCAACAAGATCAAGGATTTCTTCACTAACAATCCTTGCTTTGAAAACCACCCAGTTATTATATTTCTTTACGAATTTTGCCCAGCATCTAGCCTCTTCGAAACCTGAACAATATGGAGACATACAATCTTTAAAGAAATAGATACCTTTTCCAAGCCATTCTTTTTCTTTTGAGAAAACGTATCCATTTTCTACTATGTTTCTTGAAGCTTCGTAACTTGTACCGTGATATCCGACTAATTCCATTATCTACTCATGCGCAATTCAACAAGACCATAGCATAAATAAATTCAAATTCAAGATATAATTCACAGATTAATCGGAAAGGAGCTTGTTTAATTGATGGCAAGTTCGGAGGTGGGCCGGTGATGAGATTGAAGAAGGGGTAAAGCTACAAAAGCTTTTTAAGATAAATTCCCAACGGTTCCCGAAGCCTTTTTGTTTTAGCTTTCCCGGAAATAGATTTACGATAAGAGTTGTAGAATAAATTCAACACAATGAATTTAGGTTTCAATAAACAAATGGTACAAATACGCCTTTGTTTTCTCATCAATTGCTGAATATTTAAATGTTGCTTGGCACACACTCACTAATTTTACATATACCGTCATCACAATTAAACGTTGTACACTGACTGTCGCTTTTACATGATTCGCCTTCTAGCGATTGATTTTCACACAAAGATGTTGAACTGTTACAAAATAAATCCTTTTCACAGATGGTAGAACATTCTTGCCCTGAACTTGGAAACAATTGACATGTTAAATTAGGTCCACATTCCAGTTTGCTGAAAACATTGCATTTTGCAAATCCGTCCCACTCATCGCAATTTGTTCCAGAAATATTTGAAAGGCCATCACTAGAGCAAATATCTCCAATACATATCAGTCCTGTTTTACATTCATTATCACTCTGACAAGAATCTCCGGATTCTTTTTTTGAAAAACAACTTCCTAACTCATCACTTGAACTGTTTTTTCTACAAAAAAGAATGTTGTCGCAATCAGAATCGACACGACAAGGATCTCCTGGCATTGCAGGAGAAATTTTCATACAGCTACCAGAAGAAGAGCAATAAAACCCCGGAGAACATTTATCAACCTCTTTGTTACAACTTTCAGTAGGATTTTTATATTGAACACATGCACCAGGACAACCAGTACTTATATCGCACCATCCGGAGAAACACTCTTCATCCTGTTTACATTCATTGTCAACTGAAACTGTTCCTTTGAAAACTGAGGCACATGCTGAAATATCGAAAATATGGATATCTCTCATTGGATTGCATAAAGTTAAACTGCCGCTCTGATATTTACTTTCAATCTCAGAAAAACATTTCTCAGACTGATCCATATCAATGATTAACTGACCTGTCTTTTCTGCTTTTTCTAACATAATGTACTTTTCCATAAAAATTATGTCTCTTTCTCTCTCAAAAGCAGGAAAGGGAACAGGACTATACATCATAACATCTTGACAATAATTAAGGTTTTCACTTGTTACCACTCCTGGACTACATTTTGAGGCAAGGTTACAAATTTTTTCAAAATATTTTGAAAAGAACTCTGCCAAAAACAATTCTTTATTTTTATCTTCAACACATCGAACCAAGTTTTGAGTTTCAACATCGTAAGCACCAAGGTTTCCATCATCAAAATTTATCCGCCAAGCATGTGTCTCTGCTTCCTCGGTAAGGGAGCCAGACCAGAACCAGCCTTTATCATTAAACACTGAGCAATTGTCAGCATTTAAATCAGAACAGCCAAGGCACTCATCACTCCAACAGCTGACTTGGCTTAAACAGTTATCATCAACTTTACACGCTCCACCTGGTTGGGTGCTAGGACAATTGTTTATTAATGTTCTGAGTTCTGAAATTGTTGGTAGTCTACCGATCATACTTTCACAATGTCGCTTAGCATCAGACCAGCTCATAACCTCTTCAGAAGGTTCAGACCAGTTTAAACCTTCATGAGAATGAGGAAAATTTTCGTTGTTCTCTGTATTACCAGTATCTCCTGAGTTTCCAGTATTTCCAGTATCTCCAGTATTCCCAGTATTCCCAGTATCTTCATCCTCTGTAACGCATGAAACAAACATAAATGACATAATAAAAATCAATGAAATTAGAATCTGCCTCATATTTCCCTCCAACAAAAAGTAAAACATAATGGAAACATTTTAATAAATATAAATCAGAATTAAAGTTTTTAGTAGAAACAAAGAATAACCGACCTTAAGGGTCGTAACCGACCTTAAGGGTCGGACCATGGAATAAGCATTTAGTAGATGAAATTTTGACCATGTTTTCTCGTTTTCTGTCGTTTATAGCTGCCAAAAACAATAAAAAGTGCGAATCTGGCGTTTATAGCTGCCAAAATTGACAAAAAGAGCAAATCTGGCGCTTATATCGTCCAAAAAAAGAAATTGGTGATAAGGTTGAGTTTCTTCCCCCAAATCAATAGAATGAATCACGTTAATTAATTTTTACGAGGAGGAGAGTATGCGAAGTCACGAAGTTGATTATGAGATCATGGGTGATGATCTTCAGGTTGTGGAAGTTGAGCTTGATCCGGGCGAAACTGTTATTGCTGAAGCAGGTGCGATGAACTGGATGGATGACGGAATTACCTTTGAGGCGCATCTTGGTGACGGTTCAAAACCGGATCAGGGAATGATGGGGAAACTGTTCGGTGCCGCAAAACGTGCGATCACCGGTGAATCACTTTTTATGACCCACTTCACAAATACGGGTGGTGGAAAGAAAAGAGTTGCTTTCGGTGCTCCTTATCCTGGTTCTATCCTCCCTGTGAACATGGCGCAGTGCGGACAGGAAATTCTCTGTCAGAAAGACGCATTTCTCTGTGCCGCAAAAGGTACGGAAGTTTCAATAGCTTTCACTAAAAAATTCGGTGCAGGACTCTTTGGCGGAGAAGGTTTCATTCTTCAGAAGCTCAAAGGTGACGGAATGGCATTCCTCCACGCAGGCGGAACTATCGTCAAAAAGGAACTCAACAACGAGACCATCAAAGTTGACACAGGCTGCATAGTCGCATTTCCTCCAAATATAGATTACTCGATCGAAAGAGCAGGCAACCTTAAGTCAATGTTCTTCGGCGGTGAGGGACTTTTCCTTGCAACTTTACGCGGAACAGGAACTGTCTATCTTCAGTCTCTTCCGTTCTCAAGACTCGCAGACAGAATCCTCAAACATGCTCCGGCGGCAGGCGGAAAGAGAAAGGGCGAAGGCTCGATCTTAGGCGCAGTCGGTGATCTTCTTGACGGTGATTAATCTCTTAAGATGAAGAATTACAGCCAATATACAAAAGCTGAGCTGATAAAGGAAATTGAAAAACTTAAACAGCTTCAGTCAAATGAGGAGAGCGTCGTTAACGATGCTCTCTATTCTTCTGCCAGCGGCGTTGTAATTACCGATCTTGAGGATAGGATAAACTATGTGAATCCAGCCTTTCTAAACATGTTCGAATATGATAAACCTTCTGATGTCATCGGAAAAAAAGCTGCGGAACTCTTTGCTTCAAAAAGGGTCGAAAGACTGTCTGACGTTGAAGAGATAATTGACGGAGATACAGGAGATGTCGAGGAATTTCCCGTGAGACAGTCAACAGGCTCAATAATCACGGTGGAAGTTTCTTCGACCATCGTGAAGGATAAGCACGACAGAATAGTCGGCCGCATGGCGAGCTTTGTAAACATCTCAAAAAGAAAAGAGGCGGAAAAAGCTCTCAACGATGCAAAGAACGAACTTGAGAAACTTGTCGAGGAACGCACAAAGGAACTGCAGGAAAGTGAAGAGAAATTCAGGATACTCTCGGAAAAGTCGCTCATAGGTGTCTTTATCGATCAGGACGGTGAATTCAAATATCTCAACCCTTCTTTTGCGAGAATATTCGGATATGACTACAAAAAAGATTTTAATTTTCTGATAAAGAAGACTCTTGAAGATTTCATAGTCGGGGAAGACTGGCGCGAAACTGACGATATGAACTCAAAACTGATGAGCGGTGCCATTTCCTCGATGTACTCACAGTCAAGAGGAAGGAAGAAGAACGGGGAGGTTGTCTATCTTGATATCTATAAATCGATAATCAGATTCAAGGGCAGACTTGCGGTCATCGGCAGTCTCATCGATATAACGGAAAGGAAAAAGACAGAAGATAAACTTAAAAAGAAGTCTGAAGAACTTGCTGAGCTCAACATTACTCTTGAAGAAAGGATAGAGCGGGAGCTTCAGAAGCATAAAAAACAGGAGGAGATCCTTATACAGCAGTCCAAACTCGCCTCCATGGGTGAAATGGTCGGTGCGATATCGCATCAGTGGAGACAGCCGATAAGTACCGTCAGCCTGATCCTTCAGAACATCAGAGAAGCCTACGAGTTCGGGGACATAACCAGGGAGATGCTCGATGAGTTCGTCGATAAGGGGATAAAACAGATAGAATATATGTCAGGAACAATAGATGATTTCAGAAATTTCTTCAAGCCGATACAGGCAAAGGAAAATTTCAGTATCACTGAGACTGTGAACGAGACGCTTTCTCTACTGAAGGCGCAGCTTGATGCAAAACTTATTGAAGTTGACATAAGATGCGGCATGAAGGAAGATGCAAAAGTTAACGGATATCCCAATGAATTCAAGCAGGTGCTCATAAACATAATTAATAACTCCAAGGATGAGATAATTGAAAAACAGATCAGAGGAAAGCTTGATAAAGGCAGGATACTCATAAAGGTATACAAGAGAGGATCATACTTCTATGTCAGTGTCAGAGATAACGGAGGCGGAATACCGGATACCGTCATCAACAGGGTTTTCGAGCCTTATTTTACTACAAAGGAACAGGGAAAAGGTATAGGTATCGGACTGTACATGTCAAGAAGGATAATCAACAATATGGGCGGGCAGATCTTTGCCAGAAATGTCGAGAAAGGGGCAGTATTTACAATTAAGCTGAAAAAGGTGAAGGAATGACGGAAAGGGATCTTTCAAAACTGAAGAACATCGTACCGCTTTATGTCGAGGACGATGAAAATCTCAAAGATGAAGTTCTGATCGGTCTTAAAAGAAGATTTGACAAAATAATCTGTGCATCGAACGGGAAAGAAGGCCTTGATAAGTTTAGAGAATTCAAGCCGGATGTAATCATCAGTGATATAAAAATGCCGGTAATGGACGGTATTGAAATGTCTTCTCTTATCAGAAAAGAGAATAAGAATATTCCGATAGTTCTGACAACGGCTTTCAGTGAAGTGCCTTATCTTATTGAAGCGATAAAAATAGGTGTCAGCAGATATGTTCAGAAACCGTTGAAGATCATGGAGCTTGTTGAAACTCTGTACGATGTCGTTCTGCCGTCTATTCAGGAAAAGGAGATACGGAAACTCAGGTCGGACCTTGATCTGTCATACGGCTTTCTTTTCGGCAAAAGTGAGCATATGAAAAAACTCGGAGCACAGATAAGTGCTGTCGCAAAGACCGATCTTTCTATTCTGCTTCAGGGTGAGACCGGTGTCGGAAAATCGTTCCTTGCTCAGAGGATACACAGCATCAGTTCAAGATCTTCAGGTCCTTTTGTCAGCATTGATGTCGCCGCTATTCCTGAAAATCTGATAGAAAGCCAGCTTTTCGGTCATGTCAGAGGAGCCTTCACGGATGCTTTTGAAAGCAGGGAAGGGCTTTTTATCAAGGCAGGTGGCGGAACACTTTTTATTGATGAACTGGAGAACATTCCCGAACCTGTTCAGGTTAAACTTCTTAAGGCAATTGACGAAAAGAAAATAAGTCCTGTCGGAAGCACCTCTGTAAAAAAGGCTGACGTAAGACTTATCTGTGCGACCAATGTATCTGTTGAGAAACTTCTCAGTGATAACAGACTTAGAAAAGATCTTTATTACCGTCTTGAGCAGTTTACCTTGACCGTACCGCCCTTAAGAGAGAGAAAAGAGGATATTGAAGACCTATCTCTAAGTTTTTTAAAGGAGATCTCTTTGGAACTGGGGAGGAAAATTAAAGGGTTTTCAAAAGAAGGGCTCAGATTCCTTTCAAAACAGAAGTGGCCGGGAAATGTGCGTCAGCTGAAAAATACCGTGACAAGAGCGGTTATTTTTTCTCAGAGCGAGATCATAGGCAGAGATGAGCTTAGTGCAGTTGTCGTCAGCGACAGGACGACAGGCGAAGATGTCGACGTCTCGGGAATGAAGCTTAACGATGCTGTGGAAAGAGTCGAGAAAAAGCTTATAGAAGATGCCCTGACCTCAAACAAATGGAAAAAGCTCAAAACGGCGCAAACTCTGGGAATTGACTATAAAACCTTAATGAAAAAGATCCGTAAATACGACCTTTAATATTTCATAACATCCCATAATATCGGACTTTCTCCAATATCTACAAGCGTGATTTGCCACACGGAGTCTAATAAAATCAAGTAGTTATCTTTAGGAACGCTTTTTGCCTTTAATATTGACGTTGTGGAATTGAAAGATGGAGGACCTATGAGGTTTAAATTTGAAGAAAAGGCAAAGATCGGGACTCTTTACCTTTTAGGAATAATCTCTAAGAATGACAGATCAGAACTTCTATCCCTTCTGGAAAAGACTTCTTCCATGTGTACGGAACTGAAGATAGATATTTCCGGTGTGGAAAGGATCTCTGATGACAATCTTGAACTTCTGGCAGATTTTACTGACTCAGATCTTCAGGGTGTCGGGAAAAAGGTCTCGAAACGTCTTTCAAAGAACAGTTCAGCATCAATTTAAAAAGGAGGAAAGTATGGATTTCAGGATCATCAGAAAGAATGAGGATTTTAACAGTGAAGTGGATAGAAAGAAGTTCGTGGATTTTCTGTTTACCAACCTGGGGCAGTTCGGTGATCCTAAAGAAGATATAGAAAGATCAATAGACTATGCCTTTTCAGAGTCTGAAGGAAAAGGTGGTTTTATCGTAGCCGGACTGGATGAGGGAGAACTCGTTTCTGAGCTGGTCATGAACCATACAGGTCACGAGGGGTATATCCCTGAAAATATTCTTGTCTATGTTGCAACAAAAGCCGGAAAAAGAGGTAAAGGATACGGAAAACAGATAATTGAGAAGTCTTTAGAGGTCGCCGGTACAGATATATGCCTGCATGTTGAGTATGAGAACCCTGCAAAAAGGCTGTATGAACGGTTGGGTTTCAACTCGAAATATGCGGAAATGAGATTTAAGAAGGGTGGAAATTAAAGATGTCTGCATTAATTATCAACTCAGGAAAGATCCTGGACAACATGAACAAGATCGACGAACTTATGGAAAAGCACGGAGCTAAATGGAGTCTGGTGCTTAAGGTTCTGGGCGGTAACAAGAAGGCGATCAAGGCGATAAACAGCGGTGGAAAGCTGAAGTGTCTTCACTCTGTAGCTGATTCCAGACTGTCAAATCTGGAGGCTCTTAAAACGGTCAATCCTGATGTTATGACGATGTATATAAAACCCCCGTCAATAAAACTTGCCGCCAGAGTAGTTAAGAATGCCGACGTTTCACTGAACTCCTCAAAAAAGACTATTCAGGCACTTAACAGAGAGGCGAAGAAGCTCAACAAGATCCATAAAGTCATAATAATGATAGAACTGGGAGAGCTTCGTGAGGGAATACTTCGTGAAAATACAGTGGATTTCTACTCAAAGATATTCAAGTTAAGCAATATTGAGGTAATAGGTCTCGGAACAAATTTAGGCTGCATGTACGGCATAGAGCCGACCTACGACAAGCTCATGCACCTTTGTCTTTACAAGGAACTTATTCAGGCAAAGTTCAAGAAAAAGCTGACCCTTATCTCGGGTGGAAGCTCAATAACTCTGCCCATGCTCAGAAAGGGAAATCTGCCGATAGGTATAAATCACTACAGGATAGGAGAAGCTGTCTTTCTAGGCACTTCGCCTTTTGACAATGAGAAATTCATGAATCTTTCAACGGAAGCTTTTTCGTTCAGAGCCAACATCATTGAACTGGAAAAGAAGGATTCTGTTCCTGACGGTAATATAACTGATGCAGGCATAGGGCATGTTAACGAAGAAGAGGAAGATGTCGGTCAGCAATACAGAGCTATTCTGGATTTCGGAACTATAGATGTAAATGCCGAGGACCTTACTCCGGTAGACGATAATGTAAAGTATGTCGGGACCACTTCAGATATGACAGTTTATAACATCGGAAAGAAAAAAGGAGAACTGTCTGTAGGGAATATGATCAGGTTCAGACCCAACTATATGGGAGTGGCCAGACTGATGATGTCAAACTTTGTTACTAAGGAAGTGAAATGAGAAAAAAACTGCTGTTTCTTACAATTCTTCTTTTTACGTTTATCAGTTACGGACAGGAAACTAAGGCCGATGTATCGGAATTTTCACCTGAAATAAGACTTTATGTGGGTCTGCCGTACGGAAGACACAATATCGGACACAGTTTTATCCGGGTGTCGACCGGAGACAGTCACGGTGAAGTGATCTATGACTTCGGGAGATACGGAAAAAGTTGGGGATACCTCAACTTTAGCGGTGAGGGGATAATGAGGGTATGGCGTGGCAGAAAAGCTGTCGAGTTCTTTCTTAAAAAGCAGCAGAGATTCAGAGATTTTGTCGAATACAGGATTAAGGTCAGTCCCGAAGTTCACAAAAAGATATATGAGCATTACGAGGCACTTTTAAAGGATGCTAAACTTATCGAAGAGCATCCTAACCATAAGAGATTCAGGCTCAAAAGAGACTTTGACGGAGTAACGGTTCAGTGTACATCAATGGCACTCGAGGGACTCAGGCTCAAAATGGACAGTAAGGATTACAGATCTCTATTAGATCCCGATTTTAATAAGGGCAGGGGCTTTACTGAAAAACAGAAAAGCTACTATTTTAAAGTTCAGAAGCAGAAAAATATAGACGATGTTGCAGTTCCGCTGGATGTTATTAAGTCTCTGGACCATGCTCTGAAAAACAAACACCGACTGCTTAACGGAAAAAGGTATTTTAAGAAAATTATAAATAAATCCGGGAGTTTATAGATGAGAGTCGTAAAAAAGTATTCAGTCCCTCCGGAGTCTGTAAAGGAGCAGATACAGGGCATTTTTTCAGAGTATCCCTATAAGGATTTTCAATTGAAGAATCTCGGGATCTCGAAAAAGGAAATGTCCGAATATCTGTGGTCGACGCTGAACGTCAACAGCGATTCGTTCATCCTTATCCAGTTCGAGAATGATGTCGTGACAGGTTTTATGAAAGCTATGCCCAACAACTTTGTCAAGAAGCATCTGAAACTTAACTCCTGGTCGATAAGACATCTTCTTTTCTCCGGAAGACCGTCCGAGGAAGATAGGTGGGATCTCGTTGAGAAAAGTATTGAGGAGCTGAGATCTGTCGGAGCTCATTTTATCGATATTAAGATCGCTCCTGATGATAATCTGCTGCTGAAAATACTTCAGAACGTTGATTTTAATACTGTCGGTGTGACTGCAAACTGTCTGATCAATAAACAGCCGCAGCTGTGTGAAGATGTCGATAGCGGAGTTCTTGAGGTAAGTCCGGCGCAGGAAAAGGATATAAGTGAGATACATAAACTTGTCAAGGCGAACCATAAACATAATCACTACTACTATGACCCCAGAATTCCTATTGGACAGGTGAAAATGCTCTACGGAAATCTTGTGAGCAAGACGGTTCACATGGATAGTGCGGACACCCTTATCGCGAGAGATGAGAACGGTGTACTGCGGGGAGTTGTGACATATAAGACCAAGCCGGCACTTACAAATTTCAGTTCAAAGAATCTTGCGAGTCTGGATTTTATAGCAGTGGACAGCAGTTACAGGTGCAGAGGTCTCGGGGATATCATGAACCGTTCGGCGTTAAAGAAGATCTATGATAGTGACATAGATACGGTCATGGTCAGGACAATGGTGAGTAACTATCAGGCCCTCAGGGTTCTTCAGAAGCTCAACATGAAAATAACATCATCAGATATAATACTTC
Source organism: uncultured Spirochaetales bacterium (assembly GCA_964614215.1). Lineage (GTDB taxonomy): Bacteria > UBP6 > UBA1177 > UBA1177 > UBA1177 > CAZTKP01. The sequence goes on along the minus strand of CAZTKP010000021.1, from coordinate 16,313 downwards.
ATAAATGGTTATGATCGGAGGTAAGTTATGAAAAAGATCACTATTCTTCTGGTGTTCCTAATGGCGGCACAGTTCTTTTCCTGTGAATCGGCACCGGTTCGGGAAGATGATCCTGTGGAAAGAAGCTCATACAGGACACAGAGCAGGAATACGTCCAGCGGAATGAAAGGAAGATGCAGAGACGGAGACTACGAGGCATGTTATAAATACGGACTGAGGTCCTATCTCGGTAAAAAGGTGCGCAAAGACTATAAAAAAGCGGGAAGAATGTTCTACAGGGCATGTGAGGGAAAGTACATGCGTGCCTGTTACGCACTTGGAATAATGTACAAGAACGGCAAGGGAACTGCCAAGAACTGTGACAATGCAGATAAATACTTTGAAATAGCCTGTGACGGAGGTCATCAGAAAGCCTGTGATAAACTCTGGACATGCAAGAGCGATCCGGAAAGGGATGAGAGTTACGATGAGTATGATGATTATGACAGCAACGATGACTATGATGATGAAGAAGGATACTCCGAAGACAATGATTACTGGGATGAAGATGAAGACGAGTGGGCAGATTTCTGATAACCGCTGCTGATTTTCTGGTAAAAAAATCATAAAATGCTACTATCGCAAGAACTTTCTGAAAAGGGGTGAGCGATGTTAAGATCAGTATTCTTAATTTTAATAATGATCACGGTAGTTTCCTGCTCTCCGTCACCTGAAAGCAGGCTGAAGGATGTTGATTTCGATAAGGTGAAAGCGGCTGTCGATGAAGAGGATAAAGCTAAGTCAAAAGAGCTTCTTTCTCAGGAGATAGAGTCCGTGGGGAAACTCTGTGAATCACTGAAGGCGAAGAAGCTTGAAATGAAGCATGTCGATGCAGTGGACGCATGGAGAAGACTTGAGTTCATGATGGCTCTGGGCGGTTTCTACAGGGTTCAGGAAGCATTGAAAAATGGAACGATCAGAGAGATTTCCGACAAAGATAGGGAAGAGATAAAATATATCTGTGAAAAACTCGTTTTCGACGCTGAAAAAATTCTTCACAAATAGAAAATGCAGGGTATATTAGCCTTGTGAAAATTGTTTGTGTTTTAACCTGATATTTTTAAGGAGATTATGATGAACAAAATTGACAGTGCACTTATTTCCCATGTTAATGATCTTAAAGAAAAAGGAACAGCGAAGGCTCCGGAAATGATCATTTCAAAAGTCATTCCGGCAACCGGAGACAAAGGTCCCAGATACGTTGTTGAAGGATACGATAAAGAATTTATCAAAATGAACTCCAACTCATACCTCGGACTTTCACAGAGAAAGGATGTTATGGCAGCTGAAGAGCACGGAACAGCAACTTACGGTGCCGGTCCCGGTGCTGTACGTTTCATCTCCGGAACATACAGACCTCATATCGATCTTGAGAAAAAGCTCGCCGAGTTCCACGGAAGAGAGTCAGGAATGATCTTTTCAAGCGCATACGTAACTTCAATGGGTGTTATTGTTCCTCTGACAACAAAAGAGACAGTTATTGTCAGTGACGAGCTTAATCACAACTGTATTATCAACGCAATGAGACTTGCACGTCCAGCTGCAAAATACATTTATAAGCATAACGACATGGAAGATCTCGAAGCAAAACTTAACGAAGCTGTCGGAAAAGGAAACAGATGTCTCGTTATCACTGACGGTGTCTTCTCAATGAGAGGCGATTACTGTCCTTTCGATCAGTTCGTTGAGATCTGTAAGAAGTTCGATGACAAGTTTGAAGAAGGTGTAACTACGATCGCTGATGACTCACACGGTGTAGGCGCATACGGAAAGACAGGTCGCGGAACTGAAGAGATCTGCGGTGCAAAAGTTGATATCATTATCGGAACACTCGGAAAAGCATACGGAATAAACGGTGGATACCTCGTAGGAAGCAAGGCTGTTACTGATTATCTTCGTCAGACAGCTCCTATGTACATCTATTCAAATCCTATCACAGTTGGTGAAACAACAGCAGTTCTTAAAGTTCTTGAGATCCTTGACAGTGAAGAAGGCGTTAAGATTCTTGCTCACCTTAAGGAAATGACCGAAAGATTTGAGAAAGGTCTTGTTGATAACGGCTACGAAACTATCTCCGGACCGCATCCTGTAACTCCTCTTATGGTCAGAGACACACAGAAAACTGCTGAGATCGTTAACTGGCTCACAGAGCACGGTGTACTTGCAACAGGTCTTAACTACCCCGTAGTCCCCAAAGGCGACGAAGAGATCCGTTTCCAGATCAACGGTGATCACACAGCTGCTGATATCGATTACGTTATAGACGTTCTTAAGAAGTATAAGAATAAATAAGATTCATTGCTATCTCCCTTTTTAGTTCTTGGAAAAAACCTTTGAAATAATGTCATAAGAAGCTATACTTCTTGTAGATGGCGGCTTTCGGATTTCTTAGCGGAGGAGTCGCACTGAGACTTGCTGACAAACTCCTGCCTCATATTCACCCTGGAACAGACCTCAACACCAAGGATGGTCCGCCGTCTTCCATGAAGAGGAGTACATTGCTGGTTGTTGCGATCACTCTTCACAATATTCCGGAAGGTCTTGCCGTAGGGGTTGCTTTCGGTGCTGTTGCTGCCGGGATAGAGTCTGCTTCGATCGGTTCAGCAATTGCACTTGCTATCGGTATTGGAATTCAGAACTTTCCTGAAGGTGCCGCAGTTTCATTTCCGCTTCGACGAGAAGGAATGGGCCGGTGGAAGAGTTTTCTAATAGGTCAGTATTCAGGAATGGTCGAACCCATCGCAGGAGTTGCGGGAGCTGCGTTTGTAATGTACATGCGGGAATTTCTTCCGTTTGCACTCTGTTTCGCTGCAGGGGCAATGATATTTGTTGTTGTTGAAGAACTGATACCTGAATCTCAGAAGGAAGAAAAGAACATAGATTTTTCGACCATGGCGACAATGGTGGGTTTTACCGTTATGATGATACTTGATGTAGCTCTAGGATAATTGGGTTTCATTATCTTGGTGCAAATTTCTCACGGCAATTGTTACAACTATTTGATTTGATAAGGTAAATATGCTTTCCCGCCTTCCAGAGGGAAAAAGTTGATTTTATATTTCTGTTTGATACGGTTTTTTAAGTGTTGCTTAAATAGACCGTTAAATATTCTGCTTGCCTGTTCTCTTTTTGTCACAGAAATTAATTTAGTGACTAGAAAAATTAGTTTTTTATCTATATCAGGAGGATGTTATGAAAAAGATATTTGCAATTTTAATTGTTTTGTTAACTTTTTTTGCTTTTTTATTAACGGCTGAAGAGTTCCCTCCAGAAACAACTCAAGAGGAAGGAGAAAATATCCTCAATCATTACAATGATCCATCGTTTCCCTTGTATGAGGAAAATTATATTTTTAAGTTCCCGCCAGATCTTTTTCCTGTTTCATGTAATCCACTATTAAGGCAAGTTGATACCGATGGTGACGGGTCTATGGAAAATTATTCTCTTTATTCTCTCGCTGATTGTGATGGCTATAATTATGTTACTAGCATTAAACAACAGACAACGCTTAACTGTACAAAATGGGCAGTTACAGGAGCTATAGAGATTGCTCTTTCAGTTGCTCTCTCATCTCATAGGCCGATAACTTATGCTAATGAAGACTGGAGCCCGATAAATTTGTCTGAGTCATGGACTACAATAATGAACAGGGGTGGTGCTCTGGATCTTTTAGAAAACATGTCCTATAACGGAACGACACATCATTTTTATTTTCCTTTTCATACAAATGAAGCGGGGAAAGGTACAGACTGGGAAGATCATTGGAACAAAATATTAAATCAACCTTATGTTTCAGAGGAATGTAATATCCCGCAATATGGAACAGCAGAAGAAAACGTTAAGGCATGTATGAATATGGAGGCAAAAAATAACAATTCATTGTTAGTGTTCCCGGATAAAAACGATTTTATGAGAATTCCCATTAAAAGCTGTATAGACCTTTCAGATAACAGAAAGAAAATAACCTGTCCAGTGAATGGTCCTTATGGTGGTTTGTACGATAATGTTCAGCCGGATTATTATATATTGGAACAGTCTATAAAATATTTGATTTCAAAAGGGAGACCTGTAATTTTAGGGATTAAAGCCAGAGCAGAATCTCATTTTGATGTAAATTCCAATCATCCTGATAACATATACAACTACAGAAGATACGAAGTCACTGATGATTTTGCTTCATTTGCTAGCGGTGATAATTATGAAGGTCATGTGGATATTATAGATTCTCAAGGTGTCAGTTATAACTTTTGGATTAACCATGATGTTGTTGTTGTTGGATATCTTGAAAATAGATGCTGGGATTTAAATGAAAATGGAAGTTGTGATTCTGATACAGAAGACTTAAACGGTGATTCCAGATGCACACCAAGAGATTGCGGAACTACAACTCAGGTTATCGATGGGGAGAGCTTCGATATTCAAAATGAATACGATTATTTTGTAATTAAGAACAGCAAAGGTAATACAGATCAACTTATGATAGTTAAGGTGCCGAGTTCATTTGATACAGTACGGGATATAGGTAGTACTCAGAGGATTATGCACTCATTCAGTATGGCTTGGTCAGATGAAGAATCAAGCTATAAATATCTGGATTATCCAACAACCCATGCTTTTATAATTGATGACATGAATTTTGGAAAAATTGATTCGGTTGCTGACAGACTTAATCCTTCATATGTTATGAATAACAATTACATGTTGTCTGATAATGATGGAGATGGAATAATTGATTTGATGGATAACTGTCCCAATGATTTTAACTCAAACCAGGCTGATCAGGATGATGACGAGGTGGGAGACGCTTGCGATAATTGTATAATTATTTCTAATTCAGATCAGATTGATTCTGATGGAGATCATATGGGCAATGTTTGCGACAATTGTCCGGAACTTTACAATAAAAGTCAGCTTGACAATGACAGTGATGGTGTGGGCAATGTTTGTGATAACTGTCCTAGTGTTCCAAACCCCAATCAGGAAGATTCGGAAAACAATGGTCAGGGAGACGGAGTCGGTGATGCCTGCGACAACTGTCCTGATAATTATAATCCTATAGATTCCTACAGCTTAAAAAGCGAATTCATTTCTGGTGAATTCGGAGCTATTGCAAATCAGCTGGGGCAGCTGGATTTTGAGGTTGAGTTGAAGGATGGTTCAGCAGGTTTTGTATTGCGTTATGTCTATAAAATACAGCCTGACAGTGACCTTGACGGCATAGGTGATTCTTGTGATTATAATTCCGCATCTGGCAACGGTAACGGTTTTGCAAATAGCAGAATTACGAACATTAAACCTCAACCGCCTTCAATAAGAAATCCGATGTTATTCGAAAGGATTTACAGCCAATACACGAAAATAAATCTGACCATGCCTTCTGGCAGTGGTCGTGAAAGTGGTTACTGCAGTGATAACAATGTGCCTGGAATACCTGGAATGCCTGGAACGGGAATGTATCGCGGTTCGATCTGTAATGCGGCAGTACATTACTGTGCTGTTAAACATAACCAGAAACACTTGTGGGGAACTCGCGGTTTCTGTACATTAGCTGGTGATTCCAGTAATTTCTTTCAGTATGGGTTCAGTCATGGGAGTGATAATTTTGACAGAAACTCAATATTAAGCTGGCAGAGTCGTATATCGGTTGCTGACAGTTCTGCCAACACCGGTTTTTCAAAATGGCCGGATTTTACGGGAAGTGATAATCCCAACGATGATCCTGCAAGAAAAAAAGTCACTGTCGGTAATTCTGTTTTTTCGGTAGTAGGCAGTGAAAACTCTACGATCTGGAACTGGAGAAGAGACTGGTATGAAGAAAACTATTGTTTAGATAATCCGTCATTGTCCATTTGTGAAAATCTCAGAACAGCAGGAGATTATAATGAATCATATACAATGTATTATGCTCTTTCGACAAGCATTTTACCAATTACTTCAACAGCTCAGGTTATTCCCGAATATCTTGCTGACAACGGAAATGCAATAAATCCGGATTATTTCCCGGCCACCAATCTTAATATTAATGCCAGAGCTGCAAGATATCCAACATATTCTAGTCGGCCTTTAGAATTAAATTATTATAGAAAACCGACATGGCCTATTCCGCCTGTTCCCGAGACAATTGAGATTCCTGAAACAATTCACGCTCCTGACTACTATTGGAATATTTCATTAGAAGATATTTTTGATGAAGAGGGAATCCCTGAAGCATCTTCAACTAATCATATCGGCAGATGGTTTTTAGGTAAAGATGAAAACGGAAGCTACCAGATGAGTTCACAACAGCTCTATTTCCTTGAAGAAATGATGTTTTGTTTCGAAATGACTGAACACGAAATGGTTGCAGTAAAAACAGTTGGACTTCCTGCAACTGGCGTTACAGAATACCAGCTTCTTCTCAACACATCAGAAAGCGGAGCTGCTTGGGAATTTTTAGGAATTATCAATAACTGGGATTCGGAAATGACCTCAATAAAGACTGTCATTTCAACAGATACAGGACTTTATTTTATAGCCGGAACAGATTCACAAGGTCAGTACGGACAATATCTCTTTATGCTTACTGTTGATGGATCTCCTGAAATAACTTCACCTGAAAACCTTCCTGAGATAACATATTCATTGCAGAATCTTGGTCTGACAGGTATAGGAGACGATACACTTAAATATGAAAAACTTGTTTCAATTGCCGGAAACCTTTTTGTAATAGGAGCCGATTCGGCAGGAGCCGGAACAAGAGTTTTTAAACTGACTGATGATGCTATTCTTTTTGAAGAAATAACAGGATCCGCACCAGTTGGAAGAAAAATATACAACCTGAAAGTAAGCGGGAAATACATTTTTCTCATAGGCGGTATGGATGATAACAACGGCAGTATGACTGATATGTGGAGATTCGATACGGCAAACGAAATATGGGAACAGATTCCCGTAACCTTACAGGGAGATTTCAGGAAAGTTATTTCACAGGTTGTTGACGGAAAACTTGTTATGGCAAACCCTGTAATAGATGGCAATGTCACTCATCCGGCCTTTGAAATTGATCCTGCAATTGAAAACATAAATGATCTTGCAGAAAATCTGAATTATGTTGAAATTCCAGTCACAGAAGTTGAGTATGAAGCATTGGATACCTACTGCCTGAACGAAGCAGATCAGTTCCTTAAAGGCGGTCTCGATGTTTCAGGAGAATGCGTGCCGTTTACTCATAAGTGGTACAGATCATTCCCGGCAGGAAACACAGTCTACAGCGTTGCAGGAAAAGGTGATAGGCTCTATGTCGGTACTGACGGACTGATTACTGTTTATGATATATCAGATTCAGCAGCTATGACCTATGTGGTAGAGTATTCCGCAGGAGGAGAAAGGGTTTATGATCTTGAAGTGGCAGGGAATGAAATGTACGCTGCTACAAGTGGTGGAATCTACAGGTTTGATGTATCAGATCCTGACACGATCACTCTGATAAACAGTTACTACGCAGGTTATAATTACCAGTACAGGATACAGCTCTATAACGACCTTCTCTACGTTGGGGATGATTACGGAATAAATATCAGAGATAAGGAAACCTTTGCGCTGATCTCCTATGTAGATGACGGAGCTATACTTGATTTTACAATTTCAGATGGAGAGATCGCTCTATACAGTTCAGCTTTCTTAAGTTCCAATGTGCAGATAAGAGATGTTGATTCACTTAACCTTAAAGCTTGGGAATATGCAGACTGTTACACCGGAGAGCTTACATCAGATCACGGAGAATTTTATCTCTCCTGTGACGGTTATGATTACCGCTTCGAGATCGGTTCAGGCACTTACCTTGACTTCTACACTCTTGAAGCCGACATACTTGAGTTACAGGAGAACTATGTTTATAACGGCTGGACCTATATTCCAGATGGAAGCAGCATTAAACTCTCCACCAACAATAATGTTCCGAGTCTTTGCGGGAACGGCATAGTTGAGGATGGAGAAGTTTGTGATGGCAACTCTGTAGCATGCACAAGTATCGATCCAAATTATTATGGTGGAACAGCCTATTGCAATTCCAAGTGTGACAGTTACAATGAGGACAGTTGTGAAACAAATGATGGGTGGTAGAAATGCGTAACATGTTAATTATATTGATGTTGATGGCGTTTTCAGCATGTAAAACGGATAAGGTTCCTGTTGATAATGAATATGTAGATAAAGATTTCCTAACAGATGCTGACAATGTTCTGACAGAAAGTGACATATCATCATCCGATTCTGATACGGAGGATAGAGACAATGAAACTACAGATGTGGATATGGACACTGATTCAGTTGAATGTCTTGATCTCAGATACAACGAGAACACGATTAAAACGAACTTTCCATTCAAAGATAAGGATGGAAAACCTACATTATGCCGTCCCGGTTGTGATACACCCACAGAAACAGATCCCCAGTGTGTAAGAAACATCTGGGAATGGGATAACTGGAGTGAATATCAGGTATATCTTGAAGCGGAAAAAGAAGATTCTGAACAGGAATGGGAAAGAGAATGTTACCCGTGGCCGTGTAAACTGCCTGATATGAAAGCAAATTCAACTCTTGAATCATTTAACAGCAAATGTGACAGATGGCTTACCGTAAATGGATTTGACGCATCAATGGGAACTATCTGGTCACACGGAATGAGTGATGGCGTGGCCGGAATGATTTTGCCACATTCGGGAAGGGTCGTAGAATACGATCCTGAAAAAGATGAATATTCAACATTGGGTCAATCGCATCTTCTCTCGTTTAATGAAAAGAGATATGTTATTCAGGCTCATGACAGAGAACCAGATCTGGGAGCTTTTTATAAAAATTTTGTTATTTCAGTTTTAAGAAAAGATAGTAAATATTATTATGAATTTATTTATGACAGTGAATCTGCCGATGAAGAGTTCACAGGTCCGCCTTTTGCCGGGGGGAAGTGGTCTCTTATCCAGATGGGCAACAGAACAACTGGTAAAAAATCATTCAAATATGCCTCATCAAAAGACTGGCAATGGCAGAACATTGAAGGAATAAAGAATTATACGGGTGAAGGGAACATCGTTGGCGATCACCTGTCATTCATTACGAATGATCGTGAGATCTATTATTGTAATCTGACAAAATATCCCAAGCACATCAATGACTGTAAAAAGATCAACCGCCTGAACAGTGACGGGACAACTTATGAATTAGGACATTCGCCTAGAATAGACATGGAAAATGAATATAGACTAATTTATAATATAGACCTTACACAAACTTTTGTGGAAGTAGATCTAACAGACATGGGTAATCCGAAATATAAAGAATATGAAATACCAAAAAACAAGGAGTTGTTTGCCGGATTTACTGTTGATGCGGTAAGGGGGAACAAGGTGGTGTATGAAGAGATGTTTAATATGGGATCGGGAACGCTTGATGCAATTGGCTGTTTCTACAGATTTGACAAGAAGAAGTCATACTGTCCGGCAGAAAAGACCTTTTCCACTTCTCCTGACAGTCTGATGGGATACAACACCTTTTGGGGCAAATGGCATTTGTGGAAAGGGATTGGTAGGCCAGCAGCCTTTATGCGAGACTGGGAATGTTATTGTAATGAGACCGGAGTGTGTCCTTTAGAGGAGTAGGTCAAATCTCTTTTCCGTTGAACACGATCTTATAAGAAAAATCACTTACCATTTTTGCCATTTTTGAAACACCGCAGTATCTGTCCTGAGAAAGTATGACCGCTCTTTTCAGTCTTTCCTCATCAGTTTTTCCTTCGACGAAGTACACAACCTTGAAATCTTTAAATATTTTAGGGTGTTCATCCGTAAGGTCAGCCTCTATCTCAACATTGAAAGATGTAGGCATGTCGACACGCATTTTTTCAAGGATCGCAATAACATCCATAGCGGTACAGCCTACAATTGACTGAAGATACAGATGCTTAGGCGTTGGTCCCTGATCACTGATAAGGTTAAGTTTATCATTTTTGTCATTAAAACCGTCAAATTCCATTTTTTCTTTCCAGATAACGCCGGCTTTCATAATTTCCCTCCACTAACAAAGTTGACAGCAGTATGATACCAGAGTTAATGAGAGTTGCAAGAATGTACGGTTCAATTGTAAAAATCTTGACATTAATACAGGCATTTGCTACTTTCCTCAAAGTACAGAGAAACTTTTCAGAGGTACAGAAATGGGTCTTAAAAAGGTCTTGGTAATTATTCCGGCACTTCTTCTCCTTTCAATGCCCGTATTTGCAGATCAGAGGATGGATTTTATGCTTGCTAACTTAAAACAATCTGCAGATCCGCAGGGTGATTTTCTGAAAATGAGCAAGGAGTTCACTACTGTAATGTCTCCTATGTTCTATGGAGAGGCCGAAACACGCGGTATAGCCGGTTTTGAGATAGGTCTGGGATACTCAATGACAAAGATCAGTATCGGAGAGGGTTACTGGAGAAACTCACTCAATGATAAACCTGTGGAATCAGGTGTTCCTCCGGTTTATAGTGCAACGGATCTTCATATCAGAAAAGGATTTGGTTTTGGACTTAAACTTTTCGGAAATCTTAGATACTACATACTTACAGATATGATCAGTGCCGGAGGCGGTCTGGAATACTGTATCAATGAAGGCATAAAGCTTGCTCCCGATGTATCTATCGGTGCAGGATACAACAAACTTTTCGGAGCAAATGACCTGAGAATGCAGATGGTCGATCTGAGACTCAAGATATCAAAAAGTTTTGTACTCAACAAGCAGGCAAGAATAACTCCCATCATTGCATACAGTCATGTTTTCTCCTGGGCTTCGACAGATAGGCTGGGAGGATATTTTGATTATACTAACAAAACAGGTGGACATGTTTTTGAACCGGTTGACGGTGATCCGTTCTACCTGGACAGCGAATTCATAAACATTGACAGGATATTTCTGGCTCTCAGGGTCGTAAACGGTTTCTTCGGCTTTGACCTTGAAGCAGTTATCCCTGTTAATGCCGGCAAGACATTCAATATAAATGCCGGAATTTCTTTCATAATGTAATATGATCGACCTTCACTCACATCTTCTTTACGGACTTGATGACGGTCCGGAGAGTCCTATGGAAAGCTATGAAATTATTAAACATCTTTCGTCTTTTGGTTTTACGGAATTAGTTCCGACTCCACATAAATTCCATATGCTTTTTAATCCAACGGCTGGAGATGTGATAGAAAAAATAGACAGCCTTAAAAGAAGTATAATAAAAAGATTCACTTTTGAATATATGTGTAAAGTGGATTCGATCTTAAGTCTGGAAAATCATCACGAGATAGGTTTCACAAGCAGAAAAGAGAAAATTATTCTTATCGAGTTTGCTTCAAGTGTTACATCAAAAGAAGAGATATTTAAAAAACTCTTTGCACTCAACAGTGCCGGAATCGTTCCTCTGATCGCTCACATTGAAAGATATAGAAAAAGTGATGACTTCTGGATCGAGTGCAAAAAAAGATACAGAACTCTTTTTCAGGGATGTATAAAAACGCTTGCAAAACCATCTTATGACGGACGGAAAAAACAACTTGTCAGATTATTTGATATTGATCTGATAGATAACATGGCAACAGACATCCATAAAGCAACACAACTCTCAAAAGTAGAAAAAGGTCTTGATTTTATTGTAAAAAAATTTGGTTCTCAAAGCCGCAGATTCTTTGTAGATACGTTCCCCTGTTAATCGCTCCCACCTTGAAAATCATTAAATCATCCCTATAAGAATACATGTAAGATTTTTTTGGGAGGAAAATATGCAGCAGTACACACAACAGCCGGAAAACAATGAAAATGTTCTGGAAAAATACGGAAGGAATCTTGTAGAACTTGCAAAGTCAGGAAAACTTGATCCTGTTATCGGCAGGGACGGTGAAATAAGAAGAGTTATCAGGATACTTTCCAGAAGAACGAAGAATAATCCTGTCATAATCGGAGCTCCTGGAGTTGGTAAAACCGCTATTGTTGAAGGTCTGGCTAGAAGGATCGTCAGGGGCGATGTTCCTTCAGGCCTGAAGGACAGAGAGATATTTGAACTTGATATGGGAGCTCTCATCTCGGGAGCAAAGTTCAGAGGAGAGTTTGAAGAGAGGCTGAAGAACGTTCTGAAAGCTGTCAAAGAATCCGAAGGAAGGATAATTCTCTTTATTGATGAGATCCACACTATAGTCGGAGCTGGAAGAACTGAAGGCAGTATGGATGCGGCGAATATGCTTAAACCAATGCTTGCAAGAGGTGAGCTGCACTGTATCGGGGCTACTACACTTGATGAGTATAGAAAGTATGTTGAGAAAGATGCTGCTCTTGAGAGACGTTTTCAGCCTCTGATCGTTCAGCCGCCGGATGAAGAGGAAACAGTTTCAATTCTGAGAGGTCTTCGGGAAAGGTTCGAGATCCATCACGGAATAACTATCTCGGAAGCCGCCATCATTGCTGCGGTTAGATTTTCATCGAGGTATATTTCCGACAGGTTCCAGCCTGATAAATCCATAGACCTAATTGATGAAGCCTGTGCCATGCTCCGCACGGAAATTGACAGTATGCCTTCGGAACTGGACGACCTTAAAAGGAAGAAGATACAGATGGAGATAGAGTTTGAGGGATGCAAGAGAAAAGACTCCGGTTCAACGAAAGAAGAGCTTAGGATCCTTGAGGAAAAGCTCAGGAAGGTAACGTCGGAATACGATGAGAAGATCAAGCTGTGGGAAAGAGATAAAAAGGCTATTGAGAAGGTTAAGAAGCTAAGAAAAGAGATCGAAAGGACAAAACTGGAGATAGAGGTCGCCGAAAGAGAATACGACCTTTCAAAGGTCAGCGAACTTAAGTACGGAAAACTTGCCAATCTTGAAAATGAACTGAAAGAAGCCCGGGAGATCAGTAAAAACCAGAATGTAATGGTGACAGAAGTTCTTTCAGAAAAACAGATCGCTGAAGTTGTCAGCCGCTGGACAGGAATTCCGGTCTCAAGTATGACAAAAAGCGAAAAGGAGAAGATCCTTACACTCGCAGATAAACTCGGAGAGACGGTTATCGGCCAGGACCATGCCATAGAAAGTGTCTCAAGAGCAATACTCAGGTCAAGAGCCGGACTTACCAATCCGCAGAGACCTCTCGGTTCATTCATCTTTGTCGGGCCTACCGGTGTCGGAAAGACAGAACTTGCCAGAAGAATGGCTGCAGAGTTGTTCGATTCCACTGAAAACATCGTAAGAATTGATATGAGCGAATACATGGAAAGGCATTCTGTTTCAAGGCTTATCGGTGCGCCTCCCGGATATGTCGGTTACGATGAGGGAGGACAGTTGACAGAATCTGTAAGGCGAAAGCCTTATTCCATCGTCCTGCTTGATGAGATAGAAAAGGCACATGATGATGTTTTCAACATTCTGCTCCAGATACTTGAAGATGGGCGGCTCACTGATAATCAGGGAAGAACGGTTTCTTTTAAAAACACAATAATTATAATGACTTCCAACTTAGGCAGCGACCTGATCAGAACTTCTGAGAATAAGCTTACGGTAGAAAGCTCTAAGATGGTCAGTGAGAGGATAAAAGCTCATTTCAAGCCGGAGTTCCTCAACAGAGTGGACGATATTGTTGTGTTTAATCCTCTTGGTAAAGACGAACTTCGAAAAATAGTTGAATTAATGGTGAAAAACATCAACAGAGTGCTGGCTGATAGAAACATTGAGATAAAGCTTACTGAAAAGGCTGTTGACAAAGTTCTTGAGGATTCATTCGATCCTGTTTACGGAGCAAGGCCGGTAAGAAGGTATCTTGAGAAGAATATTGAGAAAATACTGGCAGTTAAGATTCTTAAAGAGGAACTCGGAGAGGGTGACTCTGTTGTTGTCGATTCTTCCGGAGAAAAATTCTCTGTCAAAGTTGATAACAAGCTCTAAAACAGCAACTATTTAGCTAAAAATTTTGACAAAAAAACAACTTTTGAATAGGCTGTCGTGGTTATTCGGTATAATGTAGTGTGTTATACTTATAGATATTAACTGATTTTAAGAATAAACAGAGGTTTTAAGATGTTCAGGAAATCCTTGGTTTTTGTTATTCTGACACTTTTTGTTTCAGGACTGTTCGCAGTGCCGACAGCAGCAATATTGAATCCGACGGGTCGTGGACCTGCTGCAAAACTGGCAAAGAAGCTGGAAAAGGAGCTTAAGCTTACTTACAGCACCGTGAAAGAGATTCGTCTTGTTGATTCAGATGAGCTTCTCTCTTCAGGACAGAGAAAAGCATTCAGAGCATGCAGAACAAAAGTTAGATGTGTCGAACAGAATTCAAAGGGCGTGCAAAAGGCCGATTTTATCATTTTCCCGAGAATTACTGAAAAGAACGGTGCTCCAAAAGCAACGCTCTACTTTTTTTCCACAAAGACAGGAAAGAGAGTTCTACGTAAGATCGTGGAAGGCGATGAGGATATTGATGCCGAGGATTTCGCGGCAGATATGGCTGCGGCAATAATAGATGTTGCCGGAGACCTTCCTGATGAAAGTTCAATGTCAGCTGAAGAATCTGCACCGGAACCTGAAATAGAGAAGGGGCTTTCTCCCAGAGAAAAGAAAAGACGTCTCAGAAGCGGTTTTAAGTCATACAAGAAAGGTGAAACGAACAATGCTGTTAAGTTCTTCAGGGAAGCCGGGAAGGATCAGTTCGCTGATGCTGTTCAGAAGATAGATGAAGCCGTTAAACAGGCTCAGGTGTATATCAAGGATGGTGATTTTGATAGAGCTGTCAGAGTTGTGGACGATGTTCTTGAAAAAGATATGGCCCTTAGAAAAATGGGATATAAGGAACTTCAGTTCATTAAGGAGACAAAACAGAAACATCGTTATGAGATGCCTGACAAAGAGGATTATACTAAAGCAAAAAGTGCGTTTCAGAAGATAAAAAGAGAAATACGGAAAATAGCTGAATGGAAGACAAAAGAAGCTGAAAAACTTAGAAACTCAATGGAAGATCAGCTTAACCTCAAGGATAAGGTCGCCAGAGATTTTGAAAGGGACGAAAAGAAAGCAAGGATCGAGGAAAAGAAAAAGGAAGAAGATCATCTTAAGAAGATAGAACAGATGAGAAGCGATCTTCAGAATCTCGATTCAAAATACCGTGACAAGATCTCCGATATGGAAAGAGAGATCTCGCAGTATAACAAGAAACTTGAAGACGGAAGAGGCTACGAGGAGATCTACCGTAACGAAATAGAAAAGGAACAGAAAGAGATCAGGAAAAAATATAGGAAAATAACACTTGGTCTTAAGAAAAGTCTTATCCAGCAGAGAAAGAATTTTGAAAAAGATGTTGCTGATAAAGAAAAGGAGATAGAGAATTTCTCTAAAAAACAGCAGTTGGACAATAGAAAGCTTGAACAGAGAATGGAGGCTGTCCGCAAAGAACTTGACAAAATGACGGCTGAATTTGACAGAAGCGAACAGAAAGCCGAAGCGGAATATGAGAAAGGTCTGAGGAAGAACGAAGCTCAGGACAGTGTGGATAGAGCTAAGGCGGAAAAAGCAGCAACAAAGGCAATTGAGAAACTCAACAAGGAACTGGAAAATTATGACAAGGATATCCAGAAGCTTGCCCAGGAAGTTGATAAGTTCGAAAGAGAGATCTCAAGTTACGTCGAAAAACAGGAGCAGAGACTTCAGAAGATCCAGGAAAATACAGACAAAAAAAGAGAACAGATAGAACAGAAGTATGAAAAAATAAGAGCAGTAGCCAGAGAAAAGGCTGAAAAGGAATATGAAGCAGAACGCTCAAAAAGATCTAAAGAAATAGAAAAAACAGAGTCGGAAGTTATTAAGATCGAGGATAAGAACAGCAACTATGAAAAGAGTCCTCAATGGAAAAACGCAAGGAAAAAACTTAAGAAGCTGACCACGGATCTTATAAAGTTCGAAGATAACTATGACAAGTTCGTCAGCGGAAAGGTGGCTCCTGTAGAAAAAGACTATAAGAGTGATCTGGCTAAGCTTCAGAAGTCCTTCGATTCTTTTGATAAAAAGATAAAGATCGAAATAGCATCTTTTAAAAAGAAAAAAGATATAGAAAAAAGTGCTGTTGCCAGAAAATTGAAACTTAAGGAAAAAGGACGTGGAAAATTTGAGGCAGGTATAAGAAAACAGATCGCAATAGAAAACGCCAAAAGAGATAAGGCGATGAAGGCTATTGATGCAAGGGTGGGCCAGAGAGATAAGCAGAGAGCTGCTGCTGCTAAGAAGAGAAGAGCAGTATT
>CAZTKP010000020.1:12116-26407 GCA_964614215.1 uncultured Spirochaetales bacterium | reverse complement strand
CATTAAGAAGACACGATTCTCCATAAGAGCTATGAGAAACAATTTTATCTGTAACTATATAGCTTTGCAGATAAGGCAGGGAGCCACGACTGTCAAAAGTGTTTTCATATATAAATTCATAACTTAACGGTGTGTGAAAAAGCGGGAGGTCCTTTTCGATTATGCTGTCCCAATCCCAATAGTTCGCAGCGGTTCTACATGAACACTCCCAATCGTATGGTTCACCCCATTCAGAACCAAGTTCCACCCATATAGAACCATTTTCATGGTTTCTCTTTGAACTGCACCAGTGGTTGGATATCAGAAGGTTTTTATAATTCTCCGGAATAGAGAAAGGGTTTGATATCGGAAAATAGTGAAATGTGTCTCCATCTTTTATCGGCCCGGCATAGATAGGTCCTCCAGAATAATATCCAGTTTTGTCAGAGTATGAGTTAGTGTTTTTTTCGGTATCTTTATCTAAGAAAAATATTTCATCATAATCTGAGCAGGAAGGTCCGGCTACGTCTGCGAAAATATTCAGGTTGATTGCCAATACAAATACTATGAAAACAATCAGTTTTAACTTCATGAACTAACCTCCAAAATGATTCGACTGGTCTTTAGTGTATGTGGTTAAACAGTTTTATCAAAAAATTTCGCAGCTTTTGATGCTTTGTATCTTGCGTTAGGGTAAATGATGAGTATATTTAAAGCAATAGATTATTAAGAAGGGAGGGCGCTGTGAAAAAGCTGATAATATTTGTAACATTCATTTTTACTTTTTGTTTGTCAGGTGAAAGTGTTGGTGGTGAATGGGTTTCAATGGGACAACTTCTGGGTGTTGATGGATATGTGAATAAAATTCTGGTTCGTGGAGATTACATATATTTCGGTGGAAATTTTTCATCTGCTGGAGACATAAAAGCGCAAAATATCGCCAGACATAATTTAAAAACTGGAGCATGGGAAGCTTTTGGTAACGGTGTCGATGGGGAGGTTACAGCTCTGACTTTTGATGGCAATGGAAATCTGTATGTCGGAGGAGGTTTTTACAACGCAGGCTTTTTCCCTGCACAGTACCTTGCAAAGTGGGATGGTGAAAACTGGTCAGATATTGAAAATTGCAGCTTCGGGAAATTTGAAGAGATAAGTGCAGTGGTTGTCGACAAAGACGGGTCCCTTGTTGTTGCAGGAACTTATTCGGCTTTTGGAGAGGGAACGGGTGGTACAGTAGATGGATTAATGACCTGTGACGGGGAGTCTGCGAAACCGGTTGGAGACTTCAGAGGACATGTTAATGATGTTCTTCTTGATGACGATGGGAATCTTTATGTTGCAGGATATTGTGAAGAAAAGGAAGGTGAGGCTTATTGCGGACTGGGAAAATGGGATGGGAAAAACTGGACGCTTCTGGGTGGAAAAGGCTTCAGTCGCGATGAAATTGGAATGACCATCAATACAATAACTCAGTCTAAAGATGGAAACATCTATGTTGGTGGTCTTTTCTCGCAGATTGGAGACGTCGAAGCGGAAAATATTGCTATGTGGGATGGTAAAGAATGGACAGCACTCGGCAACGGTGTTGCTGAAATGGATTATGGAGATGGAGTTCAGACGATCGCTTTTGGTAAAGACGGAACCGTTTATGCTGGAGGTTTTATAGAAAATTCCTTAATGTCAAATATGGCCAAATGGAGTGGGCATCAGTGGACACGAATGCTGGATAATCCTTCAAATGCTGTGAAATCAATTTTTATAGATTTAGAAAATGATGATATTTATATCGGAGGATATTTTACTGCAGCCGGATTAGTGACACCATCAGGCCTTAAGAAGTGGACTGAACAAGGCTGGGAAGATCTTGGGAAAATGGATGGTCAATTAAATGATTATGTAAATGAGCTCGCAGTTGATCTTTCAGGAAATGTTTTTGCAGTCGGCAGTTTCAATAAAGTTAATGATAAAGGTTGTGACGGGATTGCAAAGTGGAATGGTGTTTCATGGGATAATGTGCCGCATGATTTTGTCGGTTCTTTTCACGGGATTGAAATCGATAATTCAAACAGGATTATTGTTGGAGGTGATTTCAAAGTTTTAGATAGTGATGAATTTAACAATATTGCGATCTGGGATGGTAAGAAATGGGATTCACTCAGTGGGGGAGTGGAAATGTATGTTTACTCAATTCTTGCGGATGAGAATGGAAATATTTATGTTGGAGGACAGCAAAGAAGAGATTCTGCGGAGGTTTCTTCAATAATAAAAATCTGGGATGGAGAAGAGTGGAATGATATAGAGCTGGAAAGGGGTGTTGAGGTGACAGATGGAGATTTTGATAAAAATGGTGTGCCTCATTTTGCTGTTCTTGGTTCATTTCAACAGCAACCGATAGATTCGTGTGTCTATAAAATTGTAGATTTTAAGACTGAAAAAGTTGGTGAAACGGTCCCATCTGTTATTATGACGCTTGCTTTTAATAGTAGAAACGAGCTTTATGTAGGGGGCAGTTTCAATAAGGAAAAACATGATGCTGTTGCTGATCATTTAGCAAAACTGGAGGGATCCAACTGGGTGCCAGTAGCATCGGAAGTACTTGATAAAACAGTCTATGTAATTTCCTTCGATGAAGAAAACCACCTTTATGCAGGAGGCGGCTTTGATAAGGCCGGAGATCTTAAAGTAAATAATATAGCCAGATGGGATGGAACAAAATGGCAGTCCTTCCAAAATGGTTTAGGTGAAATGGTAAATGATATTATCTTTGATAAAAACGGAGATATGATCGCAGGAGGATACTTTTTAAACGCAGGAAACGTTGTAAGTCCATATGCCGCAAAATTTGTGTTTTCCAATGAATCCGGCAATGACAGTAACAATGACAGTTCTGATGAAACTAATGAAGACTCCGATATTGCAGGAGAGCTTAGTGATGATGAAAAT
Source organism: uncultured Spirochaetales bacterium (assembly GCA_964614215.1). GTDB lineage: Bacteria > UBP6 > UBA1177 > UBA1177 > UBA1177 > CAZTKP01. The sequence goes on along the minus strand of CAZTKP010000020.1, from coordinate 23,485 downwards.
GAATCAGTTGATAAAGAAGAAAATGGAGTTTTAAATAAAGAAGGCGACGGTTGCTCCTGTTCAGTTGTAAATTTCTAAACTTGTAAAATCCCTATACATTTATAAAATAAACATGTTACGGATATTTTTCTGAGGTGAAGATATGAAGTTTTTAAAGCTTTTTCTTATGTTTGTCCTTCTTTTTTCTGTCAGTTGCGGTACAGCTGAAAAGAAAAAGGACCCGGTTATGAAGGGAGCGAGAGCAGACTCAAAAATTAAGATCGTAGATCAGAACTTTAAATTTGAGAACATTAAAAAAGTCTATCTCTACTCAGAAGTGGAGAACGAGGATAACGATGGTGCCCTCATCGGTATTGCTGCAAAGCTTCAGGAAAAAGGAGTTGAGGTGATCATCGATAAGGGTGAGGCAATGCGTTACGAAAATGATGACCTCAGAATAAAGGCATACAAAACTCTGATGAGCGTTTATTTTCAGGTAGCTTTGCTAAAACCTGGTAATGTCAAAGGAAATGAAGAAATTATCGCAACTGTTAAGGCAGATTCTGTTCCGAAACTTGTTGAAAAAGTAATAGAGCTGATCTACGGCGGATAATTCTAGTCCATAACTAATTCCAGAGCTCCGTATGCTCCGGAATCCGAACCAAGTCCTGCACGGACGACTTTTACATTTTCTGAACTTATTGAAAACGCACGTTCACGAACCAGTTTCTCAACAGGTTTGATAAAGATGTCCCCGAGGTTTGAAACACCCCCGCCTATTACAATGATCCGGGGGTTTAAAAGTGTAGTGATATTAGCTAGATAAGTGCCTATGCCGTTTGTGAGATGGTCAAGTGCCTTCTGAGCGCCCGGATCTCCATGTTTAACAAGGTCTGCGATCTTTTCAGTTTTAATTCCGAACATTCTGTCAATGGCCGGTCCGGAAAAATGAGATTCAAAAATACTCCCGTCAAGAAGTTTCATCTGACCGAACTCCCCGGCTGCACCGATCGCACCGTGGAAGATCTTTCCGTTAATAATTATCGCTCCGCCGATCCCTGTACTTACAGTTATGTAAAATACATGGTCGAACCCTTTTGCCACACCAATTCTGGCTTCGGCAAGTCCGGCAGTTCTGGCATCGTTCTCTACTTTAACGGGAATTCCCAGTTTTTCAGCAAATATCTTTTTAACCTCAATGTTCTTCCAGCCTGAAAGGTTCGGACAGTCATAGACCAGGCCGGTCTCTTTATTCACAGGTCCGGGAACACCTATTCCGAGACCGGAGAGATCTTTTAATGAAATACCGGTTTCCGTACAGGCATTTTCCACGGTCTCTATCATTTTCGTGATAACAGCATTCACGCCTTTTGCCGCTTCAGTGGATGTTCTGACCCTGGAAAGCACCTTTCGTTCATCGTTGCACAGAAAGGTCAGGATCTTTGTGCCGCCCAGGTCAATTCCTGCATAAAATTTAGTCATATCCAAACTCCAACACAACTGGAAATTAGGAACGATAATACAGTATTATCAAAGCATTTCCAGATTTTAAAAGAAAAAGTTTGACAATGAAAGCGAAAAAACTATAAATATCACGCTAACGTTTTTTAGGTAGCGAAAGAGGTTTAATTATGTTTATTACTTTTGCTGTTATACAGATTGTTATATGCGGTCTTCTTGTTCTGGTTATCCTTCTTCAGGAAGGAAAAAAAGGAATGGGAGCGATCTTCGGAGGATCAAGTACAAGCATTTTCGGTGCTAGAGGTGCGGGTAACATCCTTACCAAGATAACTTCAGTGCTTGCCATCCTTTTTATGCTTAACTCGGTGTGGCTTTCCTATCTTTCAAGCAAGAATCAGTCAGTTGTTGATGTTCCTGCTATCGAAAAGAAAGAGGAAATCCCGGCACCTGAGCCTGTTAAGGCAGCCCCGGTCAAGGAAGAGGCGGCTCCTGTAAAAGAGGCTGAAGCTCCTAAGGCAGAACCCGTAGAGGAAGAAGAAAAGAAGGTCGAAGAGAAAGCTCCTGAAAAAGAAGCTGAAAAAGAAGCTGAGTAGATAGCTCCTTAATTATTGAATTTATCGCTTCGTGCAGAAGTGGTGGAATTGGTAGACACGCAAGACTAAGGATCTTGTGCCTGTAACGGGTGTGGGGGTTCGAGTCCCCCCTTCTGCACCATATTTATGCCTCCCTTTCCGGGAGGCTTTTTTTTTGCTCAGATGTAAATCAGATGCCTGTTTAGATTATTTGCCGCAGCACTTTTTGAACTTTTTGCCGCTTCCGCAGGGACACGGATCGTTGCGGCCGACTTTGGGAGCGTCTCTTCTTACCTGTTCAGCTGCGACAGGTTCTCCGTCCTCGAAGTACCACTTTCCACGTTTCTTTATGAATTTTGCATTCTCATGATGAACCTGAGTAACTCCATCCACATTAGAGAAAGCCTTGAATTCAACTGTTCCATCTGAATCGCTTTTCTGTCCGTTTTCAGTTCTTACGATCTCCAGCCTGATCCAGTTGGTGTTCTTAGCCCATTTCTTTACCGCATCACGGCTCATCATGTCGGTCTGGTCAGGAGAGACAGTATCCATTATGAAATCGATCTCCTGTTCAACGAAGGCCGAATATCTTGCTCTCATTAATTCTTCAGCTGTTTCAGCTTTTTTCTTTCCTTTGATAAGAGGCTGACAGCATTCCTCATAACTTTTTTCATTTCCACAATGACAAAAACTCATTTTCCACCTCGGTTAAAAACAAAAACTACAGGGATTATAATTATGATATGCTGTCAAATCAAAAAAATCGCAGACGATTATGATAAAATATATGAGATGTATTAAATTTGACAATTTAAAAAATGGTATGTATATTTCTTCTGCTGGTGCAACAATAAGGAGTTTGAAAATGATCGTGGAAACAAAAATAAAGCTCCTGTCTCCATCAAAGTTTCATATACGATCTTCTAAAGAAGCTTTCCTCGCTTCAAAAATAACAGAGATCTGGCAGTCGAGAGATGATGTTTTTACAGCGGTATCGGGAGTATTCTCAAGAAAAGAGTTCGATGATGCTATTTCAAATTTTATTGAAAGCGGTGCTGTCGAAGAAAATGTAAACAAGAGAAAAAAACTGGTTGTAAATGAAGGGGAGGACCTTAGAGACTATACTCAGGTCTGTTTTAAATATGCTGAGCTGGAAGAGGCTCCTGAACTCCCGTTAAACTTAAAAAAAGAGATCCTTTTCCTTTATTATTATGGTCGAAATCTTGATTATTACCGGATGCTTAATCTTGAGAAAAGTCCGGATGTCACTGCAGAAAGAGTGGATGAAAAGTGCAGGTATTACAGATCTCTTTTTGCGGGAAGGAACTTTGAAAACATCAATATGTACAGTTACAGAAACAAGCTTCAAAGAGTTAGAAAGCTTATCGGTGACGCATGCATGATAACAAGTCCCGAAGAGAAGGAAAAGTATGATGCGCTGCTTTTTTCAATAAAAAACAATAACGCTCCTGCAACAGAGGGCGTAAGGTCTCAGGGAGAAACTGCGGAAAAGCATTTTGTTCTTGCCATGAAGTTGAAAAGTCACAATAAAATCAAGCAGGCGCATGAAGAGATTCTGATAGCAGTCCGGATGGATCCGGAAAATAAGGAATACCACGATTTTGAATTGGAGATAAGGAGTGTTTTAAATGAAAGACACAGTGAGGAGTTGTTTGATGCGCTGCAGAATAATGAGTTTGTTCTTCTTGACGAGAAGAAGCTCGAGTCGCTTATAGATAATATTCTTGAGCTTAATGAAGGATCAGCACAGTCTCATCTGAGGCTTGCGAAAATCGCAATTGAAAAGGGAATGCCTGAAATGGCTATCGAACATTCCTATAACGCTGTAAAAATTGATCCAGACCTTAAAAACGAGGTGAAAAGTATTGTATCCTTTGCGAGAAAGACGCTGCAGGAGCTTGGAAAAAGTGAAATCGGGCCGAAAACCTTTGAGATCGGTAAAAACGATCTTCCCCAGAAAAAATAAATCATCTGTGATTGCAGACATTTCATAAAACGACGATCAAAAATATTGACAACTAATGTTTTTTAACCATCATAATCGGTGCTTTGTTCTTTTCATAGTGAGTTTTTGCGGAGGAGTGGCCGAGTGGTCGAAGGCGGCGGTCTTGAAAACCGTTGACGTGCAAGCGTCCGTGGGTTCGAATCCTACCTCCTCCGCCAGTATTTTTTTATGCGGAGAGGTGACCGAGAGGCTGAAGGTGCTCGCCTGCTAAGCGAGTGTGGGGGTAAGACTCTACCGAGGGTTCGAATCCCTCCTTCTCCGCCATTTTTTTTATGTGCCCATAGCTCAACTGGATAGAGCGTCTGGCTACGGACCAGGAGGTTGGGGGTTCGAATCCTCCTGGGCACGCCACAGATAAAGATGGAAAGCAAATTAATCTATATGAAAAGGGCTTTGGAACTTGCATTAAAAGCAAGAGGTGAAGGTGAAGTTCCTGTAGGTGCCGTTGTGGTCTTTGAAAGTAAGATAATAGGTGAAGGTTATAACAGGAGAGAGTCAACGAATTCTCCGATCTCTCATGCTGAGATCGAAGCTATTACACAGGCGTCATCCCATCTGAACAGCTGGAGACTTGAAGACTGTGATCTTTACGTGACACTTGAACCCTGCATTATGTGCAGCGGTGCAATAGTTCAGTCACGCATAAAAAGACTTTTCTTCGGATCCAGAGATCCGAAGGCAGGGGCTGTAAGATCGCTCTATGATCTCCTGGAGGATGATAGGTTGAATCACCAGGTCGAGGTTCATGAGGGGCTGCTTGCAGATGAATGTTCTGAGATCCTGACCGGCTTCTTTAAGGAGATACGGGCTTCTCAGAAACTGAAAAAGCAGTTAGAAAAGAGACCTGACTGAAAGCGGAGAGATGTCCGAGTGGTCGAAGGAGCTTGACTCGAAATCAAGTGAGCTCTTATGGGTTCCTAGGGTTCGAATCCCTATCTCTCCGCCATCTTTAACTTTCACTTTCGATATGGAGAGGTGTCCGAGAGGCCGAAGGAGCACGATTGGAAATTGTGTGTAGTTCACGCTACCGAGGGTTCGAATCCCTCCCTCTCCGCCATTTTTTTAATTATGGCCGGGAGCTGTACAACAGACACCGCAAACCCCGTCAGGTCCGAGAGGAAGCAGCGGTAGCGGAACGTTTGTGTGTTGCAGTTTTCCCGGCCTTCCTTTTTCTTTAACCACAGTCATTTGATTTTATCCCTGAAAACTGAAAAAGTTCATTACGTTTTTTCATGGCGGTTATTTTATTGAAATTTAAGTGAAGAGTTAAGACTTAGTAGTTGAGACTGTTCTTGATCTTTGTGAGGATCTCGTCTTTTGAAAGGTTCTCGGAGATCGAGAGTTCCGTTGTTATGATCTCTTCCGCCTCGGTTAAAAGTTTGTCTTCGCCATAGCTAAGTCCCTTCTTTTTCTTAAGATAGTTCAGGTTTGAGATGACTGATGCAACATCGTCTATCTTTCCTGTCTTCATTTTATCCTGGAGAAAACGGTAACGTTTATTCCAGTTCATTTTAAGAAGGTCCTGATTCTTGCTTTTAAAACAGCGGTATACCGACTGTGCAGAATCTTTTTCAGTAACATTACGCAGGCCCATGTTCTTTGCAGAGTCAACAGGAACGAAAACTTTTGAACCGTTAGATATCATATTAATTACATAACAGTTGATCTCGTTCTGTCCGAGACTTCTGGCTTCTATGGACTCAACTTTGCCTACTCCGTAATTAGGGTAAACTGCTAAGTCGCCGGGTTTAAAACATTTCATCTGACACCTCCAGAACTAAATCATCAACCTGTTCATTATACGGAGTGAAAGATGAAAGTCAAGTCGATCCACGGAAAAAAGGCTGTAATTTCGGATAGTTGTAATAATGACACATTTCGTTCACAATTTTGAAACAACAAAGCTGTACTTTCAGCAATTTAATGACTATTAGTTCAATTTTTAGATCTGGTTTTTTATGTTCAGAAGAACTTCTATACTTTTTTCCTGTTCGATCCAGTTCACATAATCACGGTTTCGAAGCCATGTCAGCTGTCTTTTGGCGAGGTGTCTGGTGTTCTTTGCTATAAGCTCAACAAGCTCTCCTTTTGTTTGGATCTCTCCACTTAAGAACAGTCCTGTTTCCCTGTATCCTATCGAATTAAGAGGAAGGCAGTTGCCGGAGTTGTATCCTTTAATGTTAATTCGTTGAAGTTCTTCAATAATTCCGTCACGAACCATTTTTTCGGAACGAAGGTTGATCCTTTCATACAGTTTGTTTCTATTAATTTCAAGAGCATAGACCTGAAGATTACCAAAATAGACTTTTTCACGGGGAAGTTTATTCCACTCGGAAATCTTTTTTCCAGTATTTTCAAGCACAAGCAGGCCTCTTTTTATCCTCTGTCTGTCGTTTGGTGATGAAATATTGTCAGCCCAGGCAGGATCTTTTTCTTTTAATTTCATAAAAAGTTCAGAAGTCGGGATGTCATCAGTTCTTTTATCGAACTGACTGTTTTCAGCATCAGTTATTTCAGGTATCGGTGACAGTCCGTTAATGAAAGCGTCGACATAGAAGTTGGTTCCTCCGACCATGATGGGAAGTTTCCCCCGGGATTCTATATCCTTAATAGTTTCTGCCGTCATTTTGACGTACTGCCCGGCACTTATTTTCTGCGAAAGGTCCATGATTCCGATGAGATGGTGTGGAATTTTGGCCATTTCTTCTTTTGTGGGAGCGGCTGATCCGATCACAAGGTCCTGATAGATCTGAACAGAGTCAGCTCCGACGATCTCTCCGTTTAATTTTTCTGCAAGTTCTATTGAGATGGATGTTTTTCCTGAAGCAGTCGGGCCGAGAATTATTATCATTGACGGTGAACCTTTTTTTCAAAATCATTTTTTGACATTGTGAAAAAGAACGGTCTGCCGTGAGGACAGGTTAGAACTTTTGAGGCGTTGATGTCCTTTAAAAGTGCATCAATCTCAGGGTCTGTGAGCGGATCGTTCCTTTTTACCGATGCTCTGCATGCCTTTGTCGCAAGATGGGATAGAAACTCCTCCTGCACTTTATCGGCGTATCCGTAGTTTTCAAGCTGGCCGGCCATTTCCTTAACAATTCCGTTCCAGTCAGTTTCATATCCGACAGCGGGTACTGCCCTGATTATAACCGATTCTTCATCAAATATCTCAAGAGCAAATCCGCTGTCATTAAAAAGTTCAAGGTTTTCTTTTACGGAAAGCAGTTCCTTGTTGCCGAGCTTAACTATCGAGGGAGCTACAAGCATCTGGCTCAGTCCGCTTTTTAGTGACATATTTTTCTGCAGGGATGAAAAAGTAATTCTTTCGTGTGATGCATGCTGATCAAGAAAGATGACGGTATCGTCCTTTTCAATAACCAGATAAACTCCGAAAAGAACACCGAGAACTTTATAGTTACGGAACTGGAAACTGTAGAATGAGTCCTGTTCGACTTCTTTTCTTTTCTCAGGTTCATCCATTTCAGGCAGAGACGGTTGAAAGGTGGAGATATTTCCTGAATATTTCTGAGGACTTCTTTCAGCACTGTAGCCTGGAACGGAAGTTTGTGGTCTGCTGCTGTACTGAACTTCCGGTTTTTCTCTAAACATAAGCAGCGTAGATGAAAGAGCTTCCTGAATAAGATTAGAGACAGCACCCACGTTGTTAAAACGCACTTCAAGTTTTGAAGGGTGAACATTTATGTCTACAAAATTTGATGGAACTTCAAGAAAGAGCATAACAGGTGATTTAAACTCTCCGCCGATAACTTCTCTGAATGTTCTGTAAATTGCTGCATTTACAAGGCGGTCTCTTATAATTCTTCCATTAACTGCGGTAACTGTAGTTCCCGGGGTAGAGGCAAATGGACTCGGAACCCAGATGTCAGCGGTGAGAGCATTTTTTGTTACTACCTGATGGGTGAGGTCTTCACTACTGATCTTCCAGATCGATAGAATTCTCTGCTCAAGTTCCTGTCCTTGCACAAGCGTGAAGATCTGTCTGTCATTATGGATGAGTGTCAGTCCTATCTCAGGGTGGATTACGGCGAATTTCTGAATCAATTCACGTACTAAGGCAAATTCTCTGTCGTCACTTTTCAGGAACTTTCTTCTTGCAGGAACGTTGAAAAAGAGACTGTTTGCCTCTACTGTTGTACCTCTTGGAATTGAAACAGGTTTGTTCTCAACTATTTTTCCATTGGCACAACTTACCTTAAAACCTGCCCCGTGTTCCTGAGCACTGGAAATTGAAAACTTTGTCACAGCTGAGATCGAAGGTATGGCCTCTCCGCGAAATCCCATCGTGGAAACGTTCTCAAGGTCTTCAACTTCATTGATCTTGCTTGTCGCGTGGCGTTCAAGTGACATGAACACGTCCTCTTCGCTCATGCCGTGACCGTTATCTTTAACGGCGATCCGCTTCTTTCCGCCTTTTTCAAGCTCGATGGTTATGCTTGTCGCATATGCATCAAGGCTGTTCTCAATAAGTTCCTTGACGATGGAAAGAGGTCTTTCAACAACTTCACCTGCAGCGATCTGATTTATAACGTTTTCTTTAAGTAGTCTTATTTTTCCCATTTTTATGCCAGATTGTTCAGTAAATAAAGTAACATGGATATAAAAGTAACGTAGATGAGCACAACAGAGAACAGTATTGTATACTGCCTGCTTTTTGAATGTGAGATGAGCTCTCCGTCAATTCCTTCAACTTCCTTAACATTTTTAAAAGCTGTGAAAACAAAAAGAACAAGTCCGAAAAGTGCAGCGAACAGGATGATCCACCAGATAGTGTCAAGTTTTGATTGTTTGTCTTTTAAAAACTGGTTTTCAAGTGTCGTTCCCGAAAAGAGTAGGGGGACCGTTGTAAAAAATGATGAGTTATAGCTTTTAAAGAAGTTGTATTTTGCAATTCTTGAAAATTTGTCAATGCTGGGAGCAAGTTCAACGTAGTATGGATCGGTGACTTTCTCAATTAATTCAGGGCTTTTCGTGTATGTTACAAATGTGGTTCCGGGCGAGTTTGAGTTAAAGCTTAGCTGGATTCTGTGACAGTTTGAGTAGTGCTCGGGAAGTGTTACTCCGTAGGCCGTGAGTCTTAAGATGTCCGTTCCTATCCACTTCTCTTTTGAAAAGCAGTCAATGTGGACATTTGAGATCTCGACAAGTGAATATGCTTTGATCTTGCCGTCAACGATCTTAAGGTCGAACATCTTGCCTTTGTATGGAACTTTAGCGTCAATGACATCACCGCTTGAAAAGGCGATCTTAACTTTGTTCTCGGTTCTGAAAACTGCTTTAAAAACAGCGTATCCTTTGTTCATCTCAACTGGGTTGCCGTTTACAATTATCTCGCTTTCACTACATGGAAGAGCTGTTGCATTTTCAACACAGAAAAGGTTTATCTTTGTTGTCATTTCAGGAACAAATCTGAAAAACTCGGGAAGGAGGTAGATGGTGTGCTTCCCGTCAGTTGCAGGATCTGGACTTTTTTCAATATCTTTGTCACTTAACTGAATGGTCTGCGACTGCGGAACTGATCCGTCAAGATCACTGAATTTAAAGGGAAAAACAGTTTCAAACTTGCCGACGTTCGCTCTTATCTCTTTTATATCGGGAGTCAGTTTAATGAGTTGAGTTCTCACCTTTTTCCCATTTATCTCAAGCCCCGGATCCGGAACGATCTCACCGTCTCTGGAGATAACTTTCACAAGTGCTGTCGCACCAGGCTTCACACTGTCCCCGTAAAGATACAGAAAGTAGTTGTACTTATCCTGCTGAATGTTCACAAAAAGGTAGAGGAGCACAAAAAGTGTGACAAGAACACCACCAAAAAGAATATATGGAATATTTTTCCGTGAAATCGCCATCTTAATCGCTCAGAATTATGAAAAAAGCACTTAATCGATTATATTTTTAAGGGGAAGTGTAGCAAGTTTTTAGAATTACTTCTTAAATCTTTTCTCGATCTCTTTGTAATGTTTGTGAGTAACAGATACAGCTTGCAAAAACTCAAAAAACAGGCAAGCCATCAGATATAACTGATAAGAGCTAATTAATTCGCTTGACTGAAAGATATATCTGTGATAAAGTTCTGTGTTTAGAAAAGAATCTGGAGGTCATAATGGTTAAAAGAGAGTTTTTCAATAAAAAGATAGAGCCTTTTATTGGTAAAGATGTAATTAAAGTTCTTACCGGTCTGAGACGTAGCGGAAAATCTTTTTTTCTTAATCAGATAAGAGAGACTATGGCTCAAAAAGGTATCCCTGTTAAAAATATAATTGCCTATAATTTTGAAGATATGAAGTACAGTCATCTACTTCAGGCCGAAGCTCTTCATAGTGATGTAACAGAGCAGATAAAAGATCTGAAAGGCAAAGTTTATCTGTTTTTTGATGAAATTCAGGAAGTGGAAAACTGGGAAAGATGTATTAACTCACTCAATTCCGCTTACGATACAGATATTTTTATTACGGGTTCAAATGCAAAACTGCTTTCTGGAGATCTTGCCACTTTGATAGCCGGAAGATATGTGGAAATAAGGATATATCCATTTTCTTTTAATGAATTTAGTGAAATGTATGAAGTTATTAATCCCGATGAAACTGATGTTCAGAAAGTTTTCAGAGATTATGTGATTTTCGGAGGGATGCCTTTTCTTTCAAATCTCGAACTTGATCGTAGTTCTTCTTTTCAGTATTTAAATGATGTATTTAATTCCGTGATACTTAAAGATGTTGTTAAAAGAAATAATATTCGTGATGTTGATATGCTGGAAAGAGTTATCCGCTATGTTCTTTCAAATGTCGGGAACACTTTTTCCGCAACAAGCATCTCCAGATTTCTCAAGAGTGAAAGAAGAAAGGTTGCTCCCGAAACGATACTTAACTACATCAAAGTTTGCGAAGAGGCTTTTCTTTTTCACAGAGTTTTAAGGGAAGATGTTGTTGGGAAAAGGATTCTTCAGGTTAGTGAAAAATATTATGCAACTGACCACGGCTTGAGAGAAGCAGTATGCGGAAATAACGAAAAGGATATTAATCTGATCCTCGAAAATATTGTTTTCATGGAAATGCTCAGGCGTGGTTACAAAATAAATATTGGAAGGATTGGAAACGAAGAGATCGATTTTGTATGCCGGAAAGGAAATGAAAAAGTTTATATTCAGGTTGCTTACATCCTTTCGACAGAAAAGACAATAAAGAGGGAATTCGGTGTTTTGAAAAAAGTTCCTGATAATTTTGCTAAGTTTGTTGTCTCAACAGATATGTTTGATTTAAGTAGAGACGGAATTAAACATTTAAATATTGTCGATTTTCTTGAAGATTCATCTT
>CAZTKP010000020.1:0-12016 GCA_964614215.1 uncultured Spirochaetales bacterium | reverse complement strand
AGTAGAGACGGAATTAAACATTTAAATATTGTCGATTTTCTTGAAGATTCATCTTCAACAACTACTTCTTAAATCTTTTCTCGATCTCTTTGTATATTGACTTAACAGCGCCTTCCATGACTCCGTAAGCATCTTCAACTGTCTTTTTGATCTCTCTTACAACATCGTTCTGGATTGCTGACTGTGCTGCTGCAAGTCTTGCGATCGGAACTCTGTAAGGTGAGCAGCTTACGTAGTTAAGTCCGGTTCTGTGGAAGAAGTCGATCGATGAAGGATCACCGCCGTGTTCTCCGCATACACCGAGTTTAATGTTCGGTCTAACTTTTCTGCCGCGCTTTGAAGCGATCTCAACAAGCTGGCCGACACCTGTCTGGTCAATTGACTGGAAAGGATCGTCAACGAGGATTCCTTTTTCCTTATAAACTTTAAGGAATTTAACAGAGTCATCTCTTGAATATCCGAAAGCCATCTGTGTAAGGTCGTTTGTACCGAATGAGAAGAATTCCGCATCTTCAGCGATCTCGTCGGCTGTAAGAGCTCCTCTGGGAATTTCGATCATTGTTCCGACCATATACTCAACTGTGATGCCTTTTTCTTCAAAAACTTTTTCAGCTGTTGCAATTATAAGATCTTTCTGAAGTTTGAACTCTTCGCTCTTTCCTACGAGCGGAACCATAACTTCAGGGAATACCTTTACGCCTTCTTTTGTGAGTTTACATGCAGCTTCCATGATAGCTCTGACCTGCATCTCACTGATCTCCGGATATGTGTTTCCAAGACGGCAGCCTCTGTGTCCGAGCATCGGGTTGAACTCGTGAAGTTCTTCAAGTTTGTCCTTGATCTTCTTCTGAGAAACTTTCATTTCATCAGCCATTTCCTTGATCTGTGCAGGCTCATGAGGAAGGAACTCGTGAAGCGGAGGATCAAGAAGTCTGATGGTTACAGGAAGTCCTTCCATTGCCTTGAAAATTCCGTAGAAATCGTCTCTCTGGTGCTTGATGAGCTTTTTAAGAGCCTTCTTTCTTCCTTTTTCATCATCTGCAAGGATCATTTCTCTGACAGCTACGATACGGTCGCCTTCGAAGAACATGTGCTCAGTTCTGCAAAGTCCGATACCTTCGGCACCAAAGTTCCTTGCAACAGTAGAATCTTTAGGAGTGTCTGCATTTGTGCGGACTTTAAGAATCCTTCTCTCGTCAGCCCACTTCATAAGTTTATCAAAATCACCTTCGAACTTAGGCTGTTCTGTCGGGATCTTGCCGACGTAAACTTCACCGGTGCTACCGTCGATAGAGATCCAGTCGCCTTTTTTAACAACGGTCTTATCAACTGTGAACTTTCCGGTCTTGTAGTCTATGCTGATAGCACCGCAGCCTGAAACACAGCATTTACCCATTCCGCGTGCAACAACTGCAGCATGGCTTGTCATTCCGCCTCTTGCTGTGAGGATTCCGTCTGCTGCGTCCATTCCGCCGATATCTTCAGGGCTTGTCTCAACTCTTACAAGTATGATCTTTTCGCCTTTTTCCTTTTCAATAACTGCATCGTCAGCATTGAAAACGATCTTTCCTGTTGCAGCGCCCGGACTTGCAGGAAGACCCTTTGCGAGAGCTTTTGCCTTAGCTTTTTCAGCTTTGATGAACTGCGGGTGAAGAAGCTGATCGATCTGTTCCGGCTGAACTCTAAGGAGTGCTTCGTCCTTTGTGATCATCCCTTCGTTAACCATTTCAACTGCGATCCTTACTGCTGCAGCTGCGGTTCTCTTACCTGTTCTTGTCTGAAGCATCCACAGTTTCTTGTTCTCGATAGTGAACTCGATATCCTGCATGTCTCTGTAATGGCTTTCCAGCTTGTGGTAGACCTCTACAAGTTCTTCATATATTTCAGGAATATACTCTTCAAGTGACGGGAAGTCCTTCTTTCTTGTCTTTTCGGCAACATCGTTGTCCTTTGCCCATTTACGGCTTCCGGAAAGAGTGATCTGCTGAGGAGTTCTGATTCCTGCAACAACGTCCTCTCCCTGAGCGTTGATAAGATATTCACCGAAGAAAAGTCTTTCGCCTGTCGCAGGGTTTCTTGTGAATGCAACACCTGTTGCACAGTCGTCACCCATGTTACCGTAAACCATAGCCTGAACGTTTACAGCTGTTCCCCATTTGTCGGAGAAACCGTTCATTTTTCTGTAGTAGATCGCTCTCGGATTCATCCAGCTGCCGAAAACTGCATCAATTGCTCCCCAGAGCTGTTCCTTCGGCTTTGTCGGGAACTCTTTTCCAGTTTCCTTCTTAACGATCGTCATATACTTTTTAACGAGGTCCTGAAGGTCTTTGGTCTTCATCTCAAGATCGGATTTATACTTTTTTGCTTTCTTGATGCTGTCAAGAGCATGTTCGAAATTTTCACCGTCAATACCCATAACGACGTTTCCGTACATCTGGATAAATCTGCGGTAGCTGTCCCATGCGAATCTTTCATCGCCCTTTTCCTTTATGAGGCCTTTAAGAGTTGTCTCGTTAAGTCCGAGGTTTAAAACTGTGTCCATCATACCCGGCATTGAAACTCTTGCACCGCTTCTGACCGAAACGAGAAGAGGATCTTTTTTATCGCCGAACTTTTTCCCCATAGTTTTTTCTATCATCTTAAGGTTCTCTTCTACCTGTTCCTTAAGTTCAGGGGGATAGTTGCGGTTATTCTCGTAGTAAACAGTACACATGTCTGTTGAAATAGTGAATCCTGCAGGAACCGGAATTCCAAGAGAGCACATTTCAGCGAGGTTGGCACCCTTTCCACCGAGAGTGTTTTTCATGGTTGCATTGCCTTCGGAACCCTCAGGTCCGAAAAAATAGACGTACTTCTTTGTCATGATCGTTTTCTCCTATCAAATGTTAAGATAGCTTATATCTCCAATGTTTTCAGTAACAAGGTCTGTGACTCTCCTAATGAGTTTAAACCTGTTGAATCTCACACTTTCATCTTCCGACATTACAAAAACTTCATCGAAAAATGAATCCAACACGGGCTTTAGTGTAATTATTTTAAGAGCAATATCAAGATTGTCAGATAAACTAACTATTTCTTCATAAACTTTTTCCGTTGAATCAAAAAGAGCCTTCTCCTCATTCTGTTCAAAAAGTCCCTTGTCAATATCTCCTGCGATATTATCCTGTTTTTTCAGGATGTTGCAGCCACGCTTGTAAAGCTGGGCAAGCTCGATGATCTCCTTGTCCTCAAGAAGTTTCTCGATCGTTGCAGCTTTTCTTTTCACGGTAAGAGGAAGATCTGAACCTGCTCCGGTTGCTGCCTGGATCACTGGAGTGTCGTGATTTAGCACCGCCTGATATCTTCCTTCGATAAATTCCTTTATTTCATCTGTCTGAGCTTTGAGATCACCATTGTGTTCAAGAACAAGTGAAGTCGCAAACTCAATTATCTCAGTAATGTTAATATCCTTGTCAAGACCGTGACATGCAAGAGCGAGGAAGGCGAGCGCATTTCTTCTGATGGCAAATTTGTCCTTTGATCCGGTTGGTTTCATTCCCGCCATAAATCCGCCGACGATGGTATCTATCTTGTCAGCCAGAGAAAGCATCTTTCCAGTAAAAGTTTCAGGAATTGCATCATCAGCTGAAACAGGCAGGTAGTGTTCCCTTACTGCTGCTGATATCTCTGCATCGTAACCGCTGTTTAGAGCGTAATATCTGCCCATGATCCCCTGAAGGTCCGGAAATTCAAAGACAACACCTGAAACAAGGTCGTTTTTGATGAGTTTTGCGGCAGTTCTTATTTTCTCGATCTGCTCATTTTCAGCGTTGACCTTTTCTGCGATAAACGCTGCTATCTTTTCAATTCGGGCGATCTTATCGCCGTAAGTTCCCAGATCCTTCTGATAAAGAACGGAGTTGAGCTTTTCACCCATTTCCATGAAGTCCTTTTCGAGGTCGCCTGTGTAATAGAAAGCAGCATCAGCCAGTCTTGCCGAAACAACTTTTTCATTTCCTCGGATCACGACAGAATCGTCTCTGGGAACGTTGTTGAGAATGCTTACGAACTTCTTGACAGTTCCCGTTCCCTTTTCCTTGAGCGCAAAGTATCTCTGATCCTTTCTGAGAACTTTTTCAATGAGTTCCGGTGGAAGGTTGCTGTACTTTGCAGGAATAGTTCCCACAATTGCGTGGGCATATTCGAGCATGTCGGTCACTTCGTTAAGAAGATTTTCGTCAAGAGAAGGTTCAAGTCCCTCTTTCTGCGCATTTTCCTTAACGAGAGAGACGATCATTGACTTTCTTTCATCTCTATCTGCAATAACATAATGTCCTTTGAGAACCTCAAGATAGTCAGAGGTGATTACAGTAAGCGGTCCGTTGCTCAAAAATCTGTGACCTGTCGAAGTTGCAGAGAAATCAAGTCCTTCAAAATTATCATCAACAGTTTTGCCGTCTATTGAAAGGAAAATCCACCTGATGGGTCTGGCAAAAACGATGTTCCTGTCTGACCATCTCATGCTCTTTTTAAAGTTAATTCCTTTAAGCGCATTTTTAATTGCAGGAACGATCAAATCTTTAAGTTCTTTGCCTTTTTCCTCTTTCCATCCTGCAATAACTTCGCCTTTGGGGGTTTCTTCAAAGAAATAATCCGTCATGTTGTTTTTGTTGAGAAAAGCCTCTCCGGCCTTTGTCAGATTTCCGTCAGCGTCAAGGGCGATCTTTTTGGGAGCACCCGTAACTTTTTCCTTAAGATCAGCCTGTTTTTCAGGAAGTCCCGTAAAAGAGACAGCAATTCTGGAACATGTTGAAAACACTGATGGTTCGTTAAAGTTAAGTCTTTCGCCAGATAACTCTTTTTCTATCTTCTGTTTTATCTGGTCAGCAACAGGAACTATAAAGCTCGGAGGAAACTCTTCAAAACCAATTTCAAATATCATATCTGCCATATCAGTTCCCTCTCTTTTTCAGATTTTCAACATAAGTCTCGGCAATTCCGCAGGAAAGGGTTCTGATCCGTGCAATATATCTCTGTCTTTCTGTTACCGAGATCGCTCCTCTTGCATCGAGAATGTTAAAAGCGTGACTTGCCTTTATGCAGAATTCGTAGGCCGGCCTAGGTAGTCCTTTGGAAAGCAGGTTCCTGCTGATCTCCTCATATTTGTCGAAAAAGGAAAAGAAGTCTTCAGCAACTGCTTCCTTGAAGTTGAAGTGGGAGAAATCGTATTCATCATCTTTATGAACATCTCCGTACGTGACCTTGTCATTCCACTTGAGATCATAGACGTTATCAACGTCCTGAAGATACATACATATTCTTTCAAGTCCGTAGGTAAGTTCGACTGGAACCGGGTGAAGATCGATTCCGCCGACCTGCTGAAAGTATGTGAACTGACTTATTTCCATTCCGTCAAGCCAGACTTCCCAGCCGAGCCCCCATGCACCCAGAGTCGGGCTTTCCCAGTCATCCTCAACAAATCTGATGTCGTGGTCGGCAGGATCTATTCCAATCACCTTTAAACTTTCAAGATATAGTTCCTGTGACTTTTCAGGACTAGGTTTGATAAGAGCCTGAAGCTGGTAGAAACGCTGCATTCTGTTCGGACTTTCACCGTATCTTCCGTCAGTTGGACGCCTTGAAGGCTGAACGTAGACAGAACTGATGTTCGCCGGGTCAAGTGAATAGAAAAATGTTGCAGGATGAAAGGTTCCAGCACCCATTTCGAGATCCCACGGCTGCACAAGAATGCATCCCTTTTCCGTGAAAAATCTCTGAAGTCGAAAGATCATTTCCTGAAAGGTTATTCCCTTCATTTTTTCCCCCTTACAAAATAACGCGGGGGAATATACCACAAAAGGGCTTCAAGTCAAAATATAGGAGGTGATTTTCTGTGATTCAATCCCTTATAAACCAGAGCTTGTTCCGTCCATCTTCGTCAATTGCGCTGAAAACAATTCCGTAGTCTGTTACTGTCATCTCATTTGGGGTTGATGATCCTGTTCCTGAAAATATATCCGTAACAATTTTTGTGCCTGCTTCGGTTCCATCTGTTTCCCATAACTCATAACCGCTTGTTCCGTCAGATGCGTTGAAATAGACTTTCCCGTTATGAACTGCCAGTATCTCAGGGTTTGAGCTCTCAATGCCTTTAGAGATATCTTTTACCATTACTGTTCCTGTTTGCGTTCCATCTGTTTTCCAGAGCTCAGTTCCATTTTGTTCGGTATACAAAGGAAAGAAATAACTTTCCAGATCCGACATATTTGTTTTCCAGATATTTTCAGGGAAATCCGCATCTGTTTTTGTCAGAATTGTTTTATCCGGTTTTCCGTTAGAACCTATTGTTTTTACTATAACCCTGTTCTGGATGAATTCCTTAATAAATAAAAGTGGTTGTCCGTTTGCGCAGCCGACGTGGATCTTTTCGCAGTTTTCTGATTTCTCACAAAGGAAAACTTCATGTGTACCGTCTGCTGTGCCGTCACTTATGTACGCTCCGTAATACAGTGTGGATACTGAATTTGATCCAGGGCGTGCTGACATGAGGAACTTGTCTTTGCACAGCATGGAATCATGGTGAGTATAAAGGGCAGACCTAATGCCTTCAAATATCATTTCTGTGTTTTCTATTGTTCCATCCGTTGTCAATATCTGATAGTTCAGGGTTTCCTCTTTACCTTCAAGATAAAAGAAAACAGCTTCTTCTGTATTTGATAGAAAGTTCCTGTGAAAAGAGTAGCTTGAGCTGTATTCAGGATTTCCCTCTTTCAATACTTTTGTTCCGCTTTCTGTTCCATCTGAAGAAAAAATTGATCTTTTATATGTTTCGTTGTCCCAGTATTGAAAAATAAAACCATGTTTAACAGGAGTTATGAGACTGGCCTGTCCGCTTTTTACTAATTTTATCTCCATTCCATCTGTATCTATCGATATTAACTGATACTCTCCTTTTGAGTCTTTTGTTAAGTATGCCGGTATGAAAATTGTATTTCCGGAGTAATAAAAACCTCTATCTTTCAGGTGATATAATTGAGAAACTAATTCGGACTCAAGGTCATTGGCATTAAGTTTTCTTCTGTAAAGATAGGACGCGGCACTATTATAATAGAGATGCCTGTCACAGAAAATCGGATAAAAATCTTCATCCATATATTCACTTGCTCTATTAATATCTTTTATCAGGTGACTGCCTTTTTTAGTTCCGTCACTTACTACAGGTTCATATCCAATAGAGCTGCCTTCTGAATCATAAATATTGCCGCTCATCCAGATCTTTCCGGCAGCAACAGTAATATTTTCCGGATAGTAGCGACAATTAGACCAGGAGTAGTTTATGACCTTGTCTACTTTTTCTTTTTTCAAATTCTTAAGATCAAGCTTGTAAAGATAATCGTCGTAATAGATTGAATCGTCCCATGACTTTTCCGGATCTTTTTCACCATCTATTAGATACCACTGGTCTTTATACTTAATTACTACAGGTTCCGTGTCGTTAAGTACTATAAGTTTTTCGAATGATTCAAATTCATGAAAATCAGTAAATTCTTCAGTCGTAATATTTAAGATCCCCAGCTTATATAATCCATCATCCCCGTTATCTTCTGTATAGGTTACCAGAAGAGTTTCGTTGTCATAAGCATTTATGGAATCTATCCATTTTGAGGCCCCAATGTTTAACTGCTTAATTTCATTGTCGGCTTTGTTCATGTAGTAGATTACGTTCCTTTCATAGTTAAAAAATATCCTTTGTGAAGAGGAACAGGCGTTGCTGAGATTTATTGTTTCTGTGATCAGTTCTGTTCCTTCCGTTGTCCCGTCAGTAACAAAAAGATTTCCTGAGTAATCTTTGGACTTGTCATCAGTAAACGATATGACGAAATATATCTTTCCTTCTACGGAATATCTGTCTACTAAAAAAGCAAACTCGCTCTGGTTGTCCGAGTCGTGAACAAGAGTTGATCCATCTTTTTTTCCAGGGTTTTTCCATAGTTTCCACGTTCCTGAGGCATCTTTTGCCCAGAAAAGAACTTTATTGCTAACTGCGCCAACAAGATATGAAATGTCAGGAAAAGAGCCCAGATCTTCAGCATAATCTGAGTTGTTATCGGTCATCATTAGTGATTTAGTTCCATCAGAGTTTTTTCTGATGAAAAATATTTTTGAGTCAGTTGCAGTATAACTGAACGATGGCGGGTCTATTAGGTCCTCAATAATGTCAGTGTCTACCGGATTTCCCAACTCGTCTTTCACAGGTTCAGTCCCTTCAGGTGTGCCGTCAGTTTTAAACATGAGAATTCTATTTAGATCCGATCCCGCAAGAAAATAAACAAAGTCGCCTAAATTAACTAAGTTGACAGGGTTGCTGGAAACTCTGCCGGGATAAATATCCTTAACAAGATAAGTTCCTTCAGATGTTCCGTCAGACCTCCATAACTCGTTGCCTTCGTTCTCAGTAAAGCTGCTGAAGACCACTGTGTTTTCATTTAGTTGTGTAAACAGGTTGGGGGAGGAGTCACTACTGATACTGTCGTTTCTAATTGAAAGAAGTTCAGGCTCTGTTACCATGTCGTTATCGGTAAGATCATTGTCTGTATCTATGTCGGGGATGTCTTCAGCATAGTCATCACTGACGAGGATATCATTGTCGCTATCAGCCATGTCGTTGTCAGTCATATCGTTATCTAATTCATTTTTCTGTGATTCCGAACAGCTGATGCAGCAGATGAGAAAAGTTAAAACAATTAAAACAGTTTTATTGGCGGAAACCATTTTTTCCTCCTTGTTGATGTGATAAACAATTTAGACTATAGTGTAATGGAAAATTAATCAAGAAAAGATGAATAAGTCAGGTTACTTTATGAACCAGTCAAGATAGGGATTCAGTACACCTGCAAAGCAGTATGGAAGATTAAGAAGCTTATATTTTTTTCCTTCATTTGTTGTTACTTCCTCAACAGAGAGATTCCCGCTATGCAGTCTGACAGCAAAAGGGTGATCACAGTTGTTCATAAACTGATGTAAAGATCTCAGTTTGCCCTCAGGTCCTGATTTAACTTCAACTGGAATAAATCTGTAAAGATGCTGGACAAGGAAATCAACTTCAGCGTTTGATTGCTTTTTCTCTCGCACCCAGAAAAAATAATCAGGCGGAGAAGACAAGTCTGTTCCGATCAGTTCCTGTCCAACAATATGCTCAGCTATTCTGCCCCGATCAATACCGTGCAGGTCGTCGTACTTGAAAAAATGTGGCTGGATATTTGAAGCAAAGTTCAGTAATCCTGTGTCAACAAACTGTAATCTTGGCGATTTCTTTTTATCATGCATCGCAGGAGGATCGTGTTTTGTAACGGGGTAAATAAGATTTATAAGCATTGCCCGTGAAAGAGTTCTCAATGCTTCGCCGACTTCTCTGCTTTTGTAATTCGAGTTTCCAAATCCTTCAAACTTTATTCTTTTACCAGCTTCCAGGGGAGAGCTTTCAATTGCATGTCGGATAATTTCAATTTCTTTCTGTCCTGATGCATATTTTCTGACATCATCAAGGTAGCTTAAAAATAGTGACTGATAAATGTTTTTTAAACTGATGACTTTGCCGGTTTTCAGGTATTCTGATATTATTTCGGGCATTCCTCCGATCATTGAATAAGTGTGAAATAGTTCCATGATTCTCGGGATTGCGTATTCCGGACATGGGATAGTGTTGTAAAGTTTAAGAGCCTGTTCATTGTTTGAAGCAACGAGGAATTCCTCAAACGTCAAAGGATACATGAAGCGGTATTCAACTCTGCCGACAGGAAAACTGATCTTATGTTTCGCCATAAGTATTTCCAGTAAAGATCCGGCGGCAATAACATAATATTGGGGAAGGGACTCATAAAAATATCTCAGCATAGCAACAGCTTCAGGACTGTTTTGAATTTCATCAATAAAAATAAGTGTTCTGCCTTTTTCGGGAGGCATCTTTTTCGTAAGAAGAATGTAATCTATCAGCTTTTCAACAGATAGATTCATCTGAAAAATCTCAAGATCATTTTTTTTCTCAAGATCAAGGTAGATAAAGTTATCAAATTTCTCGGCAAATATTTTTATAGCCGTGGTTTTTCCAACTTGTCTGGCACCTCTAAGGATTAGTGGTTTTCTATCACTGTTTTGAGACCATTTGTCTAACTCATTTAAAATATTTCTGAAAAACATGGTTTTATCCTCTGAAAAAACATAAAGTCAGACCAAATATACCTTAATAGTTACACAAAGTCAACCCAAGTATAGGGAATTGGAGACACAAAGTCAGGGCAATTTCATCAAATCATCTACACAAAGTCAGGGCAAATTCTGGAAAATTTACTGATTTGACACAAAATTATCAATTTGGTAATCTAACTCGGAATCGAACGATTAATGTTAGTGAATTCTTTAGTTTGGAGGTGAGATATGGAACATTCAACGCAGATACTGATCGTGATGTTCATCTACGTTTCTTTTCTGATTCTCTGGGGTGTTTATCAGGGAAGAAAGGTGGAAAACAGCTCTGATTTTGCGATCGCGGGAAGAAATCTCCCAGGTTGGGTTGCGGCACTTTCAGAAAGGGCGACTGGTGAATCTTCGTGGGCGCTTCTGGGACTTCCGGGAGCGGCTTATGCGACAGGTCTTCTTGAGATATGGACAGCGATAGGATGTGTCTCGGGTATCATCACCGCCTGGGTTCTCATTGCCTACAGACTTCGGGATGAAGCTGAAAAATATGAGATCGACAGCTTCACGCAGTACATTGCCAAAAGACATGGAGAAGTTGGAAAATGGATAAGAATTGTCGGAAGTTTTACGATAGTTTTTTTCTTTTTCTTCTATGTCGGGGCGCAGTTTCTAGGTGGCGGAAAGGTTCTTTACACAATGTTTAAAATAAAGCCCGAGGTCGGAATGCTTATAACTGCGGCGATAATTATTCCCTATACCATTTACGGTGGTTTTAGAAGTGTCGTCTACACAGATGTCGTTCAGGCTATTTTGATGATAATAACACTAATTCTCGGACCGATCTTCGGAATTGTCTATCTTTCTAATAATACTGATGTTTTTGCGACTGGAATCCCGCAGGCTCTCAGCCTTGCCGGGCCAAAATACACAGATCTTACCGGCGGAGCCACAGGTTTTATGGCCGGAGTTGCCATCATGGGCGGATTCAGCTGGTTTTTCGGATATCTGGGTGGACAGCCTCAGTTAAGTATGAGATTTATGGCGATAAAAGACGCAAAACAGGCTAAACTTGCAAGAAATATCGGAGTTGCATGGACAGTTGTCGCTTATATCGGAGCACTTTGCATCGGCTGGATCGGACTTGCCATCTTCGGACCTGAAGGACTTCCCGATAGAGAGTATGTCATGCCCGCAGTTCTGCTTAAGATCTTTCCTCCCGCAATTGCCGCGATCCTCATAACGGGAGCGATAGCCGCAATGGTTTCCACAGCTGATTCTCTTCTTGTGCTTTCCGCAACGGAATTTTCAGAGAACATCCTGCCGAAGAAAAAAGAACTCACCGAAAAACAGCAGCTTTTCAGACGCAGAACAGTCACGGCACTCCTTGCACTCATCGCTCTCGGGATCAGCTATGTCGCACCATCGGACTATATTTTCACACTCGTCAGCTATGTCTGGGCAGGGATCGGCGGAACGTTCTCAGTCGTCATCCTTCTCACACTCTTCTGGAAAAAATATCACGGAAGGGCAGTCCTCATCACAATAATCACAGGACTCCTCTTCACCATCATCTGGATCCAGACAGGAATGGATAAAGTCATTACAGCAAGGATCCTCACATTCTTCGTCGCTTTGACAGTCGCAGTTGTGTCAACTTATGTGGTGCCGTCCGGCCGTAGGGGTTGACCAGTGTGTCAACCCGGACCTCTTCCTCAGTCCTTCTCCTAAAGGAAAAGGAAGTAGCTTCAATGTTATAAGAAATCGTTAAAGTCCCTTGCCTTCAGGTAAGGGATTTAGGGAAAGGTCGAAATAACCCCGGGCCTGCGACTTCGTCTCCAAC
>CAZTKP010000019.1:18661-27633 GCA_964614215.1 uncultured Spirochaetales bacterium | reverse complement strand
CTTAAAAGAGAGCTTACCTCAAATATTACCGGGATAAAGGATGTTCAGGTTGCAGGTGTAAGCGAAGAAGAGGTCGAGGTCATTATTGATAATGAGAAGATGCTCACTTACGGTCTTGCCATCGATGATATTTTTCTTGCTCTGACAACTTCCAATTTCAGGTCTCCGGGCGGAGTGCTTGATATTTCAGGAAAAAGATATCTCGTAAAAGTTACAGGAAGTTTCGATGATCTTTCAAGAATGGATCAAGTTCTTGTAAAGACTGGAGAAAATGGGCAGAAGCTTTATCTGAAAGATGTCGCGAAAGTGAGAAAGAGATTTAAACGCGGAAGTATCCAGTCATATCTTAACGGGGAAAAGGCTGTATCTCTCTATATAATGAGAAAACCTGAATCCAACATCGTCGGAATAAACAAGGAAGTGAAAGAGATCGTTGATAAGTTCGTTGAGAACTATCCTCATATTCTTGTCAGCTACAAGAACGACCAGGGAGAGGCAATAGATGAGACTATATCGGTTCTTAAGAACAATGCTCTTCTTGGAATGGTGCTTGTTTCCATTCTGCTTTTCCTCTTCATGGGATGGAGGGCCAGTCTGCTTGCAGTGATAGGTATTCCGTTCTCGTTCCTAGCAACTTTTTTCATGATGAAATTTTTCGGATATACGATAAATTCACTTTCGCTTTTTGCAATGATACTTGTGAGCGGAATGCTGGTCGATGATGCGATCGTCGTTATTGAAAATGTGTATCGGTACAGAGAAGAGGGCCTCGGACCTTATGATGCGGTAATTCGCGGAACAAAGGAGATAATGTGGCCTGTAATATCGGCAGTTGTAACGACCGCCTGTGCATTTCTGCCGCTTCTTATGCTTGGCGGGATTATGGGTGAATTCCTTGAACAGATGCCCATTATTGTTGTTCTCACGCTAATCGCATCTCTTCTGGAAGCTCTCGTGGTGCTTCCGGTCCACCTTTATGAGATGAAAAATATTTATCGCGAAGAGGACAAGGAATCACGTAAATGGTTTAAAAAGCTGATATCCGTTTATCAGAAGGTTTTAGGAAAAGTCCTCGATCACAGGTATATCTCGATCTTTGTTGTTCTCGTTGTTTTCATTTCTTCATTTTTTATTGCCTCCAGATTGAGAATTATCCTTTTCGGTGACGATAATACGAAGACAGTTCTCGCTAAACTTGAGATGTCGGATAACACTCCGATCGAAGAGACAAGGAAAGTGTCAAAAATTATCGAGCGGCATGTAATTAAAGAAATGATGCCTCACGATGTAAGTTCCGTTGTAACGATCGTCGGAAGGGTCATTGAAGATAGACGCTGGATAGAAAAGGAAGAGGTGGCTGAATTCCGTATCGACCTTCAGGAGTACGATCCGGACATGATGAACAGGGTTAAAGCAGGCCTTAGAAAGAAAGCTGCAACAATTCCGACAATAGTGAATTTTGAGTTCATGAAGGCGGCAAACGGACCTCCCACAGGAAGAGCTGTCGATGTCAGTATTGCCGGCAATGACATGAAACTTCTTGAAAAAGTAGGTGACGAGGTCGTCAGTTTTCTTGATAATACTAACGGTGTCGTGGATCTGAGAGGCTCCGTTATTGACAAGGTTAATGAACTTGTTATCGAGCCGGATTACGAAAGACTTGAACAGACAGGAATTACTCTTGCGACTCTTGCGGATACCGTAAGAAGTGCCACGAGCGGAAAATATGCGGGAAGATATCTCAATGACGATGGGAAAGAGCTCAGGATATGGATAAGGTTCGATCAGGATAACTCCTACACCTATGACGATATCAGAGACCTGCCTGTAAAAACTCCGAAAGGCACAGTTCTCCGTGTAAGGGATGTTGCACAGATCAAAGAAGTGCAGTCGATGGCAAGGATCAGAAGACGTAACAGGATGCGTGAAGTCAAGGTTGGTGCGAATGTAAACTACAGTCTTGTCACACCGATGGAGGTCAACCTCCTTCTGCAGGATAAGTTCGGTGATATCCCTGAAAGATATCCGGGTCTCAGCATTGGTTTTCATGGTGAGTTCGAAGAGCAGCAGGAAGCCAATGAGGATGTTATGATAGCTTTCATTATTACGGTCATGCTTATCTATATTATTCTTGGAATTCAGTTTAATTCTCCGTTCCAGCCCTTCATTGTCATGGCAACCCTGCCTCTTGCTTTTATCGGTGTGGCTTACGGACTTTTTATTTCAGGACTTGACCTTTCACTTCTTGCTCTGATATCGCTGGTCGCACTTGCTGGAATTGTTGTTAATGACTCGATAATACTGGTGGATTTCATCAATAATGTTTCAGACAAAAAAGATAGAAGACAATCTCTGATAGAGTCGGGTTCAAAGAGGCTCAGACCTATTCTTCTCACGACCGTTACAACTGTTGGCGGGTTGATGCCGATGGCTGTTTTTGCAACAGGAAGCAACAAAATGTGGCAGCCGATGGCGGTTACTATGATCTGGGGAATTATGTTCGCGACAACTCTGACCCTTTTTGTCATACCTGTTCTCTATGCGATCATTGATGATATAGTTAAACTTTTCAGTCGTAAAATTAGCAAAACAACCTGATTTTCTTGAGTTGATATCTTTAAAAGTTACAATGATGATCGGTTGTTTATGAGGTAAGCCCCGTTGAATTTATTTACAGCGATTCTCTTAATAATTAACATTTTATTCGTTGTCGCCTCAGTTTTTATTTTTCTCAAGATGCGAAAAGCAAAGACCATTGAGCAGAACTTCAAGGCTTTTTTTGAAGCTCTGCCGGACCTGATCTTTGTTTTTGACAGGGAGTGCCGGTATTCAATTTTCTGGGCCGGAGAAGAAGATAGACTTTTCAAGCCGCCGAAAGAGCTCTCGGGGAAAACTGTCATGGAAACTTTCGGACCTGAACAGGGAAAATGGTTCAGAGATCAGATCATGATAGCATTTAACGAGAACAGGCTTCATGTTTTTGAGTATGAAATGGAGGTTCAGGCGGGAAAAAAATGGTTCGAGGCGAGAGTAAGTCCGGTTAAAAGTTTTGGAAAAAGTGAACCTGACAGAGTTGTCTATCTTGCAAGAGACATCACTGAACGCAAAATCGCTGAAATGGAACTTAGAAAGCGTCGTGAACACCTGGATAGCGTTATTAATAAAAGAACATCGGAACTTCAAAAGGCAATCGGCAAGGCTGAGGATGCAAACAAGGCAAAAACGGAATTCCTGGCGAACATGAACCATGAGATAAGAACACCGCTTAATATTATCACAGGATTTTCAAGCATTTTAAGAGATACCCTGGAGGATGATAAAAGATCTCTCGAAGCAATTAACAATATTGATAAAGCCTGTAGTAATCTGACAGAACTGATAGGTGATATCCTTGACATTTCAAAGATCGAAGCAGGAAAAATGCAACTGGAGCCCGACTTTGTAAATATTCATGAGATCTTTAACGAGATACGTAATGCATACGAACCAGAGGCAAAAAGGAAAGGTCTCAATTTTAAAGTCTATGTTTCAGAGACTGTTCCGGGTGTTCTCAAACTTGATGGCACCAGACTGAGACAGATAATCTATAACCTTGTCGGGAATTCATTTAAATTTACTGAATCCGGGGAAATAAAAGTTTCAGTCCTTTCTTCGCTTTCGGCCGAAAAGGGGAATGTGGATCTTACTATTTCAGTTAAAGACACAGGTATTGGAATTCCTACCGATCAGAAAGAGAAGATGTTCGAACCGTTTGTTCAGCAGGATGGACAGAGTACCAGAAAATACGGAGGAACGGGTCTGGGTCTTGCCTTATGCCGTAAGCTTACTGAAATGATGGGCGGAGCTATTTCTGTTGAAAGTGAGTACGGCAAAGGGTCAGTGTTTTTTGTTTTTCTGAAAAATATTGAGAAATCTCTGGATGCAGGAGAATTTGATATAGATGAAGACGATATGGACGGAGAGATCTCGTTCAGTGGCCAGAAGGTCCTGATGGCTGAAGACAACAACCTGAACAGGGAAGTAATAAAGAAATTTCTTGAAAATTCCGATCTGAAGATCTTTGAAGTTGCAAATGGACGGGATGCCGTGAGCGTTGCAAAAAATATTAAGCCTGACATTATTCTTATGGATATTCTGATGCCTCAACTTGATGGTATAGCGGCATCAAGAATAATTAAGAACTGTAAAGAGATATCGCATATTCCGATCATTGCTGTTTCAGCACTGGCGGATAAGGATGAAGTGGATAAGATACTCAATGTCTGTGACGCTATTGTGGAAAAACCGGTAAAGAAAGATATACTTCTTCGGACAATTTATAAACAGCTCTCAAAAGGTGACTGAAATGACGGGACGGATAGCTGCTCTTATAGTTCTGACCATTTTTCTTTCAGGTTGCAGAACAGAGAACTCGCCTAGTAAGGTGACCTTTTCCGGGCTTGGTACGGTTCTTTCTGTCATATACTCAGGTGAAAAAGATGCGGAGCTTGAAAAAGCTTTGAAAGAAGATGCCTTTCAAGTGGAGAACGAGCTTAGCTACTACAGGAAGGATAGCTTTGTTTCTTTAATAAATACAAAGGGATATGTTGAACAGGTGAAGGTTCCGGAACATGTGTGCAGACTTATAGATAAAAGTCTTGAGTTCGGAAAGGACACGGATGGAGTTTTTGATATTACGTATAAAAGTGAGGGCGTTCTCTGGAAAAAAGATGCACAGAACATTCCTTCAGATGAGCAGATCAAGGCGAAAAAAGAGCTGGTCGGGACAGATCTGGTCGTAACAGATTGTAAAAAAGGGACGGTAAAGACCCTTAAAGAGGGAGTTCTCATAGATCTTGGAGGTATTGCAAAAGGTTATGCTATTGACAGAGCGGGCGAAATTCTGAAGAAAAAAGGATATAAGGATTTTATTGTTAACTACGGCGGAGATATGCTTGTCTGCGGCAGTAAAGGTAAGAAGAAGTGGAGTGTCGGGATAAGAGATCCGGAAAAAAACGGAAAGCTTCTAAAGACTTTAAAATTCGGCTCTAAAAACTGTCACGGAATTGCAACAAGTGGAGATTATGAAAGATTTATCGAGATAAACGGTCGCAAGTATTCTCATATTTTTGATCCGAGAAACGGTCGTCCTGTCAAGGGTGCAAGCTCGGTAACAGTTGTGGCTGATGACGCTCTTACTGCAGATGCTGTGGCGACTTCTGTCTCTGTCGGACACGATGATGAAGCTTTCATTAAAAAAATTATGGAAAAATTCTCTGTGAAAATATATACTCTTGTTGAAAAAAATAAGGTGTTGAAAGAGTGGTGAATGGTTCGTGCGGTGGTTGAGAAACATAATGGTTAATAAGATCGGGAAGTTAGTATGAAATGTTTCTATTGTTCAAATGGGTCTGATCCGGATGTTCCGGGAAAATGTTCCGGTTGTGGCAGAGAATTGAAAAAGTATTGTGAGTCCTGCGAAATAAAGTTTGCGGAAGATGCTAACTTCTGTATGCAGTGCGGTTCAAAACTTGTTGAGCTTTCAGACACCGAGATAGAGATCGATGAAAGTGCCGAGGAAGAGGAGGTCTTTATCCTCGAAGAAATAAGTGAAGAGGAGCCCAAAAAGGAAAAGATAAGAGAGAAAAGGGAGACAATTGAAATAGACTTCGGCATAGAAGCGGATGATGCTGATAATGAAAATGAAGCACAGCAGTTTCAGACAGATAAAATAGAGCTTGGTGGAAGTGTTCCTCCACCGACTCCCGGAATGGAGGATGATCTGGACCTTCAGCTTCAGAAGAAAAGCGGAAAGATAGACGAGGCTCTTTTAAAGGAACCGGAAAAAGATGTCGAGGATTCTCAGAGTTTTATTTCCCCCAATGCTCCCAAACAACAGGAAAAACAACAGGAAAAGAAGAAATCTGAGAAAAAGAAAAAAGAGATAAAAGAAACCTACAAAGGCAAGCCTGTTGATGATGTGGAGAAAAGCGAAGAAGATGCCGATGTCGATCTGGACACGCTTTTTAATGAATTAGGTGCTACTGAAAAATCAGATCCTGAAGATAAGGATCAATACGACATAGAATCTCAAAAAGAAGGAAACAAACTATCAGAAGCGATCGAGGGCAGTCCTGATTCCGGTATAAAGGATGAAACGGTTTTAAATCTCAAGAATGAAAAGATACTGGTGAAAAATGCATCTGATTATGAGCTGACACCTTTCCCTGTCAATGAAACTTATGATCTTTCTGTTGACGGGCTTCTTGAGGAAGTGCTGACCGAAGAGTTCGAAGAGAGTTTTAAGCCGATGCTCAAAGAGATAGAAAAGGGTCTCCGGGAGTGTAGAGGCGGTACATATTTTCTTAAAGGAGATGCCGGAAGCGGAAAAAGTTCGCTTGTTCACAGGTTGAAGAACTATTCTCTTAAAAAAGACGAAAATAGAAAGTTTAATCTTGTTGTGTCCGACGCCAATATCTTTGACTTCGACTTTATGATATTTATCAGTCTTATCAGACAGTTAATGAATATCAGAAGTAACGACGTGAATACTGTCAGAAAGAAGTTTGATAAACTTTTCGGAGACACACTGCCTGATTCAAAAAAAGACTGTATGAGCGCCCTTATCTGCCTGAACTTTTCACCTGTCAGGACAAAACTGCCTAAACACGATGTCGAGTATCTGATATCCTATGTTCTTCACGGACTTAGCAGAAGTATGCCTGTCCTGTGGATCGTGAACAACGCCAATGCGCTTAATGTAAGGTCGATACGATTCTTTAAGAGTCTTAAGAAAGTTTTCGGGACAGTTCCTTTTTCAGTGATCTTTGTTGTCGATAACGAAGCTTCTGTAACAAATATTGCAGAAGAAAACGAGGTCTATATTTTTAACGGTTTCCCTGAACAGAGACTCCGTGAAGAGATCGCAAGTACTCTGAATGCAAAACGTATCCCGGCCGAACTGGAAAAACTTCTTAATGAAAAGGCGAAGGGGAACATGCTCTTCACCCTTCAGTTGACAGAATATCTCAAAGATAAAGGTTTTATTTTTGAAATGAAGGGTAGCTGGAGATTCTCAAAGCTTCCTGAGAAATTTGTCCCGCCGGAAAATCTGGATGATCTTATTGCGGGAAGGGTCGAGATGCTGGCGGCAGATATCCAGACAACGCTTAGAGAACTTACGCTGCTTAATCTTTATGAGATCCCGAAGTCACTCTATGAAGTAGTTTCAACTACAACGCCTGAATGCATAAAGGAGCTCGTTTCAAAAAGATTCATTATTGAAACAGATATGCATTACAGATTTATATCCAGAACGATGCTTACAGCTCTAAAAAAGCATGTAAAGATAGGCAAAAAGGAAAGAGCGTTCTATAGACAGGTCGTTACCAGACTTTCTTCTACAAAAGCCGAGATATATCAGTTGAATAAGCACTGGCTTCTTCTAAGCTATATAAACCTCGGGCAGATAGTAGATAGAAGATTGAATTCATTCCTTTTTTCATCCGCTGTATATATGGAGAAACTGGGATTTTTTGAGATCTCACAGAGAAGTTACCAGACCATAGTTTCATCATTTGAAGAGGACGGTGATGACACCCTCGATGATTTCAGATTGCTGCCGGAGATAAAAAATGCCCGTCTGTGGCGCATCGTTGAACCTCAGTGGGCCAAGATATTCTGGGGAAAACTGCAGAAGTATGCACAGGAAAGATCGCACTATCATCTGGATCTTCTTGCTCAGGGTGAGATGCTTCTACTGGCAGAGGAAAAGGTCGATCTCGCCGCTATTGCTGAGCTTGTGAAGAAACTGCATATGGCCGGTTGCTATGAAGAAGAGATAAGCATGATCGACAGGACGACGGAGCTTCTTATAAATTCCGAAAACTTTCTCGATGCCAATACGTTCGCCGTCAGAGGGTACAAGATACTTAGAGATACTATCATGAAATACGATGGAAAGGGTGTTTCTCCCGCAGAGTTTATCTACTCACTCTTTGTCCGCTGTTCATGCAAGCTTGCTGAAGTCTGTATCATGCTGGAAGATCATGATAAAGCTACGGCTGTTCTTGAAGAGTCCCTTGAATACGCTGAAACGTATTCGATAAGCTATTTCAGATCAAAGATCCAGCTGCTTCTTGGAAAGATCCGTTATGCGCAGAAATCAGACTGGGAGGAAATGATGAAAGAGGGATTCTACAACTCTCTTATAGGGATGGATTTCGCAATAGTGAAAGCTTTTCTGCATTTCTTTGAGGAAAACGGTCTCGAGGAAAAAGAATGGGTTGTGCCTTTTCTTGAATATAAGAACTGGATAAACTTCTAGTTACATATCTGTTACTACTTTTCTAAACTTGACTCATATTATTATTTCTGATAAATTTTCTAACTAAATTTATTTAGCAGAGGTCGAGTATGAGATCAGGGTTTGTTTTTTTTATTGTTACAATATCTTTAATGCTGACTTCCTGCGGTATTGCCAGATCAACATCTTCGATCTGGAAAGCCGAGGACCAGAGAAAGATCTCTCTGGAAAAGATTCTCAAAGATTACGGGAAACAGGATATTGTCGATGTAGATGATTATGGTTACAGAACTTTGAAAAAAGATGCGGCAGACGGGATTAAACCTCTCGAAAAGAGACGTGCGGCCTACTATTTTTTCAAAGCTGATTCATACTTGACAAAAGCCTACGATTTTAGAGCAAGAAGCATGTATGAAGCTGCTGAGACACTTGCAAAGAAATCACTGGAATGTATGTTGATGTCACAGAAAGTTCTTGACGGAACTCCTCCTGTGGAAAAACAACCGGCGGCTAAACCGGCAGCTAAGCCTGTGGTTAAACCTGAACCGAAGCCAGCGGCACAACCGGCAGCTAAGCCTGCGGCTAAACCTGAACCGAAGCCAGCGGCAAAACCGGCAGCTAAGCCTGTAGTTAAACCTGAACCGAAGCCAGCGGTACAACCGTCAGCACAGCCGGCAGCTAAGCCTGT
>CAZTKP010000019.1:0-18561 GCA_964614215.1 uncultured Spirochaetales bacterium | reverse complement strand
GCTAAACCGGAACCTAAGCCGGAACCGGCTAATGATAATGAAGGTAAAAAAGAAGCTAAACCTTCGCTCTCAGGGGATCCTTTTGCTAAGCAGAAAGAAGAGAAAAAGGTTGAAAAGAAGAAAAAGAAACCTTCCTACTACGATGTATATGAGGAAATGAGAAAGAAATATATGAAAAAACAGAAGGAAGAGGACAAGAAGAAAAAGAAAGAAGAAAAGAAAGAAGAAAAGAAAGAAGATAAAAAGGATGATCAAAAAGCACCCGCAGGAGGTGCAAAATGAGAAAACTGACACTTATGATACTTGCTTTTGCTGTTGTTTTCGCCGGATGTACAACAGGAACAAAACTGTATAAGAGCACTCTGCTTGAAGGAAAGAGACTTGAGGTCGATAAATCAAGAGGCGCAGACAAGTGTGTTCCTTATGATCTTGCGATGGCGGAGACGCTTATTGACATAGCTAAACTTGAGCTTGAATCGGGAAACTATATCCAGGCGGAAGAGATCATGGCGGACATGGATCTTTATGCGGCAAAGGCTTCAACAAAAGCTGACAGCTGTATCCCGAAAGATAAAGATAACGACGGAATACTTGATGTTAATGACCGCTGTCCTGACAATGCAGGTCCTGAAAAGTTCAAGGGTTGCCCTGATATAGATGAAGACGGAGTACCGGATATAGATGATAAATGTATTGATGTTAAAGGGCTTGTAAAACTTAACGGTTGTCCCCCTGCTTCGGATAGAGATAAGGACGGTGTTCCTGATGCAACAGACCGTTGTCCGGACGATAAGGGTTCTGCAGCACTTAAAGGTTGTCCTGATAGAGATGGCGATACAGTTCCTGACCTTGATGACCGTTGTCCGGATGTTAAAGGCCAGGTCGTTCTTAAAGGCTGTCTGCCGGCAGCAGATAGAGATAAGGACGGTATTCCCGATGCGACAGACCGTTGTCCTGACGATAAAGGCATGAAGGAATACAAAGGCTGTCCCGATAAGGATGGTGACACAATTCCTGATATTGATGACAAGTGCCCTGACGTGAAAGGAAAAGTCGAACTGAATGGCTGTCTGCCGGCAGCAGATAGAGATAAGGACGGTATTCCCGATGCGACAGACCGTTGTCCTGACGATAAAGGCATGAAGGAATACAAAGGCTGTCCCGATAAGGATGGTGACACGATTCCTGATATTGATGATCGTTGCTCGGATGACAAAGGTCCGGTTGAACTTAAAGGCTGTCCGGATGGTGATGGTGACAAAGTTCCGGATATTGATGATATGTGTCCCGAGAAACCGGGCGTGATCGAAAAGAAGGGTTGTCCTGTAATAGTTGACAAGGATGGCGACGGAATACTCGATAAGGATGATAAATGTCCTGATGTGCCTGGAGTTAAAGAGGAAAAGGGCTGTCCGAAGAAGTATAAACTGATCGTTGTAACTAACAAAAAGATAGAACTTAAGCAGATGGTATTCTTCAGCACAGGAAAGGCTGTGATACAGAGAAAATCATACTCCATGCTGAAGGAAGTTGCGGACGCTATAAAGAATGCTCCGTCTATCAAAAAAGTTATTATCGAAGGACATACTGATAGTTCCGGAAGCAGAAAGATCAACTTGAAACTTTCTCAGAAAAGAGCTGATGCAGTCAGGGAATTTCTGGTAGATGAGGGTGTTGACGGATCAAAACTTGAATCCATAGGATATGGCCCTGACAAACCTATATCATCGAATAGAACAAGAGCTGGAAGAGCAAAGAACAGAAGAGTGGAATTCATACTGAAACAGTAGTTTGAGGCTGGAGGTCATTATGGCAAGCGGTGACAGAAAGAAAGCAGATAAACCAGAAAAAGTCCAGTATTATAAGGAAGATGGCCGTAGCAAAGACGATGTTATCTTTTCAAATAGAAATCAGCGTACAGACGAGAGAATGCATGTTGAGCTGGAGGTGTCTTTAAACGGACCCCACACTTTTTTCAGCGGGTTTGCAATGGATATGAGCAAAGGCGGGATCTTTGTTGCCACGCATAAAATAGCTCCGATCGGAACAGAGTTTACCGTAAGCCTTAAACTGGGTGAAGAAGTTCTCGAGATCAATTCGGAAGTTGTATGGGTCAGAGAAGTCAATAGTGCCCTGATCAGTGGAGAAGAACCTGGAATGGGACTGAAGTTTAAAGGTATTGATGAAAAATATCTTACTCTGATAACTGCCTTTTTAAAAAAGAGAGAGCCGTTACTTTATGACACGGATATATGAAACATTTTAGTGTTTTTTCTGAAAGTGAGCTGATCTCGTATATAAAAACGCGGAACCTGGGTTCTGTTGCCGTACTCATTCTGGACGTACTTTATCCTTTCAACAGGATAATTGCTTCAATCCTAGTGGTTTCAGGGCCTATACTGAAGATATTTATCAGTCCTGCAGTAATGAATTCCGCAATATCATTTTTTGAAAATAGATCGAGTCTTCTGCACCTCAGAAAGAAACTTCTGGAAGAAAACTGATATGTCAAATATGTCTTTCGGGATGGTCTTTACTTCCAAATGGCTGGAAGTATGGAAAATTGGTAAAGGAAATACAAAAAAAAGCTATAATAGGTCGGAATTTATCATTCCTGATGATGATAAGGATATTGAGAAAGATCTGAAAAGTGCTCTGACGGAGCAGGGATATTCTCTTGATCCAAAGCAGGAGATGTTCGGAGTTTATGTTCCTGATAATTTAAAGAAAGCTCTGGTTTGCGGCATAACAAGGGACGGGTCTCTTAAAGCTGCCGAAAAACTGGCAAGGTCCCTACTTTTTTCTCCGGAAGTTCTTTATGTTCATGGCGATGTTAATGAAACTTTTAATGACCTGATGTGTGATGCGGTAATAATCGGTGGCGGGTTTGATGACTCAGATGATGAAAAAACCAGAAAACTTATACTGGATATCGGAGAATCCGAATGGTTTAAGAAACACAGACCTTTGGTCATCTATGCAGGAAACAGGGAAAGTGTTTCCACCGCCCAGTTGAAATTTTCACCTTTTTCCGATTTTTATGAGATGAAAAATGTTCTTGAAGATGGTTCTTCGGACAATGACCGGAACTCACTTATGGAGATCGATAGAAGCAGTTTTTTTGCTTTCAGCGATAATGATCTGATAAAATTGAGCACTTATCAGGAAAGTCTCCACGGTATATCCGGATATTTGTGCGGAGCCGGGTCCGGCAGGGTGATATCAGCAATGATAAGAGATGATTATTCAGTGCTTAGTCAGTGCCGTATGGAATCAGGGAAACCTGTTGTCGAGAACATTGCGCTTTCAAAAAATGCGGAAGATCTCTGTCCGGATGATTTTTCCGATTCGTACAGAGAGTTTTCTGTGGAAGAAAACTCGGTCGCTGGAGATCTGTTCACTGCCCGAGATATTCTTGCGATCGGCAGAAAGAGACAGAGCAGCTTTTTCCGTCCGGACCGTATTCTGGGGATATCTCTGACAGAAGAAGTGGACGTGAAAAAGTTTCTGGACCTTGTAAGTGACCCGGATATTGTCAGAGGTGTGATCGAGTATTATTTTGACAGGACAGGTTTTTTTCTAATGTGCGGTTCTATTTTAAGCAGCAGTGTGGAAAAAACTGAGGAACTTACGGAAAAACTGATCGAGGATCAGGATTTCTGTTCAGGGTGGCTGGTTATTCCGGACGGTGATTTTGTAAAGGATGAGATAGCTCTGGAGGTTTACATCGGAGGTGATGAGAACGATAAGACATCTCAGCTTTTCTGGGGTAAGAGATACACTATCCCGGTCAAGGAGGATTCTGTTATAGAACTCCGTCTTAAAGGAACAGCGTTTCTTGCAGGGAAGCGTAAAGTCGTTGTTCTCAGAACAGGGAAAAAGTCTAAAAATCTTGTTGTGGATATCAGGAAGGAGAAAAGCTGATGAAAAAATGGTGCTTTCTTCTGCTGATAATTACATTTTCTCTGACAGTTTCAGCTGAAACTGAAGACTTTTTTTTAAAAACAGAGAAAGATACAGTTACAATAGGGCTTAATATTAAAGATTTTCAGATGGTGCAGCTTTTCAGGAAAGAAAATGAAAAAAGTCCTGTCAATATATTTGAGTTCTCTGCTCCCGGGAGTACTTTTTCTGAAAATGCCGATTCGGATAACTGCTACTTTATCAAGGTTTATAAAAACTCTGAAACCCCGTTTGTTTCTGAGGAGAAATGTGTCTCGGAAACATATTTCATCGGCAGGATCGAAACTGCTCTGATAATTTTTCTTATCCTGCTTGTCTTTTCCTTTTTTGCTCCCCGCTTTATCCCTTTCAGGTTTCTGACGTATGAGACTGACAAGCCGGAAAAAACAATTTCGGAAACAATTAAGATCCTGGCCGGAGAGGACAGTAAAAGTGTTCTTATACACAGCTCTTCGGACTGGATTGGTGATCCTGTTAATATAGCCGTGAGCTCTTTCCTGAATAGATCTCTTGATGAAGGACAGGAAAATGTAATGACAACTTACTTTAATGACCTGACATTTGTAAGATCAGATAGGGAAAAGCTTTTTAAGAAGGTTCTTTTAATAAACGGGCAGAGACCTTTTCTGACAAGTATCATAAGGAATGCCGTACCCCGTTCGGCCATTTTCCATATAACGGAAAATAATCCCGAATCTTCTCTGGATTCCTTTAAGGATAGGAAAGAGAAGAGAAAGATCGTGTTTTCTTCTATGCTTTCAGGGGCAGTGACAGACCTGCTGTTGAAAAGAAATGCTCTGATATCCATAGAATCTCTGATCTTTGACAGCAGAGAGGATGAAAAAAGAGCCTCTGAGCATTCCGGGGCTTATCTTTTTCTTGTAGTGGTGGCGAGTGCTGTCCTTTTAGGTTCAGTTCTTAAAACGTTAGGCATAGAAAGGCTTGTTGAAAGCATCATTTCACTTTTTGCAGGTGTGCAATGATGGAAAAGATCCTTAAAGCTGTAGTGCCTGTAGCTGTTGTTTCCATTATCTTTCTGATCTATTCATCTTTCTGTGATAATTTTACCGCCGGTTTGCTGAGATGGGGAGAGATAGTTGTCGTAATAGCACTTTTTGCAGGTCTTTACAGGTTTATAGCCAGAGAAGCAGTAAGCATCAGAGACTTTAGTTCACAGTCTTTCTATTCTATGGTAACAGTCCTTGCGTTTGTTTTGACATTCTTTGCCGGTCTGGTGAATTTCAGTAGTGAAAGGTTCGCTTTCAACAACATCGTAAGAGAGCATCCTGCCTATCTTCTTGAAACTACTGCAATAGTTCTGGATGATGATGAGTATCTCAAAAGATTTCCGGCGAAAAAGAAACTGGCACTTCTTGTTGCAACAAGGATCAGCAGTCATTTTGTGCCTACGGATGAAATGCTGAAAAGTTCCGGTATGAGCGTTGAGGATTATCAGGAACTTATTAATCCAGGTAGATATCAGGGAACACCGGGAAATATTCTTGATGATGACAGAGAATATGCGGAGAAGGTGAAAAGAAAGGTAACCGGAATAAGCAGGGATACCGTTAATGTTATGATCCCTGTTGTCGAGGTGATAAAAAAATGGGCATACAGGCAGATGACATCAGACAAGGTTAGTGATCTGAGCCTGGATGGCCGGGTTTTAGACGGAAGCGGAGAAATACTGACTGGAGAATTAAAAAAGATAAGCCCTGTTCATAAAAATGAGGAAGGACAGGGAATGATCGATATCTACAGCATTCTAAGTAAGAGTGAAAAATTCGTTGATATTATTTCCGGATCTTATGCTGACAGGATCGGAGAAGGTATTTCCGATGATGCCAGACGGAAGATAATAGCCGCGTTCGTGAGAACGGGAGTCTCTGTAAGCCCGCGAATGAAGGGAACAATAAGGTGGATATACAGATATGTTTACGATCCTCTGTTTTCCACTTTTATGGCGATACTGGTCTTTTTTATGGTGATATCGGCATACAGACATTTTGACCTTAGAAAGTATTCAACAGCTGTGATCACGCTGTCAGCAGTTTTTGTCATGCTGGGTTTTATTCCTCAGGTCGAGTCTTTCTTAAATAATTTTATTCCTGTTTCATGGAAAGGGCCGATGTCTGAAGGATGGATCATGAATGTCTTTTCTCTACCGGTGTTTAAGGCTTTTGCCATAGGTACGGGTACCGGTGTTATCTTTATGTACATGGGCAGGTACTGGAGATCTTTCCCCTGGAGGAACGGCGATGGGAAATAGAGAAAGATCTTTCAGCAAACTGCCTTCGGCATATATAATTACAGCTATCGTGATAGCGGTCATAGTTCTTGGTTTTATTAAACAGGATCATAATATGCCTGAAAAACCGGGAGCAGCAAAGGCGGCCCGTAGTGTAAAGAATATTCCTGACGGTTCAAAGGTTCTCATTCTGGTAAATTACGGACCTGAGGGAAGATATGAACTTGAGACAGGACTTTCTTCACTTATAACAGTACTTGCCAGAAAAGAGGTCGGTGTCATTTTTGCCTCTCTGATACCTCAGGGCATAGAATCTACATCGCTGGCAGTTGAGAAGAGTATTTCGAAGGTGAATTTCAGGAAACAGGGATATTTTTACGGGAAGGACTATATTCAGTTGGGATATCTTGCAGGCGGTTCTATTGCCGCTGCAATGATGAAAGGTGATATCGAGATCTTCAGGCGTAAAGATATCTTCGGGAACAGATTAAGAGCGCAGCCGGTTATGAACGGTGTTTTCAGTCTGGATGACCTTTCAGCAGTAATAGAGTTTTCCTCCGGTAAAGTTGAGGGTGTTCCCGGAGTAGTTTTCTACTCCATTTTTAATAGAAAGAAGGATGTTCCTGTAATAGCGGTCTGTTCTTCAGATCTGGTCTCCGACTATCTTCCGTTTGCAGATTCAGGTTCTGTTACAGCTCTGGTCCAGGGTATGAAGGGAATAGTTTCATTTGAGAATATTCTTATGGAAAAGTCTGAGTCAGGAACGAGGTTCTTTGCGTCCGTAGGTGTCCTGTGGCTGGTAATTCTGATAATAATCATAGGTAACCTGGGTAAAATGCTGAGAGGAAAGGAATGAACATAAGTACTGATATCAGTATATGGATAGCAGCTTTTCTCACCATAGCAGTATTGTCGGGAGTGTATAAAGATAACCCTTTCTATAAGTTTGCGGAAGCTGTTTTTACCGGTGTTTCGGCAGGCTATTTCGGGTGTATCTGGCTTCTGTCTGTACTGATGCCTGCTTTTGATGATATAGCGGCAGGGCAGCATCTTCTTATAGTTCCTGTTCTTACGGGTATTCTGGTTTTCTTTCCACAGAAAAAGGGAAAGTTCAGCTACCACCTTGTTCCTGCTGGATTTCTTGTTCTTGTTTATGCCGCTCTGAACATGATGGTCTATTTCGAAGGATTCGTCTACAGAATGGTGTTCTCCTCGGTCAACCCTCTTGTTGTGTTTGATTCAAAAGGCATGGTGGCATGGGATTTGACTTTGAATTCCATTTTCTCTGTCGTGGGAGTTGCCTCGACCTTAGTCTTTCTTTTCAGCAGAAGATACAGTTATTCGAATTCAGTAAGAGCCGTCGGTAATTTAGGCAGGTTTTATGTGCTTGTTGCAATAGGAGCCTGTTTTGGATATACTCTCGTTTCAAGAATTATCCTTCTAACGGGAAGGATAGACTTTATTATAGGGGAATTTTTAGGGATCACATTTTGAGAACAGGGGTCAGTGATATGAAAAGAAAGGCTGTCGTTGCTGTTATTCTTCTTTTTATGCTGGTTTTGAATGCCAGTCTGTTTAAGAGACTATTCTCTGCTTCCAATGAGTATTCCATATCTCAGGGAGAGGTCACCATCTATGCTCTGAGGGCTGTAAAGAACAGGTATCTCAACAAATCGAAGATAAAGGCTTCGGAACTCCTTGTCGAGGGTCTGGAGGCGATCAATGATCAGCTTAACGAGATCCTGATAAAATATGATCCGGACAAAAGATGCGTAGCTATTCAGATATACAACAAAAAGTTTAAGGCGGAAGCATTAAGGATCCGGGATATCTATGATGTAACCTATATTCTGAAGCAAGTTTATGGATTTATTGAGAAAAACTATAAGCCGGTATATCCGATGAAGATGACCGATATTGAGTATATTGCTGTAAACGGTATCTTAAGAAAGCTTGATCCGCACTCATATATTTTCACGCCTAAGGATTTTGAAGAATTCACAGACAGCACCGGCGGTAAATTCGGCGGTTTGGGAATAGTAATAAGCACGAATGATGACGGCGAGATAGTTGTTGTGTCACCCATAAATGATACGCCGGCTATGAAAGCCGGGGTCGAATCTAACGACGTAATTGTCCAGATAGATGACGAATCGGCAGTTAACATGACCCTTAATCAGGCTGTTGACAGAATGCGGGGAGATCCGGGGACAGATGTTACGATCATGGTGAGAAGAGAAGGTGTTCCCGATCTTATAAAATTTACAATAACAAGAGCGGAAATAAAGATCGAATCCGTTATTCCGTCGATGCCTCAGCCCGGTATCGGATACATTAAATTAACAGGGTTTATGGAAAACACATATCCGGCGATGCTGAAAGCTCTTGATGATCTCAAAAAGGACGGAATGAAGGCACTTATTCTGGATATGCGTAACAACTCCGGAGGTCTGCTTTCTCAGGCTATCAAGATCAGTGACCTTTTTCTGCAGAGAGGAGTTATCGTTTCAACGGTAGGAGAGGATGAAAGAGAGGTCAATGAGGCTAAGAGGGAGGATTCGGATATTCTGGATATTCCGATAGTCGTTATGATAAATGCAGGAACTGCTTCCGCTGCGGAGATCGTTACAGCGGCGCTTAAAAAGAACGGAAGAGCAACAGTTTTCGGCAGAAAAAGTTTTGGAAAAGGAAGTGTTCAGAACCTTTTCAGAATTCCGGGCGGCGGTGGAATTAAACTGACGATCGCACAGTATCTAACTCCCGGGAACATCTCTATCCAGTCCGTCGGAATTACACCGGATGTGGAACTTCAGCCGGCATTTATTCATGAAAAGAAAATAAGCATATTCGATACCGATGACGATGTTCTAAAAGAAGCTGATCTGAAGGAACATATTGTAAGTGAGTATATTCCCAAAAAGAAGGAAAAACCTGTTCTGACGATCAGATATCACAAGCCTTATAAGGATGTTGAACAGTTGATCAAGGAACGGAAAAAGGAGAAAGTCGGTGTCTATAAAAGTGACGAGGAAATAGAAATAGTCATTAAAGCTCTTCAGCAGACTTTCGGTGGAAAGAAGAATACGATCTCAGCTGCTCAGGATATCAAAGACCTTGAATGGAATCAGATAGTTGCCAAACTTCAGGAAATAGGCGTTCCCTGGAAAAAACTGATGAAACTGGGAAATGTAGATGCAGAGTCTGTCAAGGCGAAACTTATCAGCAGCAGCAAGCTTGAGGGCGGTAAGGTCAACAAGCTTGAGTTTGAAGCTGAATATCCTGAAACGATAGAGAATCTCATAGGTATTCTTGAGACAGATATTCCTTATCTGAGAAGAGTGGAGATCCCGTTCGGGACTTTTAAAGGCAAGGTGACAAGGTCTGTCAGTATCAAGCTGCCGGAGTCTATTCCCTGGATGAAAAGTAAGGGCAGGTTAAAACTTTATGCAGGAAAACCGGATAAAGCTTTTAAAACGGAGGAGATCTTCGTTGAAACTATCCCTGTAAAAAGACCGGACCTTGTTTTTTCCATGTTCGCTGTGGAGCACAAAGGCGGCAGGAACGGTGTTGTAGAGCCGGACGAGGAAATATCTCTTCATATTAATATGAAAAATGTAGGGAAGGGCGCTCTTCTTGATGGCAGAGCGATGATAATAAACAACAACAACTCCAAAGAACTTTTTATTGAAAACGGCACGATGCCTGTTGAGATAAAGCCTGGAGAGGAAAAAGAAGGCGTTTTCACTTTCAAGACAAGCAGTATTACCCAGAAACAGCTTGAGGAAATAAAGCTGACCTTTACTATCTATGATTACAAGACCAAATATTCAGCAGGTTTTTCTGTGCCCATAAAAAAAGGAGCTGTTATCTGCAAGTTCAGGGAAGATAAAAAGATGTATGCGGTTCCTGAAAATACTATGCTTTTTGCATCTGTTGAAGGAAAAGAAGGCGTACTTAAAGTTTTAAATGACTCAGTTGCCGGATCACAGGGTATCTGCGGAGAAATGGTGCTTCTTGATAACGGTCTCTGGGCAAAAGAACTTAAACCTGCGGATAAAAAAGCGGATCTTAAGAAGACGGAAAAGCTTTATTCAATAAAAATGCCGTCAGTAAAATTCGATGCCTCGCCTGTAATTGATGAAGATGGAAAGCTCTCCGTAAGTTTTGAAGCTTCTCCGGATAATGTGCGGGATGTCTTTCTCTATGTTAACGACAGCAAGATCTACTATAAGAGGCTTGATGGCAGGACACCTCTGAAAGATACCGTGAAAATAACTCTTGAGGACAAGGTCAACGACATTTCATTCGTTGCAAAAGGTTCTGACAGCGAAAAGAGCATTCTTCTGAGAAAGGTCGCCATATTTCCTAAAGGAAAAGATCAGAAATAAAGTCATTCTTTTCTTGATTTTCAAATTCCAATGAGACATATTCCCGAAGGTTTGGATGTTTTTTATTTTAATTATGGAGACAAAGATATGAGAAAGATTTCTACCAGAGGAGCGACTCTTCCTCCTTCACCGATCAGAAAGCTTAAACCTTATGATGATCAGGCCCAGGCACTGGGAAAAACGGTTCATCACCTTAACATCGGTCAGCCGGACATCGAGACACCGCCGGAGATGCTAAAAGTGCTTGAGAATATCGGTACCAAAGTTATCGGCTACGGTCCGAGTCAGGGAATTCCACAGTATCAGGATGCGCTGATCAGATACTATGCCAGACACGGTATCAACATCGAAAGAGAGAATGTAATTGTCACAACAGGCGGCAGTGAAGCTATCACGATGGCCTTTACGGTCTGTCTTGATCCGGGCGACGAGGTTATTATCCCTGAACCTTTCTACACGAACTATAACGGATTTGCCATCGCCGCAGGTGTGAAGATCGTCCCTTTGACGACAACTCTTGATAATAATTGGGAGATTCCTCCAGTTGAAGAGATGGCGAAGCTCGTTTCGGAAAAGACCCGTGCGATAATGATATGCAATCCCAACAATCCGACAGGAAAGGTTTATTCGAAAGAAGAGCTGAAAAAGATAGTTGATCTTGCTATTGAAAAAGATATTTTCATCTTTGCAGACGAAGTTTACAGAGAGTTCATTTTCAGCGGGGAAAAGCATGTGAGTCTTCTGGATTTTGAAGAGGCCCGTGACCGTGTTGTGGTTATGGACAGTATCTCAAAAAGATTCTCTTCATGCGGAGCCAGAATAGGTGCTTTCTTAAGTTTCAATATGGAGATAATGAAGGCTGCTCTGGCTTATGGTCAGGCAAGACTCTGTCCTCCTACTATCGATCAGCTCATGGCGGTAAAAACCGCTGATCTTACAGATGAATATTACGCTCAGATCCTTGCAGAATACAGGCAGAGAAGAGATATTGTTGTCTCAGCTCTCAAGGACATGGAAGGTGTAGAGTACAGAGTTCCGGAAGGTGCTTTTTATGTTGTTATAAAGCTTCCGGTTGAAAATGCAGAGGACTTTGTTATCTGGCTTCTCACAGACTTTGATGTTGATAATGAAACTGTTATGCTTGCTCCGGCAGCCGGTTTTTATTCAACTCCGGGACTTGGAAAGAACGAAGCCAGAATAGCTTTTGTTCTTAATCGCGAAAAGACAGAGAAGGCTATGAACATTCTGAAAAAAGGTCTCGAAGTTTATACATCCCGTTGATTTTCACTTGATTTTTTTATCAATTATCATTAAAATTCACTAATTTGAGGTTAATGTGTTGGATTAACGTGTTGTGCTAATAAATAAAAGTA
The DNA here is from genome assembly GCA_964614215.1 of uncultured Spirochaetales bacterium. GTDB lineage: Bacteria > UBP6 > UBA1177 > UBA1177 > UBA1177 > CAZTKP01. Next base: position 6,589 of record CAZTKP010000019.1, on the reverse strand, counting down.
ATTTTACTGGAAGGAGGATTTATGTTGAGGTTTAAATTATTTGTGCTTGTTCTCTGTATTCTGTCATTTGCAGGTCTCAGTGCCGAGATATATGGCAACATGATCGGAGGAGAGCCGGCGGAAAGCTGGGAAGACGGTGGACAGGACTTTTTTGTTATGTTCAACTCCAATATAGATGACCAGATCGTAATGTTCGGAGATGATCCTGAAAATCCGCAGGGAGATACCTGTGTCGATTCCAGTTCTTTTACTCTTACTGATTTTCATATTCCTACAGACGCTATTATAGAAAAGGCTTATATCGTATGGATGGGAGCTGTGGATCCTTCAAAAATTGATAGCCCGACAGACAATACTGTAAATCTTAGTTTTGCTCAGGTTGGAGAGTCCGGAGTAAGTCATGATGCAGAGATAGTCGGTGCCGATGACGGAGCAGGAAATGGAAAACTTCTTCCGGAAGATTCTACGAGCGCAAGTTTTGAATTTGAAGGAATGAAATTTACTGATGATGTTGAAGTGGGTTGTTCTGAAACAACAAACGGGTCAATTGAAAATGATCAGACACTTGGATATTTTACGTACAGAGTCGATATTACGGATTTTTTCGATAATATAAAAACGAAGAACGCCGAAGCAGGAAATACCGAAGAGGGAATGTACTACGGTGACTATACTTTCAGTGGTCTTGATTGCACGGAGCATGACAACTACAGATGTAAGACGACAATGGTAAGTGCCTGGGCTGTTTTCTTTGTTTACCGTTCTTCAAATATCAGACCTAAGAAGATCTATCTCTACAACGGACTGGCTTTTGTTCAGGGAGATAAATCAGTTGCGGAAGTTAGCGGTTTTGAACTTCCCAAGTATCCTGTTGTCAGACTCACCTCAATGATCGCGGAAGGTGATCCTAAGCTTGTTGACACAAAACTTCCTGCAGAAGGTATTTTCCTTCAGGGCGAAGGTGCCACAAGTCTTTTCAGGCTTTATAACGAATGTAATCCCATGCAGGGCAACTATGTTGAGGTGTTCAACTCTATTTCATCTGTTGTTAACTGGGATCCGGATGCAGAGGATACAAATCAGACTCAGTGTGTCTCAGGTCCGGAAGATGCAACTGTAAATTTCGGTATCGATGTCGATACCTTCCTTCTTAACAGTGAGGAGAACATCAATCTTCAGGAGCATCTTAAAAAAGGAAACACCGGGATGGAGATCACCCTTTCCGTTAATCAGGATGCTATTTTTACGAACTTCATGGTTCTTTCTGTTGACAATAAGGGCTCGAACTTCGATATTCCTGAAGAAGCAAGTGATCCCACAAAATCAAAATGGAATTTTCCAAACAACAGAGAGAAACATTTCTGCGGATGTCCTTCAACAGATGAGGGAAAAGTCGCAGATTATTACTGTGAGGAAACAACCGGTTTCAGAGAGTTCTACTACATGATCAAGATCCAGAACTGGGGAGATGAGGATGCAGAGAACGTTGTTGTTTCAGATGAACTTGACGGCAACCTTGAGTATGTCCCGGGTTCTACTGAATACGCCACACATCTGGTTAAGGGTGCTTCTGCTGCAGATGATACGTATGATGACTGGGAAGTGATCCAGGATAAGGCCGGCGGTGTTTTCCCGCTTTCCGGTGACGGATACAAGATAGCCGCCAAGATGGCAAACTGTGATCAGGATGCATGGGCATGTTCCGATACGATCATGGTGAGATATAAAGTAAAGCCGAAAACAGGAACTTCAAAGAACTATGTGTTTGAGAACATTGCAGTTATTTCTGATGACAAGAGCGAGGAACCTTACAAAAGTAACAGATCCTATCCGTTGAAACTTGCTCCGACGACATGTGTTCCCGATACACAGTGTAAGACTGCAACGAAATTGATGTGTGGAGGAGAGAGAGAGGAGAAGAAATGTGATGAATCAAACCCATGTCCGGACGGATATATTTGCAACGAAAATAGTGAGTGCGAAAACGATCCTGCCAAGACTTGTCTTAATTCAACTGCAGCTTTTGACATTGGTAAAAATTCGCCCATCTCCGAGGGTTCAGAAATTGTAATTCCCAAAGATAATAACAAGCAGCCTCTTGTCGTAGGACAGTTTACAGTTCAGGTTTCTAACTGTACGAAGGATAAGTTCTACAATCTTGATGCAGTTACAGTTCATGTTGACAAGGACGGTGACAACTACTTCCAGTTCACAGACCTGGAGCTGATTCACGATAAAGATGGTAACGGTGTAGTTGATGCAACGGATACTGTGCTTTCTAAAGGTGACATTACAGATAATTATGTGAAATTTTTTGTTCCTGTGCCAGAGGATGAAACCAATGAGGGCCTTGGACTTAAAAAGATCACCGGAGAAGAGCTCAACTATTTTATTGTCAGGACAAATGTTGATTATTCTGAGGAAAAAGTGAATAAAGGAACAACGTTCCATTTTTATCTTGAATCAGCAACTTCTATTGAAATAAGTGACCTTGGGACAGCCTTTGTTGAGGCAAACGATGTAGAATTTGCTTCATATATGCTTGAACCTACAGGGGATTTTTTCGTGGCTACGATCGGTCCTAATGATCCTCCCGTACCTTCACTGGAAGAGATGACAGGAGATATCCCGGTTCTTCAGATAAGAACAAAGGCACTTACCAAAGCCAATACAATTGAATCTATTAAGATCAAGACTCCTGTTTCAGGAGGATATGTGAAGTTCGGCGAAAAGAATGGAATTGAAGCGATCTCACTTTACCTTGATTCCAGCAAAGATGGTGTCGGTAACGTTAAAGTCGCCGAGATCACAGAGTTCGATACGATAACAACTTCGATTGAGTTTAAGGATTTTCTTCAGAATATTACCTATCTGGCAGGTGAGGAAAAATATCTTGTTGTCAACCTGAAGCTTAACATGGTTTCGACACCTGAAGGTGAAGATCCTATGGCTGCTAAAATTGAAATATCAAAAATAAGTCTTTCGGACAACTCTGTTGATACTGTTGAACTGCCGATTAAATCGAAGGCATTCATTTATGAGTGTAAACCGGGTGATCCGAACTGTGCCATTCCTGAGCCGGATGATCCTGAAGGTTGCAGCTGTTCGGTGGTTTCAGTCGGATCCAGAGACAATGCTGCATCAGGTATCCTTATTGTTCTTCTTCTTTCTGCTATGCTTGGAAGTCTTTACCTGTCAAGGAAACAGTCTTAAATAAGAAAAATTCTACTCTTTTTTGACAAAAATAAAACTCTTAGTTAGTATCCTGCGAGTGTTGTGTCGATTTACTGGAGATATCTATGAAAAAAATAATTTTTGCTATTTTTGTATTTGTTTTACCTCTATCTGTTTTTGCTGCATGGGAATGTGAAACGGAAGCAGATTGCTCCAAAGGGATGAAGTGCAGTGACAGCACTTGTAAAATAGATCCGTCTAAATATTCCACCTATGCCGCAGTTACGGTAAATAAAGGGGAAAATTCTCCAAATGCTTTAGGTTCGAACAGGATTTATGTTGAATATCCCGCGACAGACCTTGTGCTCGGTCAGATCTCAGTGGAAGCCGTACACGGGGGTGCGGATGGAAAATACTACCTTTTTAAGGAGTTGAACTTAAAGACAATAGTTTCAAGTACAAAGGTGCAAGCCTCAGATATAAAACTTGTTTACGATGCAAATGGCAACGGGGCTTTTGATTCATCTGAAGAAGTTGTGGCAACTGATGTTTCAGAACAGATCAACAGACCCCAGCTTGTTTTTGACCAGACAAAAGCGGCATACGAGATGAATAAGGTAGAGAATTTTCTTGTTGTCGGCAGTTTCACTGTAGATGCAGATCTGAACACAGTCTGGGAATTCGGCATAGAGTTCAATCCTTATTCAACAACTAACGAACCACTGGCTGATATATCAAATGCCGGAGATGTAGTGCTTGCATCAGTCCCCCAAAGTGTCAGTCTGCCAATGTTCGGTTTTGAGCCGGATACAGGCCATTTTCTGCTTGCTTCAGGAAAATATTTTCCAGAGGCACCGGTGTGGATGGATATGAACGATACTCACACTATCATGCACCTGAGAGCGAAGGCTCTTGATAAGGATAATGAGGTGAAGGCTCTCAATTTCAGACTTGAAGGGACAGCTGTTTCTTATGGAAACGGTGTGAAAAGAATAACGGTTTATTCTGATGATAATAACGATGGTAAAGGTGATTCAAAACTGGCGGAATTTATTCCGGAAGCTTTGTCAAGTCAGGCTCTCCTTTCATTTCCTTCGGGAACAGTTTCCTTAAAGAAAGGTGAGGAGATGTTCATGGTGGTGGAAGCAGAGCTCGAATTCTACAGCGGTCAGGTGACACAGTTCTACATTTCAAAAAACGGTGATGTGCAGCTTTCAGCACCGGAGACAGTTGTCGGTGTTACGATAAGTACAGAAGATTTTCGTTATGACTGTGATGAAACGGATGACGGCTGCAGACTGGATCCCAGTAAGACTCCTGTTTCAGATGATGATGGCGGCTGTGCTTTGATCATATTTGATTAATTTTTTATGGATTGACAAAAATAAATGTTCGTTTATTATAGATTAAGTTGGTTAATTTGATACTTACAACATTATTTTGAGGTGTACAATGTACAGAAAGATCGCAAAACTTATCACATTACTGTTTATTCCTGCATTTTTAATTGCCGGAACACTTGGGCCCGATGTTTCAAAATATCGGGATGAGGAGCTTAAGTGGGAGGATGGAGCTTACGGTTACCATGTAATGTTCAAGACACTCCTTGAAAATTTACAGGCAGACGGAAATAATCCTCAGGCTGACGCATGTGTCAGCGAGTCAACAGGTTCCACATATTCTATGGATATTACCCATGTGCCGGGAGATGCTTACGTTGAAAGAGCTTTCCTTATCTGGGCGGGAGCCGTGCCTGTGGCCAACATTAATGATCCTACGGACAATGAAGTCATGCTGATGTATAGTTCTGCAGACGGTCAGATATCGGTTAATGAGACAATTAAAGCTAAAAAGGCCTACAAGATCACTGAAAGTGCCGATTTCGAGTTCGATGCATTCAGGGATCTTGATACTCCTACCCACAGTTACTTTACATACAGAGTTGATGTGACTGAGTTTTTTAAGACAATTCACGACAAAGGTCGTGATCTCGGTCTGGAGTATGACGGATATTCTCTTTTCGGTGATTACAATGTTTCAGGTCTCACCTGTGCCTCTGATTCCAGTTATATGAGTTCAACAGAAATGGTGTCAGGCTGGGCACTTGTTATTGTTTATACTTCTACAGAGATAAGTCCTAAAAAGATCTACTTCTATGACGGATTTAAAAACTACTGGCATGAAGAGAGTGAGATCAATGTCACTGGATTCGAGTTCCCGACAGATCCTGAGGTAAGGCTTACGCTTATTACTCACGAAGGAGACCCGAATCTTGCAAATCTTGATAATCCTAATGGCGGACCTGCAATCCCTGAAGGTCTTCAGGTGCAGGGAGATCAGGTGGGCTGGCTTCTTATCAGCAATACCTGTAACCCTGAAGCTCAGAAAACTGACGGTATCAACACCCTTTTCTATACAGAGATCTACAATTCGATCTCTTCAGTATACGGATGGGCCGACACGGAACCGACATGTATAGGCGGAACACCTCCTGTCTGGGATTATGAAAATATTGAATATGCAATGGATGTTGATACTTTTGTTATGGATTCTTCAACAGACGGAAGTTATGCCGCCCATTTTAACAAGGGTGGACAGAGAATAGCATTGAGAGTCGGAGCTAATCAGGACCAGGTTATTACCAATATGATGGTTGTATCTGTTGATACCAAGGCTCCTATGTTCGATATTCCCGGCCAGGATGAAAAAGTGGCATGTACTCCGGCAAACGTTGATGGAAAATGGTGTGAGAAAGGTGAGCATACCTTCGCTATTAGAGTTCAGAACTGGGGCGATGATATTACTCCTCCTGTAGTTGTAAAGGATACAATTCCCACAGGAATGGATTATGTTCCGGGTTCAACGGAATACGCAAACGAATTTGAAGTTAAGGAGATCGACGGTACTAAGTTTAAAATAGCAAAGAAATGGATGAGGATCCCGGATCAGGGCGATGGTGAGTTCCCGTTAGTTTCCGGATTTAAAGTGGCGGATACCATTGATTTCTGTGAAGCGGATGACGATTATCTTTCCTGTGAGAATTTTATTATTGTAAGATTTAAAGCTACAGTTTCAGGAGGAACAGATAAAAAGGCAGTTCTTGAAAATGTAGCAACTATAGACACCACAGGTTTTCCGACATACAGAACAAATCTGGGACTTCCTGTAAGACTTACTATTGAAAATTCAGCCTGTGTAACAGATGCAGAGAAGATTAATCTCAATCCTTGTGGTGGAGATAATGACGTTATCACCTGTGAGAATGATGATGAGTGTGGTGATTTTGAGATTTGTGATCCTGATACAAAAGAATGTATAGACGATCCGAATGTTACAGAGTGTTCAGACAGTGCCGTAACAGCTTCAATAGGTAAGAACTCTCCTGTCAGTCAGACAATATTCATTTCTCCGCAGG